>CALARR010000355.1 GCA_937889015.1 uncultured Planctomycetales bacterium | reverse complement strand
GGCGGTTCTCGGATAGGTTCTCATGCCGTCCCTCGCCACGGTAACGCGAGGTTACCCGTTCGTACGGCCAGCGTCAAGAAAGGGGCGACGACGCAAAGGGGGCCGGCCCATTGCGTGCGCGCGATCGAAACTGTAGGATGGCAATCAAGTTGCGCTGCGTGCGCGAGTGGTGTCGGAGTAGAGGGGGATCGGTCCCCGGGGATCTGCCGGAAGAGAGTTTCGATGCTCGACCGCTTCGAGTCCAAGCCGCGCAAGACGCGCACCAGGCTCCCGGTGCGCGAGGTCCGCTGCCGCGGGGTCATCCCGGCCGTCATCACTCCCTGCAAGGCCTCGGGCCAGGTCGATCGCGCGGCCATGGTCCGCTTGTGCAAGACCTTCAGCCAGCAGAAGTGCGACGGGGTCTTTGTGATCGGCTCCACCGGGGAGATGTTTCTCCTGGACGAGGAAGAGCGGCGCGCCATGACCGAGGCCGCGCGCGAAGGGGCCGGCAACACGACCCTGGTCTACGCGGGCATCAGCGGCACCGGCCTGAAGCAGATCATCCGCTACGCGCGCTACGCCGCGGCCGACGGCGCGGACGTGGCCGTCTTCATGGTCCCCTTCAGCGTCAAGTTCAGCCAGGCCGAGATCTACGACTACATCCGGGCCGTGGCCGACGCTAGCCCGATCCCGGTGGCCATGTATCATCACCTGCGCATGCCCACCCCGATCGAGGTCGACACGGTCGGCCGGCTGGCCGAGCATTCCAACGTGATCGCCATCAAGGACAGCAGCACCGACATGGAGCGGTTGAAGGCCCTGGTGGCCGTTGCCAAAGACACCAAGCTGGCCGTGATGCAGGGCTGCGAGAACCTGCTCTACGCCAGCCTGGAGGCGGGCGCCTGCGGTTGCGTTTCGGCCCTGGGCAACGTGGCTCCCGAGTGGCACGTCGCGCTGTTCGACGCCTGGACGCGCGGCGACAAGGCCCAGGCCCAAGCCTATCAAGAGCGCATCCTGGGGCTGTGCAAGTTGTTTGCCTTGGAACAGCTCAAGCAGTCCTTTTCCAACTTTTCGTATTTCCTTAAGCGGGGCCTGCAGCTTCGCGGCTGGCTGAAGAACACGGCCTGCGTGATGCCCGGCTATGTGCCCGAGCCGGCCTTCGACGAGCAGGTCGTGGAGATTTTCCGTGCGGCGGCGCCGGAACTGCTCAAGGCGCCGACCGGATCCACCAAGGCCAAGTAGCCGATCGCGCAGCACGCCACGCGCCATGGCGGCCAGCTTCCAGAGTTGTCTCTCACCGCCCCCGGCATTCCGCCCATGAGTCTCTTGACCGAACATGATCTGCAGTGTGATGTGTTGGTGGCGGGCGGCGGGCCGGCGGGGATCGCCGCGGCCTTGGCCGCCGCGCGGTGCGGCGCTCAGGTCGTCCTCTGCCAGGACCGGCCGGTACTGGGCGGCAATGCCTCCAGCGAAGTCCGCATGCACATCGTCGGGGCCGATGGCAGCGGCCGGCGCGGCGCGCCCCTGGCCACCGAGGCGCGCGAAGGGGGGATCGTCGAGGAGATTCGCCTCGAGGCCTGTGTGCACAATCCCCAGCGTTCCCCCTCGGTCTTCGACCTGATCCTCTACGACCAGTGCCGCAGCCAGCCGAACCTGCAGGTCTTGCTGAACACGGCGGTCACGGGCGCGACGCTTGCCGGCGGCCGCATCCGGCAAGTCCTGGCCCAACGCCCCTCGACCGAAGACGCCTTCCGCATTGCGGCCCAGGTGTTCATCGATTGCACGGGCGACGGGCGTCTGGGCGTGGAGGCCGCGGCGCCCTTCATGGAAGGCCGCGAGTCCCAGGCCCAGTTCCAGGAATCGCTGGCCGAGCCGCAGGCGGATAAGCAGCGTCTGGGCTCGTCGCTCATGCTCCAGGCGCGCCGGCATGCGCAGCCCATGCCCTTCACTCCGCCCGCCTGGGCACGCAAGTTCACCGAGGCCGACCTGCATCTGCGGCCCCACGCCACGGGCGTGCTGGACTATGGCCTGGAGTACGGCTACTGGTGGGTCGAGTGGGGCGGGCACCTGGACACGATCAAGGACAACGAGGCCATCCGCGACCAGTTGCTGGCCATCGTGTTGGGCGTGTGGGATCACATCAAGAACCCATCCCAAGACTGCCACGGCCAGGTCGGGCGGCCCGGCGCGACTGAGCAGCCGATGAGTTCGGGGACCGGCTCTAAGAACCTATCCCAGAACCACCCCAGCCACGTCGGGCGGCCCAGCGCGACTGAGCAGCCGATGAGTTCGGGGACCGGCTCAAAGAACCTATCCCAGAACCACCCCAGCCAGGTCGGGCGGCCCAGCAAGACTGAGCTGCCAACAGGTTCTGGGACCGGCTCAAAGAACGGCGGCGCGCACGGCGCGGACCACTGGGCCCTGGAGTGGATCGGATTCCTGCCCGGCAAGCGCGAAAGCCGGCGGTTCATCGGCCAGCACGTGCTGTGCGAGTCGGACGTGATGGGGTCGCGCGTGTTTGGCGACGCGATCGCCTACGGCGGCTGGCCGATCGACATCCATCCGCCCGAAGGGGTCGACGCCCCCGATCGCCAGCCGTGCGTGCAGCATCCCGTGCCGCTGCTGTACGACATTCCCCTGCGCGCCTGTGTCAGTGCGCGCGTCGCGAACCTGATGTTCGCCGGGCGCAACCTTTCGGCCACGCACGTGGCCTTTGCCTCCACGCGCGTCATGGCCACCTGCATGGCCGTTGGCCAAGGGGTGGGCACGGCCGCGGCCTACGCCGTCAGGCACGGCCTTGCGCCGGACCAGTTGCCGGGCGACAGCCGCGCGATGCAGGCCATCCAGCAGCAGTTGCTCCGCGACGACGCACTGCTCTTGGGGCACAGCAACGAGGATCCGTGCGACCTGGCGCGGAGCGCGGCGGCCAGCGCCTCCAGCCAGCAGCCCGAAGGGCTCGCGGCCAATGTGCTCAGCGGCCGCACGCGGAGCCTGCACGGCCCCCTGGGCGCGCCGGCCGACCGCACGCCGCCGGGCACGCATCGCTGGATGAGCGATCCGGCCCAACCGCTTCCCGCCTGGCTCGAACTGCGCTGGCCCCAGCCCGTGCCCGTGGGCGCGGTGCAACTGGTGTTCGACACGGGCCTGCACCGCGTGTTGACCTTCAGCCTGGCCGACGAATACACGTCGCGCATGCTCTGGGGCCGCGCGCAGCCCGAAACGGTGCGCGACTATCGCATCGAAATCGAGCAAGACGGCCGGTGGCGCAGCGTGCTGGAGGTGTCGGGCAATTACCAGCGGCGCCGCGTGCATCGGCTCGAAGAGTCCCTGAAGACCCGCGCCGTGCGCGTTGTGGTTCTGGCGACCAACGGCCTGGATCACGCCCGGATCTGCGAGGTCCGGGTCTATGGCCCGGGCGAGCCCAAGCCGCTGTGATTCGGGTCGTCCCAAGCCGCCTCTAGCGGCGGACGGATGCGCGCGGGTACAATGAACCGCGCTTTCCGGAGAACCCGCCCCCAAACCGCACCTTCCTTGCCTTGAACCTTGCCGGAGTCGACTCACATGATCTGCCTGCGATGTGCCCTGTTTGGTCTGCTGATGTTCGGCACCTGTTTCTGCCTGGGCGCCGAGAAGCGGAAGTCCTATCCCAACTATCCGACCGAGCCGACCGTCATCGAGTATGACGTGGATGCGACCTGGCCCCAGCAACCGGCCGATCTGCCCCCCATGGCCGCCGTTCCGGGGATTGTGGTGGACAAGCACGACCAGGTGTGGATCGCCCAGCGCGGCGAGATTCCGATTCTTGTGTACACCACGTCGGGCAAGTTCGTGAAGAGCTTCGGCAAGGGCGAGTTCGTCGCCCCCCACGCGCTGCGCATCGACCAGGACGGCAATCTGTGGATCACCGACTTCGGCCAGCACACGGTGAAGAAGGTCACGCCCGACGGCAAGGTGCTCTTGACCTTGGGGGTGGCCGGCCAGCGCGGCGAGGACGAAACGCACTTCAGCCAGCCGACCGACACGGCCGTCACGCCGCAGGGCGACATCTTTGTGACCGACGGCTACGGCAACCGCCGCGTGGTGCATTTCGACAAGAACGGCAAGTTCGTCAAGCAGTGGGGGACCTACGGCACCCAACCCGGCCAGTTCGTGCTCCCGCACGCGGTCGTGTTGGACTCCAAGGGCTTGCTCTACGTGGCCGACCGCAACAGCGGCCGGCTGCAGGTCTTTGATCAGCAAGGCAAGTGCCTGTCGGTCTGGTCGCACCTGATGTTGCCCTGGGGGCTGTGGATTTCGCCGCAGGATGAGTTGTGGATCTGCGGCTCTTCGCCCCAGCCCTGGCGCAAGGCCGACGGCTATCCGCCCCCCAAGGACCAGCTCTTTGCCCGTTTTTCGACCGACGGGCGCATGCAACAACTGTGGACCGTGCCCAAGGGCGAAGACGGCAAGGAGAAGCCGGGCGAGACCAACTGGGTGCATGCCATCGCCCTGGACCGGCAGGGCAATATCTACGTCGGCGACATCAACGGCAAGCGCGCCCAGAAGTTCGTGCGCAACCCGCCGCTGAAACCGTAGGGCCGGCCGAAAAGTAATTCTCCGTACTCATCGCGCTCCGCGAGATGTCTTTCCCTCTCGCGGAGCGAGAGGAGTACGCGCGATGCCTTTCCCTCTCGCGGAGCGAGAGGAGTACAAGAGACATCGGAAAGTCATTTGTCGGCCGGCCCGTAGGCCGGCAGCGTCGGACGCCGCGACCATTCCTCTGCCATATCCGAGACCCGCCATGAGCCAACCGAAGGTATTGATCGTCGTGGGCGACGCCACGGAGACCGTGGACACGCTGTATCCCTTCTATCGCGTGCGCGAAGAGGGCTTTGAGCCCGTGGTCATCGCGCCCGAAAAGGGCCGCTACCAGATGGTCATGCACGAAGTGAAACCCGGCTGGACCATCACCAAGGAATGGGAAGGCTACACCATCGAGGCCCAACTGGCCTTCCGCGACGTGCGGCCCGAGGAGTATCTGGGCATCTTCTTCAGCGGCGGGCGCGCGCCGGAGTACATCCGCTACGATCCGGACCTGGTCCGCATCACGCGGCACTTCTTCGAGGCCAACAAGCCGGTGGCCAGCGTGTGCCACGGGGTGGAGATTCCGGCCTATGCCGACTGCGTGCGCGGCCGGCGCATGGCCACGGTGGCCAAGTGCCGCTTTGACCTGGAGGCCTGCGGCGGGATCTTCGTCGACGAACCCTGCGTGGTCGACGGCAACCTGGTCAGCGGCCGAACCTATCACGACCACGGCCACTACATGGGCGTGTGGATGCAGATGCTCCGCAAGGCTGCCGGCCGAGCCTGAGCCAAGGGCCCTGTTTATTGGGTTTCAGAAAAGGAATGTCGTGGCTGTCCCGGCCGTTGCCCTGAGAAACCGGCCTCCCGATGGTCGGCCTCCCGGCATTACTTACCTGAGACGCCATAGAGTGTCGCGATGGCCGGTTGACGAGAAACGGGCTATTCGGTCAGGGTTTGCGCCACGCGAAAGCCCACGGCCGGGTGACGCGTGTCGGGCGGCAAGGCGTCGCGGTACGCCGACCGGCACAACCCCACGTCGGGAAACCAGCTCCCGCCGCGGAACACGCGGTGCGAGCCGGACGAAGGCCCCTGCGGGTCGTTCAGCGGTGACCCCAGGTAGTACTTCGACGAATGCCGGTCCTGGCACCATTCGTAGACGTTGCCGTGCATGTCGTACAGGCCCCAGGCGTTCGGGCTCCTCGTGCCCACCGTGTGGGTCTTCTTGCCCGAATTCTTCTCGTACCATGCGTACTTGTCCAACCCGCTCTCGTCGTCCCCAAAGCAGTAGCGCAGCGTGCTTCCCGCGCGGCAGGCGTATTCCCATTGGGCCTCGGTGGGCAAGGTGAACCGCGCGCCTGGCATGCGCGCCGTCGCGTTGAGCCGTTCCAGGAACGCCTGGCAGTCGTGCCAGGAGATTCTTTCCATGGGAGCCCGGCGGCCCTTGAAGTAGCTGGCGTTGTTCTCGCCCATCAGCACCTGCCACTGTTCCTGCGTCACCTCATACTTGCCCAGGTAGAAGGGCCGCGTGATGTTCACGCGGTGAACGGGCTTCTCGTCATCGCGCGAGCGGTTGTCTCCCATCAGGAACGTACCGGCGGGGATCAGCACCAGCTCCAAGTTCACGCCTCGCCCCAGATTCACCGCGATCTCCTTCTTGGCCGGCGTCGACGATCGAGGCTGGGTCACGGTGTTGTTGGCATTTAGGGTTTGCCCCACCTCGACCGTCTGTGGCATGGGCCGCGGTGGGGACGGCGCCGCGGCGCCCTCCTCCGGCAGAACCCAGGCCACGCGCAGGCCCAGGTCGGAGCTGCGGACCTCAGGCTTCTTGTTGTAGCGGCTCGACGAGCGGCAGGTCCGGGCCAGGGTGTATCGGCTCCCGCCGCGCGCCACGCGCGACGAACCTTCCGCGGGCCCCTGGGGGTCGACCGGCGCCGCACTGGCGTAATACGTCGGATCGTACCAGTCGGCGCACCATTCCCACACGTTCCCGTGCACGTCGTGCAATTTCCAGGCGTTGGGCCGCTTCTCGCCCACCGCGTGCGTCCGGTTGTCCGAATTCCTGACGTGCCAGGCATAGTCATCGCACTCCGATTCGGCTTCGCCAAAGCAATACGGCGCCGAACTGCCCGCACGACACGCGTATTCCCATTGGGCTTCGGTGGGCAAGGTGAATCGGCCGCCTTGTCCGCGCGTCATGGCATTGAGCTTGTCCAGAAACGCCTGGCAGTCATTCCAGGAGACCTGTTCCACGGGGTGTTTCGCGCCGGTCCCAGGACCTGTCGGCAGCTCAGGCTGGCTGGGCCGCCCGACCTGGCCAGGACGGTTCAGAGGTAGGTTCTCAGGGTCCTGCTGCTTGCTGGGATTGCTGCCCATCACGGCTATCCACTGCTCCTGGGTCACCTCGTACTTGCCCAGGTAGAAGGGCCTGGTGATCGTCACCTTGTGCGCGGGCTTTTCGTGCGGGTTGCCCTTGTCGTCCCCCATGATGAACGAGCCGGCCGGGATCAGGACCAACTCCAGCTTCGCGCCGTGGCCCAGGTCGATGCTCTTCCAGAAGGGCAGGTTTCGCCCGGCATCGGCATCGGCCTCCTCTTGGGCCGACTGTTTCGCGGCCTTGCGTGCGGCCTTCTTTTTCGGACGCCGGCGTTCGGCGTCCTGTTGTGCAGCCACTTCTTCCGCGCGCTTGCGATCGGCCTCCTCTTCCGCCTTCTTGCGATCGGCTTCCTGCGTGGCAACCGCCGCGTGTCGCGATCGTTCTGCTGCCGCGATCTCCGCCAGGGCCTCCCGGAGTCGGGCGTTCCTGTAGACGATCGTGCCGGCCAACGCCGCCGTCATCGCGACGATCAGGCCCCAGACGAGCATCCGGCCGAAACGCGATCTGGCCGCGACGCGCCGCCGGGCCTCGGTGACGATCAGCGGCGGCACCGCGATCGGTATGGGCGTCGTGCCCGTCCCGGGCGCTCTTTCGGGCTTAGCCGGCGACGTGTCCAGCCAGGCCGGTCGAACCACCGCGCTGGGAGCCGGCGCGCTGACCGGAGGCGGCATGCTGCCGGCAATCGGCGGGGCGATGGCCGTTGGCACGACCGCGGCCCGCTGCTCGGCTAACAGGGTGTCTGCCGCGCGCTGCTCTGCCGGAGTCAAGGCCAGCACGTGGCCGTTGTCCAGCACCTGATCCAGCCAGGGCGCCTCTTGCAGCGGTTGGCGGCAGGCCAAGGCCAGTCGTCCTGTCAACGCGCGCACCTGCTCGTCGCCCATTTCCCAGAGAGCACGCAACAGGGCCGATTCGCCGGGTCGCTGAAAATCTGCGTCCCGGAACAGCAGGTTATCGCCGTTGTCAAAGCGGGCCCACAACTCCTGCGGATGGGCCAGCAGGCATTGCACGGCCGTGTAGATCACCAGGTGCGAGAAACGGTCCACC
>CALARR010000354.1 GCA_937889015.1 uncultured Planctomycetales bacterium | reverse complement strand
ATCAGGACGGCTTGTCCAAGCGACTTAAGGCCCACAGAAACGGGAATGCACCCACGGCGCCGGCATCCTGACGCCCGAGGTGAATTTTCCCCGCTATGTGGATGACCTCATCCTCGGTGGTCTGCGCCCGGCGAAGTGGAACTTCACTTGGGCCCTCAGTCTCCCAATGGCTTCCAGTTGCATCGTGTTGCTGGGCGCCATGGCCGGGCAACTGCTGCGGTCGTCCAAAGGTCTATGGACCAAGCTGGGATGGCTGGCGGGCATCGCGGTGGGGTGCCTGGTCCTGAGCCTGGTGTGGAGTCGGTGGTATCCGATGATCGTATCGGTGACGACGGGTTCGTGGGTCCTTTTCGTGGGCGCGGTGGGCTTTGGGCTTCTGGCGCTGTTCTACCTGATTGTCGATGCGTGGGGCTTTCGGAAATGGACCTTCTTCTTCGTCGTGATCGGCAGCAACTCGATCGCCGTGTATATGGCGGCGCACTTGTTCGATTTCCGCAATATCGGCAACATCTTCGTCAGCGGCTGGACCACCAATCAGAACATCGGCGTGCCCGGCGGACTGACCCAATGGATCGGTCCCGGCGCGGGCAGCAACTTTGTCCAGGCTCTCGCGGCCTTTGCCGTGATTTGGCTGATCATGCTCTGGCTGTATCGCACCAAGACCTTCATCAAAGTCTGAGGTCCGCAGGACTTGGCGCGAGTTCTCCGGGCTCGGGCGGGAATTGGATCAGGGCGGACCGAATTCTCCAGATTTCGGTCCAAAACCTCATTGACAGTGCCCAGAACAGTGAAGGAGAATACAGCCATCCCCCTCCGGTTTCCGGTCTTCCGGAATTGCCACTCGCAAGCCCGCCTGTCTTGAGGTTCGCCATGACGAGCGAAGCGTCTGCGCTGCGCGCTGCAACCGAAGTTCCATCCCGGTGCGGTTTCGTGAAGCGAAGCGGCGCACTGGCTGGCGGGACGGCCCTGGCCGGTTTGCCTATTCACGGCGCCAAGTGCGGTGCGCAGTTCTCGGGCAAGATTCACGCAGCCACCACCCGGATGTACAGGGATCAGCGATTTGCCTCCGACAACATTGCCTGGGAAGCGGCGCCGGAGAAGATCAGCCCCTGGCAAGCCGAATGGAATGTGTTTCTCCACGCCATTCGCAACGATCGCCGTCACAACGAGGCGCGGCAAGCCGCCTTGTCGCAGTTGGCCGATCTCATGGGTCGCGCGGCGATCCACATGGGTCGCGTCATCACGTTCGACGAGGTCATGGCGTCCAATTTCGAGTGGGTCCCCGGCGGACTCGACCATTTCAACGAGAACAGTCCCCCCCCGGTCGTGGCCGATGCCAACGGCCGTTACCCCGTGCCGGTTCCCGGCCAATGGGTCGAGGTGTGAGAGGCCCGGCAGAGCGGTTTCTCACGATGCTCTTTTCTGCGCAAAGGAATTTCCTCATGAACAAGACTATCAGCCGCCGCAGGTGGTTGGGCACCGCTGGGGCACTGGGAGCGGGAATCGGGCTGTGGGGCCTGCCCACGCGTCTGGTGGCCGCCCAAGCCGCCAAGGGCGCGCCGCACGCCGAAAAGCTCGGCTGGCAACTGGCCTGCAATGCCTACACCTTCAACAAGCTCACGCTCTACGAGACCATCGACAAGGTGGCCGGCTTGGGGTTGAAGTACACGGTGGGCATCAACTGGCAGAAGCTCGATCCGCAGCGGCCGGGGACGATCTTCAGCGAGCAGATGTCGGCGGCCGATCGCCAGGAGACTAAGAAACGCCTGGCCGACGCCGGCGTCAAGATGCCCGCCTGCTACTGCAAGAAGCAGCCCGACGAAAGCGCCTGGCGGCGGCTCTTCGATTTCTGCCGCGACATGGGGATCGAGATGATCGACGGCGAGCCGGCCTTCGAGGATTACGACCTGCTGGAGAAACTGTGCGACGAGTACCGGATCAATCTGGCAGTGCACAATCACGCCAAACCGTCCCCCTACTGGGAGCCCGAGACGTTGCTGAAGATTTTCCAAGGGCGCGGGCGACGGATCGGCGCCTGTTGCGACACGGGCCACTGGATCCGGTCTGGGCTGCCCACGGCCGAGACGCTGGCCAAGTTCCAGGGGCGTCTTTTCACCCTGGACCTGAAGGACCTGGGGGAAGACGGCTTCGCGGTGCCCTACGGCACCGGCAAGGGAGACATCCGCGGGGTTCTCAAGGAACTGCAGCGGCAGCGCTTTCGAGGACTCATCGGAATCGAGTACGGCCAGCGTCCGCCCAATGGCGAAGCCGAAGTTGCCCAGTGCGTGGCCTTTTTCGAGCAGGTATGCCAAGAGCT
>CALARR010000353.1 GCA_937889015.1 uncultured Planctomycetales bacterium | reverse complement strand
TTGCGGCGTTTGACGCTTTGAAGATCAACGCCGCCGAGCATCATGGCGAGCGTCAGTAAGCGCCCGATTTGGGCAGAACCACGAGCGTGGGGCGGCCTGGGTGGAGGCGAGAGAGGCGGGCAGGCTGATCAGTGGCTCGCTCTTGGCTGGTTGGCGCGGGCCTCGATGCGCGCTCGGGCGCGGCGAAGTCGCTTCGCATCGGAGAGCATTTCCTTCTCCGCGATGCGATCGTCACGGATGGAGTTCGGATGGGTCAGCGCCCAGCGGTCCGGCAGGAGGTCGAGGAGGTATGCCGAGCCGGGTTCGAGGTCGGCAGGATGATTCTGTCGGGCGTCGGCGAGTTTTCGCAACACGTCTTCCAAGTAGTCGTTGATCACTAGGTGGTGACGATGCGCGCTGCTGACGACGCTGTACATTTGGAAACGGCCCGCCGCCGCGCGGGGATGCCCAAGGAAGAGCCAGTTGCTGCGGCCGACGGTCAACGGCCGAATCGTCTGTTCCGATTGGTCGTTGTCGATGGGAATCCTCGCGTCGCTCAAGTACACCTGCAAGGCCGACCATTGGTTTCGCAAGTAACCCAGGGCTTCGCCAATCGCGCTTCGGGGCAATGCCCGTTTCGCCGCGTCGCTCTGGAGCCATCGGCCCATGCGGTTCCAGACCGGCACCGCCTCACGCTGACGCAGTCCCCACCTCGCGCCGGCGTCGAGCGTCTTGCCGCGTTCCTCGATGTCGTACAACTGCCGGTAGAACGAGATCGCCTGCGACGCCAGGATCGGATCGTTCGACTCGGCCTTCACGAACTCGCGTCGCGCATGCGCATTGCAACTCGCGTGAATGATCCGCCCGCCGGAACGCTGCTCCAGCCGCGCGTTCGCCCCGCAGGCGTCGCCCACGAAGACGCCGCGGTACGTGGCCAGATGATCGTCGATCACCGCATTCTGATGCCCAAGCGACCAGTGGAACACGTTGTACGGAGCCAGACCATCCAGGCCCGTGTACAACCAGGCGTAACTGGTGGCCGAACCCGGAGGGCCGGTGCTCGACGGCACGCCCGATGCCAACGCCTGGCGAAGACGGCTGCGTTTGCCGAGCATCGCCAGTTCCTCCTCGCCCAGCGCCCCACGCAACAGCACCGTCACTGTCGTGTCGTCCCCCAGCAGAATCGGCTGAGAAAGCAACAGACGCCACATCTGCTGGTGCAACGGGCCGATCGTCTCCACGGCGTAGTTGATCAAGTCGTTCACCGTGGACCGGCTCGGGAACCAGCCGCACTGCGCGAACCAGTCCTGCTCGCGATACGTCGGCATGTGGAAGCCGAACTTCATCCCCGCCACCGCCGCCACAACGCTGAAGTCGTACCGCGAGCCCTCGACGATCGACAGCGGCACCGCCGCGCTTTTCACGCCTTGCTCGGGCTCGCCCGCCACCACGTACTGCGGCCGCTCGATGACCTCCACGTACATGTGCGGCTTCTCGAACCGCAGCCGCTCGGTCACCTTGACCCCGATGCACTTCAAGCCTTGCTTCTCTTCCTCCGACAGATCGATCTGACGCACGCGCCGTTCCAGGTGCGAAGGGAACTGCTCCTTGCGGCCCCGCTTCTGTTGCCGGGCCTTGCGCCGCGCCTCCAGACGGCGAATCAACTCCTCATCGATCGCCTCGTCCGCCTTCGCCTGGGCCGTAATGATCTCCTGCTCTTCCACGCTCGGCGACTCGGCGGGCTCGTCGGGGAAATTCAAGTGCCGCTGATCCGGAGACTCGCTGCGACGCTCGCTCCGCCGTCCCCAGAGCATGTCCACCAGCCGCTTGTTGGCGGCTTCCAGTTCCGCCACCCGCTGGCGAAGCGCGTCGCGGTCCTCGGTGAGGATCCGCGTGGCGTCGACCAACGCCTCGTAATCGCGGCGAATTGCTCCGAGCTCTTCCAGAGTCCGCTGCTGGAGGGTACGCATCGAGGCAAGTGCGTCGACCAGCGCTTCGCTGCGTTTTTCGCTCTCCTGCAATTGTTCCGTAAGCAGCGTGACATCCATGATGCCTCCATGATAACGATTCTGCGAAGAAGTCAAGAAGAAAAACGAGCAAGGGCTCAAGACAACCACGCGCGTGCGTTGTTGCTTGAGCCCTTGCGAGCCGTGCCAAGAACCAACGGTTTTACGGGACGGCGACCTGATAACGCTTGCGGCGTTTGACGCTTTGAAGATCAACGCCGCCGAGCATCATGGCGAGCGTCACGGAGTCGATCTCGATCGCCAGCGAAGCGGCGTCCGCGACGCCCGGCCTTTGGAAGCGTCCTCGCTCCAATCGCTTTGCCCAGACGACGAGCCCGTCGCGATCCCAAAAGAGGATTTTGCACCGATCGCAGGACCGATTCAAGAACACGAAGTAGTCCCCGCGCAGGACATCCTTGCCGAACGCATGGGTCACGATCGCCGAGAGGCCGTCGAAATGTTTTCGCATGTCGGTGGGGACAGCATGGACGAAGATCCGGACCGCCGGAGAGATGCTAAGCATGGCCGTGCTCCGCACTCGACCATTCTCCCGATTCACCGCGAAGCACTCGGAGCACGGCGAGCAGCGTTGCGACGTTCTGTTGAGGCAAACGAAGAACGGTGCCGTCGGCCAGCGCGAGTTCGATCCAAGGACTGGGCCGCATGGCCGTCGCCGGCAGTTGCAGGAACTCAGCGGGACGGGCCGCTCCGAAAAGACCAGCAGGCGACGGGCGAGGCCGTCGGCGTGGAGTCAAATCGCTTGGTCGCTTTCGCAATCGTCGGGTCACCGTGGCCTTCGGTCGCGATGAGGTTGTTCTGCGAAGCTTTCGTCTCCAGATGTAGAATCCGTGTGGCGAGAGCCGCTCTTGCCGGCAGAACTCTGCGATCGACAGCCCGCTGGTACGCTGGCTGTCGATGCGCTGCCGCCACTGATCCCATAGAACCTGATTCACTTGTCGAGCCATGACGGGGTGGCCTCCTGATACGAGGGTGGAAAAAATGGAACCACCCCCTCAGACTACCCGACCCGTCAACTATGCCCGTGTCTCGCGCTTACTTTCAAGTGGCGTTCCGGGATCAGGTCGCCTGGACAGCAGTAGTCAACGTCGTAGGACCGATCGTCGATGCAAACATGCCGGCTTGGAGCTATGGCAACCGCCTGTTTCGCAGCATATGGGTCCAACCGGACCCAGACGGAGTAAGGCGGAGAAAGATCGGGCATTATCGCCATGCGTCGGGACATCTCTACCTACCCTTCGGGCAGAGCTGGCCGGTATTCCGGCGGCACGTTTACCTGACAACTCGGGCGATGGTCTCGCGCACGAAGCTGCCAGAACTTGATGAACGCACGAAAGAGGAGATGGATCTTCAAGAACAACTTGCCGCGGAACATCGTTGCCCATTCCTTATGCAGGAGTACTGGCGTGGCAGACGGCCACCGGGCAAACAAGAATGGTTGTATTGGTGCAGTGTTGACTTGAGATCGGAAGAGCGTCGTGTAGGGAAAGAGTGTAGATCTCGGTG
>CALARR010000352.1 GCA_937889015.1 uncultured Planctomycetales bacterium | reverse complement strand
GCATGGCACCCAGCCATCCTGGGCTGCCTACGATACGGACCCTCAATTCTGATTCACTACCGTAGCTGGGCCGGGCCGGACTCAGCGCACGCCGAAGGGACGAGCAGGACTCCCCGCCTGCCCCGCCGCAACACCGCACCCCGCACATTCGCTAGAGTCGTCACGCACCACCAACGTGTCCCCGAGACGGGGTGGCGCAAAGCGTCCGCGCCGCCCCGAATTGCAGATCTCGGCCAGCCCCCGCCGAAGATGAACTACGTGGATGCCCAGGCCCTCCAGCCTGGCGCTATTCGCGGCGACGCGCCGCGCTGGGGAGAAACCACCATGTGGCGATCGTTTTTCTTGGCGGCCGGGCTGAGCGTGCTCTTGCTGGGCGTGGAATGCCTGGGCGTGGAGAAGTTCGTACTCCGCCTCAAGGGCGATCCGCCCCCGCCCGTCTCTCCCTTCGACACCGAGACCAAGGCCGCCCCGGCCATCACCTATAGCCCCTTGCCCTGGGTGCCCTACAGCCTGATGTCGACCGGCGCCATCACCTGCATCTACTCCTTCACGCTCCCTCGCCGTCTGGGCGGCTAAGTCGCAGCAGTGCCCAGCGGTCGGATGCAGCCGGAACTCGCTGCCGGTTGCCTTTCGCTTCGCATTCCGACTTCTGCATTTTGGCCGTCGCCGCCCCCTTTCCTCCACGCGCGCAAGGGCCATAATGGGGCGTATCCACCCCTTCTTTCCTCTGCGCGGCATGGAAAGCGACCATGAGCGGATCTCGTATCGAACGCGACTCGATGGGCGAAGTGCAACTGCCGGCTGAAGCCTATTACGGCGCCCAGACCCAACGAGCGGTAGAAAACTTCCCCATCTCCGGCCGGCCTTTGCCGCCGGAACTGATCCACGCCCTGGGCCTGGTCAAACTGGCGGCCGCCTCGGCCAACCTGCAGTTGGGCAAACTCACGGCCGGCCCCCGCGGCCTCAAGACCACGCAGGTCGAAGCCCTCATGACCGCCTGCCGCGAAGTGGCCGCCGGCCGTTGGGACGACCAGTTCCCCGTGGACGTGTTTCAGACCGGCTCCGGTACGTCCAGCAACATGAACGCCAACGAAGTGATCGCCAATCGGGCCGTGGAACTCGCCGGCGGCGACCGCTTCCGGCCGGAAAAGGCCATCCACCCCAACGACCATGTGAACATGGGGCAAAGCACCAACGACATCTTCCCCACGGCAATCCACGTGGCCGTGGCGCTGGGCATCCAGCAGCGGCTCCTTCCGGCCTTGAAGCGCTGCCGAGACGTGCTGCGCGAAAAAGCCGCCGCCTGGATGAAGATCCTCAAAATCGGCCGCACCCACCTGGCCGATGCCACGCCCTTGGCCCTGGGCCAGGAAATCGGCGGCCTGGCCCGGCAACTTGACCTTTCCCTGGACCGGGCGCGCCGCGCCCTGCAATCCGTGTGCGAACTGCCGGCCGGCGGCACCGCCGTCGGCACCGGCATCAACACCCATCGCCAGTTCGGACAACGCGTGGCCGAGGTCCTCAGCAAGGAGACCGGGATCCCCTTCGCCGAAGCCGCCGACCATTTCGAAGCCAATGCCCAGCGCGACGGACTGGTGGAGTGCCACGCCGAACTCAAAACCATCGCCGTGAGCCTCTTCAACGTGGCCAACAACCTCCGCTTGCTCGCCTCCGGACCACGCTGCGGCTACTACGAAATCAAGCTGCCCGACCGTCAACCGGGCAGCTCAATCATGCCCGGCAAGGTCAATCCCGTCCTCTGCGAGGCCCTCATGCAGGTCGCCGCGCGCGTCGTCGGCCACGATCAGGCCATGACCCTCTGCGGCGCCTCCGGCGGACAGTTCCAACTCAACATCATGATGCCCGTCATGGGCGATACCGTGCTGGAAAGCGTGCGCCTGCTGGCCGCGTCCACCAAGGCCTTCGTGGATCTGGCCCTGCTGGAAATGGAGGCCAACCCCGCCGCCTGTCAGGCCGCCGTGGAAAAGAGCCTGGCCATGGTCACCGGCCTGAACCCGTACCTCGGCTACGACCGCGCCGCCGCCCTGGCCAAAGAAGCCTTCCACACCGGCCAGACCATCCGGGAACTCTGCCGCCAGAAACAGGTCTTGCCCGAGGATCAGTTGAACAAGGCCCTCGATCCCTGGCGTATGACGCAACCCGAATAGGGTATGATACATCTCTCAAACCTTGCCCGAAGGCTGGTCCGCTCGGCTTCGTAACGGCTCAACCTCTCCTGCCGTCAGGGGGGCGGCAACGCCGCGCTTTACCTTCCCCACAGCGCCTGGTATCATGACTTTCGTGGGCAATGGGCTTATCTATTCTGCACCGTCTCGCAACCGATCCTATTGATAGCGACGCTGCTCGTCTTCGCCCCTGATCCGGGATGCCTGCCATCATCGGCCCAAAGGCAGCCCAACGCAGGAGTTTGTTTGGCGACACGGCTTCAATAGATTCGCCGGAGCAACGTGAATCACGGCCGGGGCTTCCCGAGGAGGAAATCATGTTCACGCATCGTCGATGGAGCGGGTTCACCCTGGTCGAGCTGCTGGTGGTGATCACCATCATCGGGATCCTGATGGGCATGATCGTGCCGGCCATCAATTCCGCGAGAGAGACGGCACGCTTGGCGGACTGCGCCAGCAAGATTCGCAACGTGGCCGTGGCCATGAATTCGTATTGCACCACCCACGGCGTCTTCCCCATGAACTGGGGCTTCACGGACAAGAAGGGTATGCAGACCGTCGGCCACAGTTGGATTTCCCTCGTTCTGCCGCAACTCGAACGCACGGACGTCTACCAGATGATCAAGTTCGGCGGCAACCAGGTGACGCTCGGCTTCAATGCCACCAGCGGCAGGGACCGCGGCAAGGACAATCTTGAAGCGGCCACCACCGTGCTCCCCATCTTGCGTTGCCCGACCGATACCGGAGAAGGCACCGCCAGTAACCAGGAACTGCTGCTCGGCGAGGAAGTGGCCACCACCAACTACAAGGCCGTCTGCGGCAGCAACTGGAGCGTCGGTCCGGACGGCAGAGAGGGCTACGTCTCGTCCAACCGCGGCCGCAATGCGAACATCCACGAAGACGGCGATACGGTCAACTGCCGCGACCGCGGCAATGGTCTCATGCCGCGCGGCGGAAATCCCTCGACCATCGAAAGAACCCCCGCGACCGCAGTCTACTTTCCCACCAGCACTGCCGCCATCACCGACGGATTGGGCAACACGTTTGCCGTGGGCGAGACCGTTCCGGCCTGGACCGGCTACGCCGCCTGGTACTGGTGGGACGGCGCCATCGGCACCTGCGGCCTGCTGCTGAACCTGAACCGAACCGGCGAATCCAACGGACGAGAGATGGACGCCAACGACTACAAGTACAGTTACGGCTTCTTCAGCCGCCACTCGGCCGGCGCGAACTTCGCCTTCTGCGATTCGCACGTGCGTTTCATCTCCGAGAGCATTGCCCCCAATATCTACCAAGCCTTGGCCACCATCTCGGGCCGCGAAGTCGCACAGTTGCCTATGGACTGACGCACCTGCGCGCTAAGAGCCGATCCCAGAACCGCCCCAGCCACGTCGGGCGGCCCTGTAAGACTGTGCTGCCAACAGGTTCTGGGACCGGTCCTAAAAGTCTAACTCCATCAAGTCCCGGCCCAACTCGGTCCTGGGGAAGATGGCTTGGGCCGTCGCGATCCCGATCGGATCCTCGCCGGTGGCCAGCGGGTTGACGTGGATCAGCACCAGCCGCCCCACACGCGCACGCCGCGCCAATTCCGCCACCGGCGTCGTGCAACTATGCCCAACGGCCGCTGCCAACTCTTCCTGGCCGTCGGGGAAATAGCACTCGTGCAACAGCAGGTCGACCCCGCGGATCTGCTCGGCATAGGCCGCTTGCGCTGAAGCCGTGGTGTCGGTCACATAGCCCAGCGAGTGCCCGGGCCAGTCCAGACGGTACCCCAGGCAGTGGCCCGGATGCTGGACCGGAAAGTGCCTCAGCCGCCCACCGCCGGGCAAGGCCACCTCCTTCGCCAGGGCACGAAACTCAAAGTCCGGCCGCTTGGGAAACAGCACCGGCGAGAACAGATGATCCTCCAACCCCTGGAGCAAGGCTTGGGGGCCATGCACGGTCATCCGCCGCAGCGGACGCTGATAGAAGACGTCGAACAGAAACGTCAGGCCCATGACGTGATCCAGATGCCCGTGGCTCAGAAACAGATCCACCTCATCCGTGGCCAGATACGGGGCGACGCGGAACATGGCCGACCCGGCGTCGAGCATCACGCCCACCTCGGGCAGGAGCATGCACGGCGTGTGCCGGCATTGGCTGGGATGATAGCCGCCCGTGCCCAGCAAGACGATCTTCATAGGCCCGATTCCTGGCTCATGGTTGCGTGGGCAGTAGCCGCTCGAGTTGCTTGTTGAGAGTGCCTTCGAGTAGGTTGCGGGCCGTATTGCCGATGAACTGCCGGCTCACATGGTCCAAGGCCTGGCGGTTCAAGGCCGGCCGATACAAGCTGCCGGCCAAGGGAAGTTGAATCGTCTGTCCGCGGATCGCCGTTCCCAACACATTGTTGCCGACCCATTTCTCGGGAACCGGCATTTCGGCCGTCAGGTCCAGGGTCTGATCCAGCCCCACCGAACCCGAGGTACGGATGGTGAAGTCCGAGAAGACCAACTCCATGCCGCGGTGTTGAATGCGGCCGTCGCGAAGCTCAAAGGGGATGGTCGATTCCTGGGTCAACTTGGCCGGCGAAACCCGCCCCATCAACGTGGCCAACTCCTGGATCAAGGGCCCAGGGCCAATCTGCACCGAGTGCACCACGAGCTGCCCCTGCAACTCTCCGCGCTCCGGATTGTCTGCGGGAATCCGGCAGCGGTCCAGGCTGACCGAAAACTTCCCTTCGGCCGATGTCGCGCCGGCAAACGCCGGGGCCACGTATTTCAACAGACTGTCGCTGATGGCCGGATCGATGCGCACTTGCTTCACCAGCGGTCCCGGCGCGATCGACACCTCCATGGGTGCCGGGAACAACCGCACGCTGGGCGTCATCTCCAGGCGGCCCTCACTCACATCCAGCGACAGCGGATCCAATTGCAGCCTGCCGCCTGCCAGCTTCGCGTTCAACGTCGCCGGCCCAAGCCGAAAACCGTACGCGTACCCCGAGGTCCAACGCACGTTGGCCGAGCCCTCCGCGCGACCCACGTCCAGCGGCCCCTTCAGTCGTAGTGGGGCCGTGCCTTGGCCGGCAAAATGGATCGCCGGGCCAATCAACGGACGCAGCAGGTGGCAGATGCGATCCAGGTCGTATTGCAAGTCCACGGCCAGCTCGCCCCGCGCCTGGCTCGACAGTCCTGTGATCCGCCCCTTGCCGCTGCCCGAGAGGCTTTGCGACTGCAGGCCGATCTGCGACAGGTCGAGCATGCCCTGCGCCGGCAGATACTCGCCCTGAAGTTGCGCGCGAATCTGCGGCTCGCCGAATTGTCGCCCGTCGCTGTGCGTGAGCACCAGATTGTCGACGCCGGCGGTGACTTCCGCTTTCGTCGACGCCGACACGCGCTGCAATGTGGCGTCGCCGCCGAAGGCCCCCGAAAGACGCCACGGCGTAGGCCCCTGCTTGCCGAACCAGGCCTGGAGCCGCGCCAGATCCCCGCGACACTTCAACTTGGCCGCCAGTCCCGGGCCGTCGCGACCGGCCAGATCCAAACGCAGATCGTCGACTTGCGCCACCATCGCCGACGATTGCAGCGTCCCTTGTCGCAGCGTCACGCAGTTCGCCGCACGCTCCCATTTCCCCACCAAGGCCAAACGCATCGACGGCTCCTGCAACTCGAGCCAGGGACCGTTCAGGGCCAACTGGTCCAAATCGCAACGCATGTCTTCCACCGTCACCGCGCTGCTCCCGGCCGAAACCCGGCTGGCCAGCCGAAAGACGCCGGCCAGACGCCAGTCGTCCAACGCCACCCAGTTTCGCAACCGCCGCGGCCACGACTCCAGCCGCCCCTGCATCTGAATCTCCAGCGGGTAGCAACTGTCCAACGCCAGACTCTTCACCGGCTGGCTGAGCTTGATTTCCATCACGTCCGTGGTGGTGGTCACTCGCACCGTGGCGCCGTGCAGACAATGCTCGCTGCCCAGATCGCTCTCACCGCTGGCCGAGATCAGCGCCACCAGGTTCTCCTCCTCCCAAGGCGCATAGCCGGGCAGGGCCAAGCGGAGATTCCGGGTCTGCAACTCCAGTTCCGCCTCGCAGCCCGGACCCGTGGGCCGCTTCCATGTCGCGTGCCCCCAACCTTCGCCGGCCACGCGCAGCCCGCCCAGGTCAAACAGTTGTTCGATCTGGCTGGTCAACTGGTTCAGATCGAAACGGCACGAGGCCGCCAGGCTCTGCACGGTGCCCGCTGCTTCGATCACCAGAAAATTCGAGTCGCACTTGAATTGCTCGATTGCCAGCCCTTGCTCGCCTTCGCGCGCCGTGAGCGTTACCACCACGGGCTGCGGCCACTGAAACTCGCGCCCCTGGCGCACGGCCTTCAGATCCGCTCCTTCCAGGTACGCCTGCCACAGCGTTCCTTGGGCCTCGGGACGACTGGCCAACCCCAGACGCACCTGCCCCGAACGAATCTGGGCTTGCTGCTGAATCCGCAACGTGCTGGGGAGGATCGCCGCCAAACGCGCCAGATCCAGACGCCCGTTGATTTCGTACTGCTGCTGCCGCAGCGATTTGAGGATCACCTCCGGCGCAAGCGACGTCGAGTCCAGCCGCAAATCGCCGGAGATCTGCATCTCGCCCACATCGCTGGTCAACGCGGCCCGTTTGACTCGCAGTTGTCGATCCTTCCACGAGGCCTCTGCCTGGAATGTCGCACGCTGCAACTGCAACACGTCGCTGCCCAGCTTGGGCGCGGCCAATACCAACTCGGCCAAACCGCTCTCTCCCTGGACCTGCAAACCACCCGCGTCCCAGACGCATTTAATGTTGCCCGACAAACGGCCCGACAAACGGCTGATCGCCAGGCCGCGACTCGCGCCCGCACGCAACATGCCCAGCGGGATCGAATCCGCCTGGATCGCCACCTGCCCGCCCAAGGCCCCATCGTCGCCAGCCGCGCGCTGGCCTGCGGCGGCGGGCAAGAGCATCTCGAACGACAACTGCCCAAGACCGGACTGGGCCGCCATCGCGGCCGAGCCCTTCACCTCCATCGACTTGCCGGCGCCCGGCATGTTGAGCGTCAGTTGCAGCTTGTCGATCTCCCAGGATTCGCGGCTCACGGCGTCACGCACGCCGATCTGCCCCTCGTTGATCTCCAGGACCATTTCCAAGGCCGCAGACTCGCCTGGACGGCTGAGATACTTGGTCAACACGCGTTCCACGTTGCTGGACTGATTGTCGACAACCAACTCCAGACGTGGCTGCCGCAGCTCAATGCGGCCCAAACGACTGGGGTGACTGAGCAGCGCGCTCAGGGTCTGATCGGCACGCGCCTCGGACACCACCAGCACCGCTATGCCCTGCCGATCACGGACCTCGATCTGCCGCAACAGCGGCGCCGAAAACCACCCCAACGATGCCGAGCCAATGGTCGCCTTGCCCTCCAGGTCGCCCGTCGCCATGCCCACGGCCCAATTCAACAGCGGACTGTGGGCCACAATCGCCGGCAGCCACCAAAGCACGGCCGCCACCAGGACCAGCCCCAGCAGCCACCAACGGCGGGAGAACCGGCGGGATGTGTCTTGATCCCCCTCGGAACAGACTTCGAGACGACGCGGATGGATCGAATCGGCCATGGCACTCCTCCAAGGGCAACAATGCGTGGGCATTCTAGTGCCAAAGGCCCCGCCGACACCAGAGCGAATACCTCGCCCGGGCATCTCCCTGGCCCAGACAGACTGACAGCGGTAAACTTAGTACAAGTAAGCACTTGCGAACGAACCACCGCGAGCCAATAATCGTTCGTTGGGCAATCGCGCCCCTCTCCCCACCCGCCTCCCCACTTTCGCCACCCGCCATGAACACGCTGCCCCTCTGGGTCTGTGCCGCTCTGCTGCCCGCCGCCGCTGCTCCCACGTCCTCGAATCTGGTGGCCAATCCGGGCTTCGAAGAACTCGACGCGCGCCAAAAACCCGCTCACTGGACCCTCGACGGCAAGCTCTCGCGCATGGTGACGGAAGGCGCCCACAGCGGCCGGCGCGCAGTACGCATCGAAGACCGTAGCACCAAAGACGGTTGCAGCATCCGCTCGGCGCTGTTCCCGGTTGAGCCCGGCAAAAGTTACACCTGTTCGGCCTGGGCCTTCTTCGTCGATGGAGCCGGCCTGGGCCTGTACCTGGATTTCTATGACGAACGTCAACGGCCCTTGACCTCCAAAGACAAGAGCCAACGGCAGGTGGTCAAATCCATGTCGTCGGGCACCAAACGCTGGCGCAACACCGTGTTCAGCGCCACGGTCCCGGCCGACGCGCGCTACGCCTCGGTGTGGCTGCACAGCTACTCGGGCTCCACCCTGACCGCCGTGGTCGACGACGTCAGCGTGACCCTGGGGGCTTCATCCCCAACGCCCGAAGACAACCCGATCAAGCCCTTCACCCCCGTCGCCCTCCAGGTTCCTGGCCCACAGCGCCCGGCTGTTCTGCTTGGCAAGGAGGAGGTACCCAAGATCCTGGCCAAAGTGCAGAGCCAGGCCTGGGCCAAGGCCGCCTATGAATCGCTCATCAGGTCTGCCGAATCCTGGACGAACCGCCAAATCGACTGGCCCGAACGCGGCGGACAGTGGTCCCACTGGTACGCGTGCCAAGTCGATGGCGCGCGTCTCACGGCCAGGTCGCCCACAGAACATGTCTGCAAGAAGTGCCAGCGCGTGTATACGGGCGAGCCCTACGATTCGGTGCCCCTGACCGCCATGCACGATCGCCTGGCCCAAGCCGCCCAGGATCTGGCCCTCGCCTGGACGCTCACCAACAAGCCGGAATATGCGGCCAAGGCTCGCGAGGTCCTCCTGGGCTATGCCCAACGCTACCAACACTACGCGCTCCACGATAGGAACGGAGGCCAAGCGCGCAGCGCCGGCCGAGTCCTGTCACAGACCTTGGAAGAGGCCATCTGGCTGATTCCCGTGGCCTGCGCCTACGACATGCTGCACCCCTTTCTGGATGAGGCCGCACGCCAGAAGATCGAGGACGACCTGCTGCGGCCTGCCGTGGAAGTGATCCGCCGCAACAACGCCCATTTGAGCAACTGGCAGTCCTGGCACAACGCCGGTGTGGCCGCGGCGGCCCTCGCGCTGCGCGATCAAACACTGCTGGAGGCGGCCATCAACGGCCCCAGCGGTTTCCAGTTCCAGATGCTCAACAGCGTCCAGGACGATGGCTGCTGGTACGAGGGCGCGTGGGGCTATCACTTCTACGCCCTCTCGGCCCACGTCCATCTGGCCGAGATGGTCGCGCGCGCGGGAACCGATCTCTTCCAGAACCCGCGCCTCCGCAGCATGTTCGACGCCCCGCTCCGCATGATGATGCCCAACGGCCGCCTGCCGGCCTTCAACGATAGCCACGAAAGCGGCGCCGTGGGCAGCGTCCTCTTTGAATCGGCCTTCACGCATTGGAGCGATCCGAACTATGCCTGGGCACGCGCCAACAGCTCGCGCCGCGATTGGCGATCGCTCCTCTACGGCGTAGCCGAACTGCCCACCCCCGATGCACCCGCCCTGCAAAGCTGCAACTTCACCTCCACCGGCATCGCCGTGCTCCGCGCAGGCAACAGTACCGAAGGCCCGTACCTGGCCTTGGACTACGGCCCCCACGGCGGCGGCCACGGCCATCCCGATAAGCTCGGCTTCGTGTTCTATGGGCTGGGGCGAACCCTGGCCCTGGACCCGGGCTGCGTGGCCTATGGGCTGAAGGTCCATCGCAACTGGTACAAGCAGACCGTGGCCCACAACACCATCGTGGTCGACGGCGGTTCCCAGGACGAATCCACCGGACAATGCCTCTATTTCGCCGCCGCCCCCGGCGTGGGCGCCGTCCAGGCCACGGCCGATCAGGCCTACGCCGGTGTGAAGATGGCGCGCACCGCCCTGCTCACCGATAAGTATCTGCTCCTGCTGGACGAATTGGCCTCCGACGGGCCCCAAACCTACGACTGGGTCTATCACAACTACGGACGTCTCGCAGTCGATGCCGGCGTCACTCTGACCGAACAGTCGGGCCCCTTGGACGAGGATGCCGGCTATCAATACTTGACCGACGTGCGCCGCGGAAAAACCAAGAGCCTATCCGAAAACCATCACGGCCACGTCGGGCGGCCCAGCGAGACGGAGCTGCCGACAGGCTTTCGGACCGGCTCTAACAAACCCTGGGGTGCCACTTGGACCCTGGATGACGAAACGCCAGCCGGCAAGTCCAAACGGCTAGAAAAAGCAGAGACGCCGAACGCTCTCAGAACCGGTCCGGAAGCGACTCGCCGCGTGCGACTGGACATGCTCGCCCCGGCCGCCGAGGAAGTCATCACGGCAACCGGCCCAGGCGTCACCCCCAGCGAAAAGGTCCCGGCCCTGCTCGTCCGCCGCCGCGAAAAATCCACCGTCTACTGCGCCCTCGTGCAGCCCCTCCAAGGCGAGAACCAACTGTCGTGCCGCCGCCTGACGCCGATCACCGGCAAACAGGCCGCCCTGGAAGTGCCGATCGGCGAAGGCCGGGACGTGGTCCTGGCCGCCCTGGGCCGGCAACGAGTACAATGCATCGCGGGCTCGGGCGAGGGTTCCGTTTCCGCCAACGCCCGACTGGCCTGGTTCTCGTTCCAGCCGCAAGCGACCAAGGCCTTGCTGGTCGACGGACGCGGCCTGACCAGCCGCAGCTTGTCCTTGGACGTGAATCCCGCCACCACCCTGTATGTCGAGTCCGCGCCCGGCAGGCTCCGCGTCGAGCATCGCGGCGACGAGGCGGCCGGCCTGTACCTGGCCCTCTCCCGCGAGCTGCTGGGCGAAGGCGGCCAGATCCACATCGCCCGAGTCGACGAAACAGGCAAGACCCTGGCTACCGTCCGGCCGGAGATGCGCCGCGGCAAACTGGAATTCAAACTGGAACCGCATTCCGTCTACGAGGTGCGCGTCGGCGAAATCAAGAGCGCGCAGGGCAATCCATGAAGCTCCCCCAGATCTTCCCCCTCCGACAGAAGTTCAACGCCGAGAAACTGGCCGATGTGGCCGGGGCGGTGCACCGTGAACTCGGCGGCCTGCAGTTGGGCCAGAAGATCCGCCCTGGCCAGACCGTGGCCGTCACCGCCGGCAGTCGCGGAATTGCCAACATCCACCTGATTCTCCGCGCCGTGGTCGAGCACCTGCGCTGGCTGGGGGCCGAGCCGTTCCTGGTGCCCGCCATGGGCAGCCACGGCGGCGGCACGGCCGAAGGACAACGAGCCCTGATCGAGTCCTACGAAATCCGCGAAGAGTCCGTCGGCTGCCCGATCCGTTCCTCCATGGATACCGTCGTCGTCTGTCAGACGGCCGAAGGCTTCCCCGTCCACTTCGACCGCAACGCCTTCCAGGCCGATCACGTCCTGGTCTGCAACCGCATCAAGCCGCACACCCGCTTTGTGGGCGACATCGAAAGCGGCCTGATGAAGATGATGCTCATCGGCCTGGGCAAACGCGCCGGGGCCGAGATCTATCACCGCGCCATCCAGGACTATACCTTCGGCCAGATCGTGCGCAGCGTGGCCCACGAGGTCATCAGCAAGTGCCGGATCGTGGCCGGGCTGGCGATTGTGGAAAACGCCTTTGACCAGACGGCCCACGTCGCCGCCGTGCGCCCCGACGAATTCGAGACGCGCGAAAAAGAGCTTCTCGTCCAGGCCAAACGCCTCATGGCCCGGCTGCCTTTCGAGCGCGCCGACCTGCTGCTCATCGACCGCATCGGCAAGAACATCAGCGGTACCGGCTTGGACACCAACGTCGTGGGCCGCAAATACAACGACCGCTGCGCCGCGCCCGACGAATTCCCCAAGATCAAGCTCATCGCCGTGCGCGGTCTGACCGAACAGACGCACGGCAACGCCGTCGGACTGGGGATCGCCGAGCTGTGCCGATCGCGCGTCCTGCGCGAGTTGGATTCCGCCGCCACGCGCCTGAACGCCATCGTGGCCGGGCACGTCTCCGCGGCCATGCTGCCGGTGGACTACGCCACGGACCGGGAGATTCTGGCCACCGCCCTGGGCAGTGCCGGGCTGGCCGAACCGCACCAGACGAAACTGCTCTGGATCTCCAACACGCTCGAACTGGCCGAAGTGGCCTGCTCGACCGCCTATTGGGCCGAAGCCCAGAAGCGCGAAGACCTGGAAATCCTCGGCCAGCCGGTCGACCTGCCCCTGGACGCCGAAGGCCAACTGCCCGACCTCAAGCAGTGGCTCCAGCGCTGAGCGCAGAACTGGCCGACGGCCCCAACTTGCAGGGTGGTCCCGATAGCTCGCCATCCGGCGGCACAGCCGCAACAGGGCTTCGTCCAGTCCGGCAGGGTGCGTGCCTCTGGCGTGCCACAGCGCGCACAGGCTCGCACCCTACTCCTGCCTAGCCGTCAACAGTCCCGGAGGGCCCCGGCTCCACCTCCGTGGGCCCAACGACCGCATGCGATGCTCCCTTCCGGGGTATTGATCCCCGGCCCTACAATTTGCCGGACCTAACAAGAGGGAGCCCATGACCGCACACGATATCGCCAAAGCACTCGAAGTCTGGACGCTTCAAAACCTGTTGAACGTCTCCATCATGCTCGGCATCCTGGCCGCCGGATTGGCACTGGTGCAGGACTACTACCGCTCGCTGGAAAAGCACCTCACACTTCGCGTCTCGACTGAACTATGGAGGATTGCCACGGTCTTGATCGTGGATATCCTCCTGGCCATGGTCGTTCTGGTCGGGTACCTGGCCCTCAACCCGGACATCATGGCCGACATCAAGATGGCCGTGCCCTTCTACCCGATCGCCGCCGTGTTGTTCAGCGTGGCCCTGGTCCTCCGGCTGTTCCACGGGGGGCACGAGGTGGGTTCGCCCAACGGGTTGCGCGCCCTGTACCTGATGTTCGCCGCGAACCTCCTGAACATCGTGGGCTTCACCTTCGTCGCCGAGGCGCCCAGCGGCGAGTACCTGGCCACTCATCCCAGTCCCTTCTGGACCTACGTCAAAACCCACTTGCGATCCAACGCCGATCCGCATGGCCTGGAACTCACGCAGCTTACGTTCTACGTCTGCTTCCCGCTCCTGCTGGCGGTGTTCGTCTGGGGCGTGCTCTCAGCCCTGAGACGGCTGCGAAATGGCCAGGGAGCCTAGCCCATGGATTGGTCGTGGACGCTCATCCGCCGCGAATGCACCGGCTGCGGCATTTGTGCCGATGTCTGTCCGCACGACGCCATTGATATGCCGCGCGAAGAAGCCTATCCCCGCCCCGTCGCCGGGCAATGCGTGGGCTGCATGATCTGCGTCCAGCAATGCCCGTTCGACGCCGTGGAGGTCAGTCCGGCGATAGACAGCGAAGCCGCAACGACGCGCACGCCGATACCGGCTTGAATCGCGCGGTGGCCCCGATAGCTCGCCTATCAGCACGGCGCAGCCGCAAGAGGTCTTCGCCCAGTCCGGTAGGGTGCGTGCTTCTTGCACGCACCATGAGTGCGCACAAGCACATCCCCTACTGCCAGACTCTTGCGCGCCTGTCCTCCGTCAATCGGACGCGGTTCCAACGGCCCGGCGCCGATCTCAGGTCGCCGCCGCACAAGCGTGGCAGTCGTTCCGGCTCTCGGCCCGGCTGGTGTCCAGCGACATCTGCATGGTCATGCTCCAGCGGCCTTGGGCGTCGCCGCGAACCTGCCAGTGCGGCAGGACCACCACCGACTGATGCACCAATTCGAAGCCGCCTTCCGACTGGCTGACGGTCTCCACCGGATAGGTCCAGAAATTCGTCGGACAGGAGGTCTTCAACGCCACGGCAATCCCCAGCCACTCGTCACACAATCCCAAGCCGCTCACATCGGTCAGATTTAGCCGGTTGCCGAGCTGGCCCAAACGCTGCTGATCGACGTCGAAAAAGTACCGGTCGTCGGCGCCGGCAGGCAGGCCAGCGAAGTTCATTTCCACCCCGAAATGCAACGACCGATCCTGGGGCAGGTTCTCAAGAAGATAGGCGATCTCCAGCGTCGAACTGCCCGCGTTCAGCGTAAGCCCCTTGGTGATCTTCACCGGCACGCCGCAGGCATGGCCTTCACGCGACATGACCACCTGCATCCGGTCCGGATTGCGGCGCACACGCGCGTCGTAGGCCCCCAACAGAAAATCACCGCAGCGAACGGCCGTCCCGCTGGACACCTGGTCCAGTGTGGCGTTCTCTTCGTAGAAGTGATCCAACAGGCTCTTCCGTAGGTAGTCGTCGTACTGGATCCGCTGGTCAAGCCCCTCTTGTTTGAAGACCACCCGCTCGTGGATGCTGGCGCACTGGCCGTTGGCCCCGTCGGCGCCGGCCAGAACCTTGGCGTGATAGGCCTCGGGCCGGCGAGCCAGGGTCGCCAGCAGGTTGTGGGCGATGCTCCGCACGTCCAACTCATACAGTTGACCGCCACGGCGGGGGGCCACCAGGGCCATCATCCGATCGTTGGTCAGTTGCACTTCCGGATGGCTGTCGAGATTGAAATCGCCGACCGTAGCCTCAACCCACGGCTCCTGCCGGCCCGCAATCTGGTCCAGCAGATTGTCAGACGTGATCAGGTCGTGGTACACGGCGTTGCGCAGGTGCGGCAGATACACCCCGCCGAAAGCCCCGTGCCAATAGCCGCAGTTGCATTGACCGCGGTAGAGGGCCGTCCGGGCCCGGTCGAGTTGCTCGCCATGCGCCCCGCGCTCCAGGCCCTGTTCCAATCGCCCGCTGACCATCATCATCCGCGCATACATCTCGTCCGATTCCGGATAGCGAACCTTGAAGTTCCGCCAGAACCCGCCGCGGACGAACGTCTTGAGCGTCGGCCAGCGGCTGTCGTGTTCCATCTCGTGCGCGATCCGGTGATACTCGGCCTGCTGCTGGGGGGGCAACACCCACTCGGTCATCTCGCGGTAGCTGCAATTGGGCAGATACACCTTGCCCAGCGCCGACACGTGGTCGATCGCCTCGGAGAGCGTCGTGACCTCGATCCAGTGCTGGTTCTGCGCCAGGGCATGGAAGAACCGCTCCAGCCACCCATCGGTGTAGACGTGCTTGTGGGTCTGGGGCCAGGTGCCAAACTTCTCGCCGTCGTCGCCAAACACCACCACCGCGTCTTCGCGGCTGGCGGCAATCTGGCCCAGGTAGTCGATCGTCCGCTGCGGATCGGCAAACGGGATCATATAGCGCAGCGGTTCGCTGCCCGGGAAGACCGACAGCAGCCGTCCTTCATCCTCCGTAACGTAATAACCGTGCAGATCGGACTCGGACAGGCCGGCACACTTGAAGTGAAAGTCATCCAACAGCGTGTATTCGATGCCCGCATCCACCAGGTCCTTGGTGAAGCCCTGCTCCCAAACCCGTTCGGGGATCCACATGCCGCGCACCGCAGCGCCCAGACGATCTTCCAGCCAGCGGCTATAGGTGCGAATCTGGCCGATGCGATCGCGCGGGGGGATCATGGCCAGGATCGGCTCGAAGAAGGCCCCGCCCAGAATCTCGACCTGATGCCGAGCCACAAGCCCCGCCAACCGGTCGAGGTACTCGGGATGGTTCGCCTCGAGCCACTCAATCAGCGAACCGCTGGTGTGCAGGGCAATCTTCAGCGATTCAAAACGGCTGAAGACCTCCAGGAAAGGCAGATAACTCTCTTGGTAGGCCTGCTCGATGACGTGATGGAAATTGCCAATCGGCTGGTGGTTGTGGAGGGCCAGGACAAGTCGGATACGGTTTGCCATCGTCGATCTGAACGTTCAAGGGAGGATGATGGGGTGGGCATTCCCGGGCTGCGACGGGAACGGAGCGGCGGCTATCGATCCCGTGAGAAACGGTGTCGCGCGACGGACGGCGCCGGAGCATGACCCACGGCATGCCAAAACCCACACCAGCGACACTGCTTCTCCGAGATGCAATAGTTCCATCATCGGCAAGCATCCCCCACGTTATCCAGTTTCCCTGATCCGGATATTTTGCGGCTCGTGCAGGTCAACTTCGATCTCCCGCAGAAAGGCCGCGGCCTCCTCGGGCGGAACAGGGTTGATGTAAAAACCCGTACCCCACTCAAAACCAGCCGGCTTCGTCAAACTCGGAATAATCTCTATATGCCAGTGATAGTGCCCCAACTCCTGTGTGTCAAAGGGGGCCGTGTGAATGATGTAATTGTATGCGGGCCGGTCCAGGGCGGCCTCGATCTTGGCGATCACTTGCCGCATCACGCCGGACAAATCATCCACTCCATTCTTCTGGATGTTCTCGTAATGACTGAAGTGCACCTTGGGCAGAATCCAGGTCTCAAAGGGAAACCGGCTGGCAAAGGGACAAAAGGCCACGAAGCCCGGCGTGTCCAGCACGATCCGTTTCTCGCCGGCCAGTTCCTGCTGAATCATGTCGCAGTACACGCACCGCCCACGGTAGTTATAAAACTCCAGCGAACCAGTCATCTCCTCCCACACGTTGATGGGCACGATGGGCGTGACGATCAACTGGCTGTGCGTGTGCTCCAACGTCGCGCCCGCCGCCGCACCCACGTTCTTGAAGATCATGCCATACACCAGGCGCGGGTCGCGCTTCAGGTCCACCAGCCGATCCCGATACACCCACAACACCTCGCGGAGCTGCTCGTCCGAAAGCTCCGACGTGCTCAGCAAATGGTTGGGCGTCTCGATGATCACCTCGTGCGCCCCCACGCCCCGCATCATGTCATAGATGCCCTCGCCCCGCTTGTTCAACTCGCCTTCGATCTCCAGGGCCGGAAACTTGTTGGGCACCACGCGCACGCGCCAACCCGGACGGTTCCGCTGCGTCCCCGGATTGCGGTAGGCGATGATCTCGCTGGTGGTCTTGTCCTCGTGCCCCTCGCAGAAAGGGCAGAACCGTTCCGGACGGCGCAGCGGTGTGGAGTCAAAATCGTGCGGCCGGCGCGCGCGGCTCTTGGCGATAATCACCCAGCGGCCAACAATCGGATCTTTCCGTAGATCTGTCATTCGAGCAATCAACTGTGCTTAAGGGTGAGTGGTCATTGCGCGGCCGTTGGCGGCGGAACCGATCGGCCTTGAAAGGCGGAGTGTACCGTTCATTCCGGTCTCCGCATCCTTCCTCACGCTTGCCACATGATCAGTTCAAAATCCGGCGAGGGGACGACGGTCTCGATCGCCCCCTCGTGCGGAATCCGCTCCACCGAAGCCTCGTCGCGAATCAACTCCAGAAAGAAGTGGATCGGGTCGTCGGTCGAAAGGGCCAGGCTGCGGCAGGGAATCGCCAACTCGAACAGCAGATCCCCCGCCGCCTGGATCTCCGATTCGCTCACCGGCACGCCGTTGTGATAGAGCTGCGCGGCCGCCGTGCGAAACGCGGGCGAGGCGATCACCAACTCAAAACCCTCCGGACGCAAGAACCGGAAACGCAGACTCTGGATCTCGGCCAACTGCTCGCGAACCGGGCCGCCCCGCGCGTCCAAACGCACCAGCAAACGCTCCGTGTCGAAACCGAAGTGCAGATCGCTGATGATCGTCTCCCGCGACATGCTCATCGTCCCACGCGGACCCTGGCAGGCCAGCCGACCCGCGTTGATCCACTCGAAGTAGCTCCGCCGGCCATTGATCTTCACGTTCAGCAGCCCCGTGGGTTGCGTGTACGTCCGCGCGTAACGGCTCCCCTGGCTGATGGGCCGAGCCAGTTCCGACGGCGCCTCCGCCCCCAGCACACTGTACACGTTCTGCAGGTGCTTGCGGAACAACCGGTCGAAAAGCGTGTCCTGGGCCGAACTGTGCGAGTCGCCAAACCACCAGAACCAATCGCTCCCCTCGGCGATGTGCATCTCGCGCCAGGCCGTGCTCAGTTGCTCGGCCGTGTGCCGCTTCTGCTTGGTCGCCGCAACCAGAAACTGCCGCGTCTGGTACAACTCATCCCATGCCTGGTTGCATTCCGGATGCCCGATCCAAATGCCGAAGTTGTGCTGGATCCAACTGCCGGGGAAGACGTGCCCCAGCTTGTCCGTCGCCGGGTGCTGCTGCAGATAGTCGCTGATCCGCACCGGCTTCACCTTGGGGTGCTGCAGGACACGCCGGTACAACCCGCGCAGAAAGTCCACGCCCGCGTTGGGATAGTATTCCCAGCAGTTCTCGCCGTCCAGAATGATGCTCACCAGCGTCGGCCGTCGGCCCGCGTTGCCGGTCGTGGCGTTGCCGATCGCTTCCAGCTTGCCCAGAAAATCGTTCACCGCGTGCTCGGCCTGGTATCGCTGGTAATGAAAGCCGATCTGGTCGCTCATCGCATGGTCGCGGAAGACCATTTGCACGCTCTTGCCCTGGTGCTCTGCGCGCCAAGGACGATACAACATCTCCGGGTTGCGCAGATAGCCGTTCCCGTCACGCGACACCCAGCCGTCCGTCGAACAGGATAGGATCTCTTCGTCCGTGGCGATCCACTGAATCCCCGCCTCGGCCAGGTGCGGAACGAGGTCGTGGCACACCGAGCCTTCCGAGGGCCACATCCCCCGCGGCTTGCTGCCAAACGTCTTCTCGTGAAAGGCCACCGCCTGCCGCACCTGCTCCACCGCGTCTTCCGCATAGCCCTCCAGATGCTTGGGCAGCGCCACATCCGGCATCGCCCGCCGCGCCAAACGCTTGTCCCACAACAGCGGCAGGATGGGATGGTAGAAGGGCGTCGTGGTCAGCTCGATCTGCCCCCGCTCCTGCAACTCGCGGTGCAATGGAATGACCTGCCGCAGCAGCTCCATCTGCTTGTCCAGCAGCCACTGCTTCTCCTTCTCGGTCCAGTGGTGCCCCTTCTTCCGGAACTCGTTCAACTCGGCGTCCAGCTCGAAGGCTAGCGGATGAATCCACACCAGATTCGACCAGCACTGCAAGTCCACCAGGTCCCGCTTGGAAAATCGCTTGCGCGCCCGATCCGCCGGGTCCAGCCCCAGCCCCCGCTTCTGATACAACTCGTTGTACCGCCGCCAGGGACGAATCATCTGGTCCGCATGGACCATGAAGAAGTTGTCCAGCAGGTAGTACAAGTCCTCTTCCGACAAAGCGTCGGGCGCGGCGCGCGACACGCGCAGATGCGTGTCCAGGTGCCCCTGCTCGGTGTACGCCTGCAACTGCGTCAACAGGCTGGGCACCAGGTTGATCGTGGCCCGCATCTCCGGCACTTCCCGCAACAGCATGGCCATCCCCCAGTAGTCCTTGGTGCCGTGCAGACGCACCCAAGGCATGGGATTCTCATTGGCCACATCGTCGGGGTAGTAAGGCTGGTGCTGGTGCCAGAAAAACGCCAGAGAGACTTCGTGCATGGCTGTCCTTACGCTGAAGTCCGGCCTTCCGCTCCGTCAGGGAAGGCCCAATCCGTTCTCTATGCCCAGCTCGCCTGACGCGTGCGCGCCAGCGTCTCCTCGTAGAGCTTCACATACTGCTGGGCACTGCGCGCCCAAGACCAGTCCTGACGCATGCCCGTCTCCACCAGCCGGTCCCAAATCTCCGGCTTGCGGTAGGTGTCGCACGCGCGGCGCAAGGTCTCGCCCAACGCCAGCGAACTGTACTCCTGGAAACTGAAACCGTTCGCCGTGCCCGCCGCCAAGGTCGCCTCGTTGCAGTCCGTGATCGTGTCCGCCAGCCCGCCCGTCGCGCGCACCACGGGCACCGTGCCGTAACGCAGGCTGTAGAATTGGTTCAGACCACACGGTTCATAGCGACTGGGCATCAGGAACAGGTCGGCCCCCGCCTCAATGCGATGCGCCAACGGATTGGAGAAGTCCAATCGTGTGGCCACCTTCTGCGGGAACCGCTCCACCAACTTCTCAAAGAGCCGGTGGTACTTCGGTTCACCCGTGCCCAAAATCACCCACTGCGCATCACTCATCTGCACCCACTGCTGCACCGCTTCGGCCACCAGGTCGATGCCCTTCTGCTCCGCCAGCCGCCCGATAAAGCCCAGCAGCGGCACGTCGGACAACTGCGGCAGCCCCATCTCCTCCTGCAGCTTGGCCTTGCAAATCCGCTTCCCCTCGCGCACCGTCTCCTGACTGTAGCGCGCGGCAAGATGCGAATCGCTGGCCGGGTTCCACTCGCTCACGTCGATGCCGTTGAGAATCCCGCGCAGCACGTCCGAACGGTGCTGCAGCACCCCCTCCAGACCGCACCCCAGCCCCGTGCTCTGAATCTCCTGCGCATAACGCGGACTGACCGTGCTGATGGCATCGGAAAATACCAACCCCGTCTTCAGCAGGTTCAGCTTCCCGTAAAACTCCATCTGGTGCCAGTTGAAGTACTTCCAATCCAGCCCCGTCAGCAACATGTCCCAGTGCCAGAACTGGCCTTGGTAGGCCATGTTGTGGATCGTGAACACCGAGGCGATCGACTGGTAACGCGGCACGCTGCGGTACTCAATCTTCAGGTAGGCCGGGATCAGCCCCGTCTGCCAGTCGTTGGTGTGGATCACGTCCACCTTCAAATCCAACAGCCGGATCGCTTCCAGCACGGCCCGCGAGAAGAAAACGAACCGCTCGCAGTTGTCGATGTAGTCCTTGCCGTCCAGCCGATACAGCTCTTCCCGGTCGTAATACTGATCCTGCTGCACGAAATACACCGGCGCATCGCAACCCTGCAAGCGACTCCGCGTCAGATGCCCCGTCACCATCTTGCTGCCAATCGGCACGATGAAATCAATGCCCAACGGCTCGATCGGTTGACTCGAGTACGAAACCTGGCGGTACATGGGCAGAATCAGCGTTGGCTCATGCCCCAGCTTCGCCAGCTCGATGGGCAAGGCGCCGCACACGTCGGCCAGTCCCCCGGTCTTTGCGAAGGGGACCGCTTCACTGGTCGCCAACAATATTTTCACGTCACCGACTCCCCCAGCGCGCAAGGTAGAGCGAGTTGCCCAATCTACTTCAAATATACGACATCCGCAAAAGCCAGAAACCGCCTAACCGGCAGTGTTTAGACTAGCACATCGACGACCTGCCTCCAAATCATGACGCAAACCACCCAACTTGCCGAGAACACCAGCAAACGACCCGCAAAACCCCTAGCACCCTTACCATCGGAACAGAACCCCTCGGCCATCAGATATTCCAACACCCGAGCCTTCCAGCGCATGGCGCGATCCAGACACACGCCCCCTTGAAGATCCATCGATCGGAGCCTCAAACCCGAGCGTCGGGGGTTAGTCGTACGCGACCGGCCGCCGTCAACAGCCAGTCCGCAGGAAACGCCGCCGGGCCCAAAAGGCAATCGCAAAAGCCGAAATCAAGATCGCTGGCAACCCACCGCGCGTCTCAGACACCTGGAGCGGCTTGTTCGCTTTCGAAACCGTGGCGACATGCCGCCGGGAACGCTACATGGGTCTGCGACACGCACTTAGGACCTATCCCATAACCGCACCAGCCAGGCCGGGCGGCCCAGCAGGACTGAGCTGCCGACAGGTTTTGGGACCGGCCCTAAGACGCAGCGCCGGCCGAAAGCACGGGTGCCGCTTCTCACGCCGCACCATCGGTGGTCAGACGCTCCAGGGCTCCTTTGCGGAACGCCCCAGCCATCGCCAAGGGCACGTCCGCCTCTGCCAGAGTGACCTCGGCCCGGTTGCGCGCCACCTCGGCCCGCATCTCCTGTTCACGAGCCATGGCCAGGGCCCGGCGCTCTTCCGCCTTCGCCCGTGCTACGCGCGTGTCAGCCTCGGCCTGGTCCGCCTGGAGCCGCGCGCCGATGTTCTGCCCCACGTCGATGTCGGCGATGTCGATCGACACGATCTCAAAGGCCGTGTTCGAGTCCAACCCCCGCTCCAGCACGGCCTTGGATACCCGGTCCGGGTTCTCCATCACCTCCAAATGCGTGTTCGACGAACCGATCGAGGCGATGATGCCTTCGCCCACGCGAGCAATGATCGTCTCCTCGGTAGCCCCGCCGATGAGACGTTCCACATTGGTCCGCACCGTGACTCGCGCACGCACCTTCAGTTCCACGCCGTTCTTGGAAATGGCGCTCAGGGTCACGCGTTGGCTGCGCTTCGGGTCGGGGCAGTCGATCACCTTGGGATTGACGCTCGTCTGCACCGCATCGAGCACGTCGCGCCCCGCCAGGTCGATGGCCGCCGCCTTGTCGAAATCCAGGTCAATATCCGCCCGATGCGCGGCGATCAACGCGCGAATCACACGCGGCACATCGCCGCCCGCCAGATAGTGCGCCTCCAGCCGACGCGTCGTGATGTCGCGACTCAATCCAGCCTGCATGGCCATGATCTTGGCCTGCACAATCAGCCGCGCGTTGACCTGGCGCAGGCTCATGCCGATCAGGCTGAAAATGCTCACCTGCGCGTCCGACATGAAGGCCTGAAACCACAGGCTGCCGTACACGCCGATGATGATCACCATCAGCAGCACGAACAAACCCAGGATCGCCACGAGCACGGTGCCCCAAAGGAACCCGTTCCCCAACCACTGCTGGCCGATCAGCAACGACAACCCGTGATCCATGGCGTTGACTCCCCCAAAGAGACCGAGGATCTGTCATCACCCGACGGTCGCCGCCCCACCGGCTTGCACTCGAATGCCCACCCCAGGGGAAGCTTCCCGACCCGCCCTTGGCGACAATCCCACGCGTGGTAGCATAACCGATGCACAGGCCTGCGAACAGTCCACAGGCCCCGTCCCGTCGGCGCCGAACTGGGGCCACCGCGAGCCGCTACGGCATCCCAAGGCTCCCCCACGCACGGCCCGGAATTGTATGCCGCCGGCAATCCCTTCTGCTATCCTTGTGGTATGACACGTCCCGAACTAGCCCATCTCGAACTCCTGGCCGAAGTCGATGCCCTCAACGATCGACTCCGACAGTGGTCGACATCCCCCCCGCCGTGGGAGACCGCACGCGCCTGCCGAGCCCTGGTCGATCGCCTGCTCGAACGAACCCAAACCTTGCGCGTCCGCCTCCAAGCGCCGCTGGTGGTCGCTACGTTGGGTGGATCGGGCACGGGCAAGAGCGCCCTGGTCAACGCCCTGGTCGGCGACGAGGTGGTCCCGGCCGGCCGGCAGCGACCCACCACCCTGCGACCCATTGTCGTCTGCCGATCGGATCTGATGCCGGCCATGTTGGGCATTCCCACCGAAAGCGTCGAACTGGTGCATCGCGATCTGCCCTCGCTGGCCGACCTGGTGCTCATCGATTGCCCAGACCCCGATACCACCGAAGATACCCTGGCGGCAGGCACCAATCTGTCGCGGCTGCGCGCCATCCTGAGCCACTGCGACGTGCTGCTGGTGACCACCACGCAACAGAAGTACCGCAGCGCGCGCGTGACCCAGGAACTGGCCGACGCCGCGCCCGGCGCGCGCCTGGTCTTCGTGCAAACCCACGCCGACGACGACCAGGACATCCGCGATGACTGGCGCGCGGTGCTTGCCGAACAGTATTCCACAGGCGAGATCTTCCTGGTCGATTCCTTGACCGCGCTGGCTGACACGCGCGCCGGACTGGCTCCGCGCGGAGCCTTCGGTCGTCTCTTGGACCTCCTCACGCGGCAACTGGCCGGGGCCGCCGGCAACCGCATTCGACGGGCCAACTTCCTGGACCTGGTGGCCGAGACCCTGGATCTGATCCACAGCCGCTTGCAGCAGGCCCTGCCCCAGATCGAACGCCTGGAGGCGGCCATCCAACAGCAACAGGCGGAGTTGGGCACACAACTGGCGCGCCAGACGCGAACCGAATTGCTCGCCAACCGCCGCCAATGGGAATCGCGTGTCTTGGATCGGGTGATTGCCCACTGGGGATTCAGCCCCTTCTCGTTGGTCCTTCGGATCTACCAAGGCCTGGGTGCGCTGGTCTCGCGCGCGGCCTTGTTGCGCGCCAGGACCCCGGCCCAGATCGCCCTTTGGGGAGCCTTGGAGGGAGCCCGCACCTGGCGCGAGCACCAGCATCGCCGCCGCGCCGAGCGCGGAGCCCAAAAGGCGGCCTCGTGCTGGGATCAGGCCGACTTGCACTCCGCGGCCGTGGTGGTCGGCGGCTACGCCATCGAAGCCGGCTTGCCGGCCGAGACGGTCCACATGCCGGCCCTGGGTGCCCAGGCGTCGGCTGCCGCCGAGAGCTTCGCCGGCGAAGTGGCCGGCGCGCTGGACAGCCTCCTGGATCGGCTGGCCGCTCGCCATACCGGCTGGTTCACGCGTTGGCGCTACGAAATCTTGCTCCTGGCCATGCTCGGCGTGCTCGGCTACCGACTGGCGAAGAACTTCTTCTTCGACTCCTGGTGGGCCGCGCAGCCCGTGCCCGTCTATGGCCTGGATTTCTACCTCTCCGCCGGCTTCTGGCTGGTGGCCTGGTGCGGCCTGTTGTTGTGGGCCTTCACCGGCCGGCTGCGGCGCGGATTGCGGCGCGAGATCGACCAATTGACGCAGCAGTGGATCGGTCGCGGCCCCGCCGCGGAGGTCTTTGCGCCCTTGAGCAGCGCATGCCAGGCCCTTCGGCGCTGGCAGCAGGATCTGCTTCAGATTCGGCAGCAGGTCGGCCAGTTGCGGCACACGCTGGCCCTGCCCGACGCCGCCTTGGGCCATCGCCGCGCCACCCAGCCGCAACACCAGCCGGTCGCCCGCTGCTAGTCCGCCTTTCGGACGCCTGGAACCTATCCCAGAACCGCCAAAGCCGCCTCGGGCGGCCCGGCAAGACTGAGCGGCCGACAGGTTCTGGGACCGGCTCCCATAGCGACTCTTTCGCTTTCGAAACCGTGGCGACACGCCGCCGGCAACGCTACGCGCGTGTGCGACACGCACTAGCTGGCCGGCTTGAGGATTCGCCGCGCGTTGGCCTGCGTCAGCGCCTCGCGCTGCGCAGGCGTCAACTCCGACTCGCGGAGCTTGAGGATCGCCGCCTCCAGGTTGTACAGCGGCAAGTGCGAACCGAACAAGGCCCGCTCCACCGGCAGCTTCGTGTCGCGCAATAGCTTCTCGATCCCCCCAACGCCCTCCAGCATGGCGATGTCGAAGCTCACATTCTCAAATTTCAGCAGCGGAACCGCCTCGCGCGCTGGACGCAGGCTGTTCAACAGCACCAGCCGCAGACGCGGAAACTTGGCAACCAGGGCCGGCAGCGGCTTGAGATCCAGATCCGCGACCTGCATCAGCCGATGCTGGGTCCGCGTGTCCTCCATGCGCGGCGCCAACTGCACGATCATCCGGCGCTCGGCCGCCGCCGAGAACAAGGCTTCGGCCACCGGATCGGCCAGCGTGTAACCGTGATAGTTGGGGTGCAGGCGGATGCCCGGCATCTGGTACTGCTCGTGGCAGCGGCGCAAGTCCTCTTCCCAATCGGGAAGCGCGGGATTGACCGTGCCGAAAGGCACCAGCACCTCGCGCCCAGCGCGCGCGCAGTCTTCCGCCAGCCGCGCATTGACTCCGCCTACGTCGCGGTGAAACAGCCCGTCGAAGCTGCCGACCCAAGCCTGGCCCACATCGCACTTCTTCAATCGTTCGATCAGACGCGGCAGTTCATCGCAGGGCAGGCGGCGGAACGGCCAACGGGAAAGATAGACGTTGACGTCGACGATCATAGCCGGATGCCTTTCTGCGCCAGAATGGGAGCCAGGATGCGTTCGATGTTGCCGCCCAAGATCAGCCGCTTGTCGGCCTCCGAGAGGTCGGCCGCCAGCACCTTGGCCATCTGCGATGCGTAGCTCCGCCCCCCGGCATCGCTGCCGTACAGGACCCGCTCCGCCCCCAACTCGCGCACGGCCATTTCCACGACCCCGGCTGTCGTGTCAAAACCGCTCACTTCGCAGAATACATTCTTCGTGCCGCGAATCGCCCGGATGCCGCGTTCCCAATCGTTTCCCGTGTGCGCGGCGATGATCGGCAACTCCGGATGGCGCCGAGCCAACTCGGCCACGTGCAATGGATTGGATTCGTTGGGCAAATTCGGGCCGGTGCGCCAATAGGCGTGCTGCAAGACCACGGCCTTGAGTTCGGCCGCGCGCCCGCAAATCGGATCCAGCCGCGGATCGTTGCACTCCAGGGCCACCCACAGCTTCACGCCCAGCATCGGACCGCTGCCCACGCAACGGTCCAACTCGCGCAGGCTCTCCTCCACGTACTTGGGATTCAAATAGACCAAGCCGAACACGCGGCCGGCGCCCGCCTGCACCGCGCGCAACACCTCGTCGTTCTCTTTGCGAAACTGCTCCGGCGTCGGATCATGGGTCCACCGCGTCCCCATGAACACGATCAACTTGTCGATGCCGACACGATCGGCGTGCTTCAGCAGATAAAGCACGCGCTGCTCGGGCGAACCGTCCGATCCACTCAAATGCGTGTGCACATCCCACACTCGGCCCCCGGCCGCAGGGCTCGCGCTGGATGCGGCGGCGAGCAAGGGCAGGGCGGTCAACGCGCCGGCCGCCGTGTGGGTCAACATCTGCCGCCGCGTAAATCCCCGGTGCTCAGGCATGGGACCTCCAACAAGAGAGGCAGGAAGCGCGAACAAAAGCTCGGTTGTTGTGGCGCGACTTGGCACAGCGTCAACTTCGCCCTGGCGGGGATCGGGCGGCACTCGAGCCAGCAAGAGGTTCAATCTAACCCCCACCCCCGACGACTGCAAGCGCGCCAATGCCGGAGCGCCCACTCACGCAGGCCCCTCCGCGGCCGGCCAGCCTCTCTCCCCGCTCCCCCGATCTGCTCTGCAGAGGCAGATCACGAAGCACGATCACAGGCCGAAGGAGCGACTTGCACCGCCGCGTAGATCGAGCCGATCAACCGGCTCAGCGTGAAGGGCTTCGTGAGCAATTGCGTCGCCGGCAGGCTGCGAATCCGGGCCTCCAGGTTGGCGGTCGGATATCCGGTGATGAGAATCACCTGCATCTTGGGATGGCGCTGCCGCAGACCCTGCGCAATGTCCAATCCGTCCGTGTGATCCTTGAGCATCCAGTCCACGACCAGGACGTCGGGCGCAAAGCGCTGCGACACGTCCAAGGCTTCCCGCTCGTTGGCGGCAGTCTCCACCTCAAAGCCCTCACAGGGCATCAGCAACCGCAATGAGTCGCGGTAAGCCGGTTCGTCATCCACCACAAGCACTTTGACCATGACCACACACCCCTCTCACTTGCAAAGACTGGCGGGAAAGCGGACACTGATCGTGGTTCCTTCGCCTGCCGCACTATCGACCTCGATCGTCCCCCCATGCTCGTGGACGATTCCGTGCGTAATGCTCAACCCCAGGCCCGTCCCTCCCTCCTGGACACGCGTCGTGTAGAACGGATCAAACATGTGCGCAATCTGCTCGGCCGACATCCCTCGGCCATGGTCCTGGACGGTGATCTGCAAACCGCCCCCATCCAGGACGGCTCTCACCCGCACCGTCCCTCCCGGCCGTGAAGCCTGAATCCCGTTCGATATCAGATTCGTCAGAACCTGCTCCATCTCCGTGGGGTTCATCACCAGTTCCGGGCAGGTCTCATCCAACTCCAAATCAAGCGTCACGCCCTGCTCGGCCGCCAGCTTGCGCGTCATGTCGCGCGCGTGGCGGATCACATCCAAAATGCTGCTCGGCCATTTCTGCGAAACCTCGTCGCGCGCAAATTGCAGCACGCTCTTCACGATCCGCCCACAACGCAAAGCCGAGGCCTGGATGTTGTTCAACGAAGCCTCGAGAATCCCTCGCGCTGCCGGCTGATCCAAGGCCAGCAGGGCCGCGTCCGCGCTCAGCACAATCGCGCCCAAAGGGTTGTTGATCTCGTGCGCAATACCCGCCGCCAGCGTGCCGACCGAGGCCAGGCGCTCGGCCCGACGCAAGGCCTCCTCCGCGCGCCGACGCTGCGATACGTCTTCCACCACGCCCTGGCGATAAAGGAGTCTCCCCTCCCGAGTGCAAACCCAGCCCAGGCTGACGCGGACCCAGAGAATGTGCCCGTCCTTGCGGATATAACGCTTCTCAATGGCCTGCCGGTCGCGACCCTGTTGCATCGCCCGGCCAAGGCTCAGGCTGGCTTCCAAGTCGTCGGGATGGGTCAACTCCAACTCGGTCTTGTGATCCAACTCCTCGATTCGATATCCCAACAGGCGGCAAAAGGCGTGGTTCACCTGCACGAATCGATCGTCGCTGCCGAGCATGAAGACTCCCAGCGGGCCTTCTTCAAAGGCCACTCGGAATCGCTCTTCACCCTGGCCTAGCGCGTCGTTCGCCGGCTGCAATTCGGAGACCTGGCTCATTGCGCTGATCATCATAGCCTGAGAGGGACCCGACGTGGAGCGCCACCGGAAGATTGTACCCCCCTAATTAGAAAACACATAGTCGAGTTGCAGGACACGCCGGGTAGAAAATTCCGCTCCCGCTATTGCGTCTCAGATGAGTAATGCCTTGAGGCCGACCATCGGGAGGCCGGATTTCCAGAGTAACACCCAGGACAGCCACGACGTTATTTTTCTGACACCCAATAAGGTCCCGACAATCTCGTCGCCCGTCCCCCTCTGAAGCCGTTCACTGTCGTAAATTGCCCCCCTCTCCTACGTGAGTTCCCAACCGTCCCCACCATGCCTGTCGCCACAGAACCGCCTCCGCAAGCCTTAGTCCACAGACAACTTAGGGCAAGTTCCTTTGTGGGGACTGATTGTCGCCAGAAAAAGGGGACTCTTCCTCAGCAAAAAACTCTGGACAATCCCTTCCAAGTGCAGATATTCAATACATTATCCAGAACCAACATGCGAGGGAGTGGCCGCAATGAGCCAACCGACCGTCTACGTCGTGGATGACGACCCGCAGGTCCGGGAGTCCTTGAACCTCTTGATGGCTTCCATGGGACTGCATGTCGAGACCTTCGCCTCAGCCGAGGATTTCCTCCAACAGTACCGCGACGAGCCCGGCCCGCCCCGCTGCCTGATCCTCGACGTGCGCATGCCCGGCATGAGCGGCCTGGGGCTGCAGGAATGCCTGGGCAAGAACGGCGCTCGGCTGCCCATCATCATCATCACCGGTTACGGCAACGTTCCCATGGCCGTCCAAGCGATGACCAACGGCGCCGCCGATTTCATCGAAAAACCGTTCAGCCGCCAGGCCCTCCTGATGCGCGTCCAGGAAGCCATCGATCGGGACGCCCAATATCGCATCGCGCAGAGCAGACGTCAGGCCATTGCCCAGCGCGTGGCAACGCTCTCCCACCGTGAACGCGAGGTGATGGACCTGCTCGTCCACGGCGATAACTCCAAGCATATCGCCTCCAAGCTGGAAATCAGCGAGAAGACCGTCGCCAAGCACCGCGCCAAGGTCTTCCAGAAAATGGAAGTCGAAAGCGTGGCCGCCCTGGTCTCCATGACCCTGAGCTGATGACGCCGCCGCGTCAGGTCGCTGCGTTGCCCAAGGGGCCGCGAATCACTGATCCGCAGATCACTTCTTCCCGCCCCCGCCTGACCACGGCCAGAACGAGCTGCCCGACGAGCCCGAACCCTTCGCCGGCTCGGATGCCTTCTCTTCCACAATCGGCGGACTGGGCCCCCGAATCTCCTCGGGCACGTTGGGCACGTCGATCTTGATGACCAGCGGCAGATTGTAGACCGACCCCTGCTCACCGCTCGGCGGGGCATTGGCGGCCAGAGCCCCAAGCTTGGGCGCCGTACCCGCGGGGCCGCCTTGGTTCGTGGAGCCAGCAGCACGCGCGCCGTATTTCGGCGCCTCGCCGGCCGCCGGCGCAGGATTCGTGTCCTTCGAGCAACTGCAGCCCGCCCACACCGCCAGCATCAGCCCCGCCAACACAAGTCGTGGCATCAAATCCCTCGTCGGTCCTGAGCCTGAAGGAGAAGAAGAAGCTGCGTGCCTCGTCCCACAGCGTGCCCTATACAGGCAGGATGATATTCCCACAACCCCTGTCATTATTGCCCCTCAGATAGATAATGCAACGAGGGCGACCAGCGGGAGCCCGGTTTCGCGGTACAAAGGCCACCCTCGTGTTGCCTTCCTTTTCTGATACCCAATACACGAAGTCCGCCGGGTGGCAGAAGGGTCTACTGCTGCGGGGTGAGGCAAAATGGCCAAGGCCTGCGCCGAATGGCAAGCCCTGTGGCCGCCTTCATTGCCGAGAACCCTTCCGCAGACCCGCGATGGCATCTGGCTGCTCGCCCCGACGCCTGCTATTCTCGATGGGTCCGCTGACCCTTCCTGCCAAGTCTCCATCCAATCCTCTGCCAGCGAGCCTGCCATGCAACATCGTACCCTGTGCCTCGCCGCCGCCGTCTCGATCCTGCACGCAACCATGGTCTTGGGACAGAACTGGCCACAGTGGCGCGGACCGGAAGGCACCGGAGTGAGTGCCCAGCGCGGACTCCCGCTGCAATGGAGCGAAACCTCCGGACTGGTGTGGAAGTGCGACCTGCCCGCCTGGGGCCACAGCACGCCGGTCATCTGGGGCGATGCCCTGTTCCTCACCACGCACGTAGACGACAGTCAACTGTGCCTGCTGAAACTCGACAAGAAGTCCGGCAAAATCCTCTGGAACCAGACGGTCGGCAACGACTCCGCACCCAAGCCGACCACCGGCAAACGCACCGACGAGGACCGCAACCGACAGGTCTTCCACAAGACCCAGAACCTGGCCAGCCCCTCGCCGGTGACCGACGGCGAGGTCGTGATCGCCCACTTTGGCAACGGCGACCTGGCGGCCTACGACTTCCAAGGACAGCGACTCTGGAAACGCAATCTCCAACAGGAATTCGGCAAGTATTCCATCTGGTGGGGACATGCCAACAGCCCCATCCTCTATCAAGATCTGGTGATCTCGGTCTGCATGCAAGACGCCTGCACCGACTTGCAGCCGAAACCCAACCCCAGCTACCTGGTCGCCCATGACAAGCGTACTGGCCAGCAACGCTGGTTCACGCTCCGTACCACCCAAGCCGCCGCCGAGGACGCCGATTCCTACACCACGCCCCTCCTTTGGCGCAACGGGTCCCACATGGAAATGCTGGTCATGGGCGGCCAAATCCTCGACAGCTACGATCCGGCCACCGGCAAACGCCTGTGGCAGCTTCCCGGCCTGGGCGGAAGCCGGGTCATCACGGGCATCGCTCTCGGCGAAGGCATGGCCGTCGTCACCCAAGGCAAACGCGCCCCCATGCTCGCGGTCAAGCTCGGGGGACAGGGCACCCTCACGCCCGACGCCATCCTCTGGCAGGACGATACGGCCACGCCCGACAGCCCCACGCCCGTGATCTCCGCTGGCCTGGTCTTCTCCGTCGCCGACAATGGCATCGCCAAGTGCCTCGACGCCAAGACCGGCAAGGTGCAGTGGGAAGAGCGACTCAAGGGCCAATACCGCGCCTCGCCCCTGGCCGCCGAGGGTCGCATCTACTTCCTCAATATGCAGGGACTAGCCACCGTGATCCGGGCCGCGGCCACCTTCGAACGCCTGGCCGAAAACCAGCTCGACGACAGCAGTTTCGCCTCGCCAGTCGTCTCCGACGCACGCATCTTCCTCCGCGGCAAAGAGCGGCTTTACTGCATTGGCCACTAGCCCGGATTATTCATGGCGATCTTGAAGCCTGAAGCGCAAGCGAAGGCGGAATCACAAGTAACCCTCGCTTGCGCTTCGGGCTTCGATCGCGCAGTCTACTTTGGAACACCCTCGGCCATGAATAATCCGGGCTAGAAACCGAGATGCCGAGCCGTCCGCGTGGCTGGTGCCACGATCGCTCTGCGCTCGCATGGCGCCCCCCCTGCTTGCCCCCTTGCGCGCGCCGACAAACCGTGCTTGACCCGTCTCAAGTCTTTTCCTACCATACGCTTACTATTGTGTCTCCCGTCACCGGCGGCGAAAGCAACCGGTACTCTCCGGCAACGACTATGGAAACCCAGAGCATGAGGCATATGAAACGCTCCCTATTCCTGATCGTAGCGGCCCTGTGCCTGTCAGCCTTCCCTGGTTGCCGCCCTGCGGAATCCGACCGCCCCGACAAGGAAAACCCGACCCAGGCCCCGGCTAAGGGCGGCGATGCCGCGGCAAAGCTCACCCTGGGCGGTGTCAAACCGGCCCCAAACGACTACCTGGTGCTGGGCTACCCGCAGGATCCCGATACCCTCAACGGGATCACCTCCAGTGACACGGTAAGCGAGGCCTTCAGCCGCTGGGTCTATGAAACCCTGGCCAACCAGGACTACAAGAACCCCGACAAGCTCGAGCCCGCCTTGGCCGAGAAGTGGGAATTCGACGCCGACAAACTGGAGTTCACGATCCACCTGCGCAAGGGGGTCAAATGGCATCCCATGCGCCTGCCCAACGGCAAGCTCCTGCCCGAAACCGAGTTCACCTCGCGCGACGTCACCTTCTCCTTCGACTGCGTGCTGAACAAGCACGTCGAGGCGGCCCACATCCGCAGCTACTACGAGAACCCGGCCGCGACCGGCGACGCGGACCGCTATCGCGTGCGTGTCCGCGCCGTGGACAAGTACACGGTCAAAGTCCAATGGACCGAGCCCTATTTCCTCGCGGCTGAGTTCACGCTCGGCGGGTTCGGCATCATCCCGCGCCACGTCTACTCCGTGGATGCCAGCGGCGAACCCATCTCCTTCGACTTCACCTCCAAGGAGTTCGCCGACGGCTTCAACAATCACTGGGCCAATAAGCTGATGTGCGGCACCGGGCCCTTGATCTTCAAGGAATGGACCCGCGAGCAGCGCCTCGTCCTGGAGCGCAACGAGAACTACTGGGGCGCGCCCTTCTACTTCAGCGGCGTGCTCTACCGCTGCATCTCCAATCCCAACACGGCCACCCAACTGCTGCTGCAAAACGAGTTGGATTTCGCCGCCATCTCCGAAAAGGACCAGTTCCTGCAGAGCAAGAACAACGCCAACGTCGTGGCCGGCAAGGTGCGCTTGGTGGACTACGCGTACCCTGGCTACCGCTACCTGGGCTACAACCTGCAGCGCGACCTGTTCAAGGACAAGGCCTTCCGCATGGCCCTGGCCCACGCCATGCCCGTGCAAAAAGTGATCGACGAGGTCTTCAAGAAGCTGGCCGAGCCGCTTTCCGGTCCGTTCCAGCCGGGCAGCACCGCCTACGACGCCTCGATCCAGCCCATCCCCTACAACCTGGACCGGGCTCGGCAAATCCTGGACGAGGCCGGCTGGAAAGACACCGATGGCGACGGCATCCGCGACAAGCAACTCAACGGCAAGCGCGTGCCGGCGCGCTTCGACCTGATGATCTATTCCGATGCGCCGGCCTACCGCACCATCGCCGAAATCTTCAAGGAAGAAACCCGCAAGATCGGCGTGGAGGTGTTGATCTCGCCGGCCAAGTGGGCCCTCATGCTGCAAAAACTCCGCAAACGCGAGTTCGACGCAGCCATGCTCGGCTGGGCCCTCTCCTGGAAGATGGACCCCTATCAAATCTGGCATAGCAGCCAGGCCGAAATGCCCGACAGCTCCAACCACGTGGCCTACAAGAACCCCGAGGTCGACAAGCTGATCGAGCAACTCCGCAAGACCATGGACGACAAGAAGCAGATCGAGATCTACCACAAGATCCACCGCTTGATCCACGACGACCAGCCCTATCTGTTCCTGTTCGTCGACCGCGCCACGGGCGGGCATGACGCCCGGCTGGAGAACGTCCAGTTCTACAAGATCCGTCCCTGCGTCGATAGCCGCGAATGGCACTCTCGTACGCCCAGAACCCTGGCCCCCAATTGACCCTCAGATAAATAGCGCAACGAGGGCGACCAGCGGGAGCCCGGTTTCTTGGCACAAACGCCGTCGTCATGTTGCATTCCTATTCTGTAGATCAATAAACCCCGGCGGCCACGCGCTCCAAACAACCCCCAAACCCCAGCCACGACTGCCCATCGGTGTGGACCTACATCCTCCGACGCCTGCTGTTGATGATCCCCACCCTGTTCGGGGTGACCATCGTCTCCTTCTGCATCATGCAGTTGGCGCCGGGCGATCCGCTGCTGAATCAACTCGGCTCGGGCGGCATGGCCGGCCAGTCCAGCCAGACGCGCGAGGCCTTCCTGCTGCAGAAACGCGATCTGCACCTCGATAAACCCCTGGTGCTGAATCTCCACTATTTCCGCGACTATCGCCAGCCCGTAAACATCGCGGCCTGGTTCCTCTCGCGCAGCGATGCGCAACTCCAGGCCGAGTTGGCCGAACTTGCCCAGGACCCCAAGGACCCCGCGCAACGGCAGCGGCTGCACTTCCTCCGCAAACTGGAGATCCCCGATTTCGCGCGGCGCCTGGCCGACCCCCAACAGCGCGCCAGCCTGGCCGCCGCGGCGCGCGCCCTGGTCCAGGTGTATTGCGAGGACCTGGGCGAGCACGGAGTGCCCGCGGCCATGGCCTTGCTGCAAACCCCGGCCACCCCGCTGGATCTGCGGATCGGCGCCATCCATGCCCTGAACCACATGGTGGTCGATCCCTTCGTCTACACCTACTCGCGCACTCCGACCGAGGCCGAAACCGCGCGCATCTTGGCGGCCTGGAGCCGCTGGTGGGAACTGTCCAAGGGCAAGTACCCGCCCATCGACACCCCGCACCGCCAGGAACTCGTGCAGCGCCTGGCCGACTTGGCTGCCGAGAAGTCCCGCTCGCGGCTCTTCGAGGAACTCGGCTATCTGGATCCCAAGGACATGGGCTTCTTTGCCGAACGGCTCCTGGGCCCCTCGACCCTCGAAGAGCGGTTCGTCGCCTCGCTGGCCTTGCGGAGCTACATCCCCTATCCCCTGCAACTGGACCTGCCCGCCGACGCCTCGGCGGAGATGGTGGCCACCGTCACCGCCAACTGGCTGGCCCACTACCAGCCGCGGTTGGCCGAGTATCACCCCGGCCTGCTGCGCAAATGCTGGTACCTGGTTTCGGACACGCAATACGCGCACATGGTCTGGCGCCTGGTCACCTTCAACTTCGGCCGCTCGGCCCTCAAGACCCGCGAACCCGTCTCGCAAAAGATCTGGGATGCGGTGATCGTCTCCGCACCCCTCATGGTGATGGCGGAACTGGTGATCTACCTCGTGGCCGTGCCGCTGGGCATCGTCTGCGCCGTGCATCGCGCCGGCTGGACCGACCGGCTGGTCTCCCTCGGCCTCTTCCTGCTCTACTCCATCCCGCCCTTCGTGGCGGGCATGCTCTTCCTCCTGTTCTTCTGCTATGGCGACTACCTGCGCTGGTTTCCCATGTTCGGCCTGCACTCGCCAGGCGCGGAACAGTTGCCGTTCTGGGACTATGCCCTGGACTACCTCTGGCATGCCGTCCTGCCCATCACCTGCCTCTCGCTGTTCAGCCTGGCCGGCATGGCCATGTACAGCCGCACCAGCATGCTGGACGTCATCCGCCAGGACTACATCCGCACCGCGCGCGCCAAAGGCGTCGCCGAAAGCAAGGTCATCTTCAAACACGCCCTGCGCAACGCCCTGATCCCCATCGTCACCCTCTTCTCCAGCTTCCTGCCGGCCATGCTCGGCGGAAGCGTGCTCATCGAATACCTGTTCGGCATTCCCGGCATGGGCCGCTTGAGCTGGGCGTCCATCGAGCAGAAGGACTTCCCCACGCTCATGGCCCTGATCTATGTCGACGCGATCGTGGTCATGATCAGCATCTTGCTGACCGACTTGATGTACGTGTTCGTCGATCCTCGTATCAGCTTCGGAGCCCAGGGAGAATCGAAGTGAGCGCCGGAGAAGGCTTCCTGGACATCGTCTGGGCCCAGTTCAAAAAGAACCGCTTCGCCCTGGCGGCGCTGGCCGTGATCGGCCCGCTGTTCCTGGTGGCCATCTTCGCGCCCCTGCTGGCCTCCAATCAGCCGCTGGTCTACCAACAGGGAGGCGAAACGCTGTATCCCTGGTTCCGCGCCCTGTTCAACCCCGACGAGCCAGTCGACTTCGTCTTCAACATGGCCCTCTTGGCGACCTTCCCCTGGCTGGCCGGGACCCTGCTGCTCAACTGGCTCTGGAAACGCCGCCACACGCCCGGACGCGTGCGCGTCCTCCGCTCGGCCGGACTCTTCCTCCTCCTGCTGGCGGCGCTCTGCGCCCTGTTCTCCTTCCCCGCCCTGCGACCCGACAACCGCTATCGCGCGCGGACCTTCACCGAAGAGCAGTTCCAGGCTCGGACCGCGCGCCAAGAGGTCACGGCCATCTATCCGCTCATTCCTTTCGGCCCCACCGAACAGGACCTGGACGCCATCTACATGCCTCCCGGCCACGCCAAGGACCCGGCCTTGCAACGCAAATCCAACGACGGCAGCACGCACTGGCTGGGCACGGACAACACCGGCCATGATGTCCTGACACAGATGATCTATGGCACGCGCATCTCGCTCACCGTCGGATTCGTGGCCGTGTCCCTCTACATCACCATCGGCGTGGTGATCGGCGCCCTGGCCGGCTACTTTGGCGGCCTGGTCGATATCGTCATCTGCCGCCTGATTGAAGTCGTGATGCTCTTCCCCAGCTTCTTCCTGATCCTCACGCTGGTGGCCCTCATCGGACCCAGCATCTACATCATCATGGCCGTGATCGGCATCACGGGCTGGCCGACGATCGCGCGCCTCACGCGCGGCGAAGTCCTCAAACAACGGACCATCGACTACGTGGCGGCCGCCCAGGCCCTCGGTGCCAGCCACCCGCGGATCATCTTCCGACATATCCTCGTCAATGCCCTTTCGCCCGCCCTCGTGGCGGCCCCCTTCGGCGTGGCCGGAGCCATCATCACCGAAGCCGGCCTGAGCTTGCTGGGCTTCGGTGTCCGCCCGCCCACGCCCAGTTGGGGAACCCTGCTCCGCCTGGGCAGCGACAACTATCACTACTGGTGGCTGGTCGTGATTCCCTCGCTGGCCATGTTCTTCACCGTAACCATCTTCAACCTCATCGGCAACGGATTGCGCGACGCCATGGACCCGCGGTTGCGCGTGTGACAACCGCGTGCGATTTCGAATGTTGCACACCCAGAACCCAAGATCAGCGACCCTCTCGTGACCTCCGCCGCGAACTCGCCATCCACCGCCGCCGCTTGCCCGCCGTTGGTCACCATCGACGGACTGAAGACCTACTTCTACACCGACGAAGGCGTGGTCAAGGCCGTCGACGATGTCTCGCTGGTCATCCCGCAAGGCAAGACCCTGGGCCTGGTGGGCGAGTCGGGCTCCGGCAAATCGGTCACGGCCCTGTCGCTGATCCGCTTGATCGCCGCGCCCGGACGGATCGTCGCCGGTCGCATCACGCTCCACGACCAGGGCCAACAACAGGACCTGGCGGCCCTCAGCGAAAGCCACATGCGCAGGGTCCGCGGGGCCCAGATCTCGATGATCTTCCAGGAACCGATGACCTCGCTGAACCCCGTCTTCACCATCGGCAACCAGATCATCGAGGCCATCCGCCTGCACCAGGACGTGTCGGCCGCCGAGGCCCGCAACCTGGCCCTGGAAATGCTCCGCAAGGTCCGGATTCCCGATCCCGAGCGGCGGATCAACGAGTATCCGCACCAATTCTCCGGCGGCATGCGGCAACGCGCCATGATCGCCATGGCGCTGTCCTGCCATCCCCGCCTGCTGATCGCCGACGAGCCGACCACCGCCCTCGACGTGACCATCCAGGCCCAAATCCTCGATCTGCTCCGCAGCCTGCAGGCCGAAGTCGGTATGTCCATCCTGATGATCACGCACGACCTGGGGATCATCGCCGAAACGGCCGATGATGTGGCCGTGATGTACGCCTCCAAGGTCGCCGAATATGCCCCCGTCGCCGAACTGTTCCAGCACGCCCTGCACCCCTACACGCACGGGCTGTTCCGGTCGCGGCCCAAATTGGGAATGTCGCGTGCGCAGCGGCTCAACACGATTGAAGGCATGGTCCCCAGCCCGTTACGCTTTCCCGCCGGCTGCAAGTTCCATCCCCGCTGCCCCTACTGCCAGGATATCTGTCGGACCGAGGAGCCCCAACTCCGCGAACTGACGCCCGGCCACCAGGTGCGCTGCCACTTCGCCGGCCAACTGAAATATGATTGAGAATTTGCCCCAGAACTGCCAGAGCCACTTCGGGCGGCCCAGTGGGACCGAACTGCCGACAGGGTCTGGTACCGGCTCAAAGAATTTGACCCAGAACTGCCAGAGCCACTTCGGGCGGCCCAGCGGGACCGAACTGCCGACAGGGTCTGGCACCGGCTCTAATCCGTTGCTCACCGTCGACGGATTGAAGAAGTATTTCCCCATTCGCCGGGGACTGCTTGCGCGCGTGGCAGGCCACGTGCGCGCCGTGGACGACGTCAGCTTCCAGATCCGCGAAGGCGAAACGCTGGGACTGGTGGGCGAATCCGGCTGCGGCAAGACGACCATCGGCCGCACGATCCTCCGCCTGTTGGAGCCCACTGCCGGACAGGTCACCTTCGCCGGACAGCCGGTCACCGGCTGCCGCGGCGCGCGCCTGCGCGCCCTGCGCCGCCACCTGCAGATCGTGTTCCAGGACCCCTTCAGCAGCCTCAATCCGCGGATGACGGTCAAGAGCATCATCGAGGAAGGGCTCATCATCCACCGGCTGGGCGACCGCCGGCAGCGCACGGCGTTGGTCGAGGAGACGCTGCGCCAGGTGGGGCTCGATCCAAGCTATGTGAACCGCTATCCGCACGAGTTCTCAGGCGGGCAGCGGCAACGCTTGTCGGTGGCGCGAGCCCTGGCCCTCAATCCGCGGTTCATGGTCCTCGACGAGCCGATCTCCGCCCTCGACGTCTCGATCCAGTCCCAGATCATCAACCTCTTGGTGGAGTTGAAGGAGAGATACCGGCTGACCTACCTCTTCATCTCCCACGACCTCTCCGTGGTCGAGTACATCTCCGACCGCGTGGCCGTGATGTACCTGGGCGAGATCGTCGAGACCGCCCCCAGCCCCGAACTCTACCGCAATCCCCTGCATCCTTACACGCAGGCCCTGCTCTCCTCGGTGCCCACCATGGAGCCCAGCAAGCAGCGCACGCGCATCGTGCTGGAAGGCGACGTGCCCAGCCCCAGCAATCCGCCGGCCGGCTGCCGCTTCCATCCGCGCTGCCCCTTGGCCATGGACATCTGCCGGCACCAGGCGCCCCGCACCCTACGCATCCCGTCCCCGGCCGCCGCTACCAGCCCCGACGCGGAGCTGGATGCCCACGTCGTCCGCTGCCACGCAGTAGAAAAACGGATGGGCTAGCGCTTTCTCACATAACAATGCACAGATCAATGGACAGGGGTCATCTGCCGAACCCCAAATCCTCACCGTCGTGGAACACGACGCCGATCTGTTCCAGACGAGCACGGCGGCCGTTGTACCATAGCAGCCATTTCTGGCCGTCGAAAATGGCGTACGGCTTGTAGCACGCGTCGTGATCCCATTGCCCCTCTCCTGGCCGCACGATCGGGTTGGCCGGATGCCGCTGCCAATCGGTGATGCCGTCGCGAGACCGGGCCACGCCGATCTGCGCATGGTGGATATCGCGGAAGCCGATGTAGAACATCAGGTAGTATCCACCGCGCCGCTCCACCTGGCAGGCCGTCACACGGTCCTTTTCCCATTCGATGCTCGGATCGCCCGCAAAGACCGGGTTGCCTTCATGCTTCTTCCAGGTCAACCCGTCTTCGCTGGTCGCGTAGCCGATGGCGTTGGGCTCATAGTTGTTGCCCCCGGAGTACCACATGCGGAACACCTTGGCGGAATCATCCCAGATCACGTGCGGGCACATGACCGAAGGCTTCTCCCAGTCCTTCTCAGCCGTGAGCACCGGCTTGTCGCTCATGCGTTTCCAATGGACGCCGTCGGGACTGGTTGCATAGCCGATCGAGGATCGGCCCTTAGAATTGACCCCAGAACCGCCAAAGCCAGGTCGGGCGGCCCGGCAAGACTGATCTGCCGACAGGTTCTGGGACCGGCTCGTAATCTGGCCCGTATACCACATGTGATACCCGTCGGTGCGCACGACCACCACCGGCCGATTGATATTGTCTTCCCAGCCGGTCTCCGGTCGCGGCCCGAGCACGATCTGCGGTGGTTCACTCCAATGAATCCCGTCGGCGCTCTCGACCAAGGCCACGCTCTTCTGCGGCCGCCACGACAGCCACATGCGATACTTGCCCCCTTCGCGCAGAACGGAGATGTCGAAGCACGTGCCATACTTACCGCCCATCACCGGATTCCCCTCGAACTTCTTCCAGCCTCCCGCGGTTTCCGCGGCCGGAAGCTTGCCCGTCACCCGCTGCAGCTTCTCCGCAACCGCAATCTCGCGGCCGTCGCAAAAGACGCGCAGCCCGCTCCCCTTGCCGTAGTGCTTGCCCGTCTTGTCAAATAAGATGGTCAGCCAATGTCCGTGATAGCGGATCTGATCCATGCAGAAGTAGTCCCACGTTCCTTCCGGCACCAGCGGATTGACCTCCACGGTTTCGTCGGCGCGCGGTCGCAGGCCGACCAGGCCGCTGATCACCAGGTCGCAGAAAGTCGAGTGGTTATAATCCTTGCCCCGTTCCTCGCCGCCCTTGCGCGCGTCCCAGGTGCCGTCTTTCCAGCTCTTTAGCCGAGTCCGCGAGATCCAGTCGCCGTTGGTCGGATGGAGATTCTCGTCGATCCAGGGCACGACGCATCCATCCTCGCGCTTCCGGTGGTGCGACTTCGCGTAGATCTTCAGCAGGTCCAGGTAATCCTCCCTGGTGACGACCTTCTGGTCGTAGTTGTTCAACAGGTTGGCCAAGGCGGTCAGCGTGATGGCGGTGGCAAAGGGCCAGCTCGGACCGTTCCATTGACACTCGTGCCCCTCGTACGAAATGGCGTACTTCGGATGACGCTGCTCGGCAGTCGTGGGCCCGAAGGGAGCGTAGAATCCCTGCGCGTCCATGAGTTGCTTCCAGGCGATCGATCGGTCGGCGTCGGGGAGATTGAAATACCAGGGCGTGTAACCGTGCAGCTCGCGCGCGTCGGAGAGTTTTGTCTGTTCGCCCCGCGGCAACACCTTGAAGAACCGGGCTTCTGCATCCCACAGCTTCTCCTGGGTCAGCCGTTTGATCTGGGCCGCCTTGCCCCGGAACTTCTCCCCGACATCCTTCTGTCCGACCCGCTCGGCAATCTGGGCAATCGCCATCGCGTCGCCGTACATGTAGCTGTTGATCGTGGCACGGTAGCCCTGGTGTTTGGGGTGCAACGCGCCGCTGATCGAGACCTCCATCCCGTCGCGATTGTCCTCCTGCCAGAACAGGCCGTTGGCGTCGCGATGATCGCCCTCCCAATCCTCGTAGTTCTTGATCAACTCCGGCAGCAGGTCCCGGGCAAGCCGATCGTCGCCCGTGACCTGCGTGCGCGCCCAGACCGCGTCGGCCGCCCAGAAACTGTAGCTGCGAACCTTGCCGCCCTTGCGAAACCAGAAGGTCGTGTAGTCGTCGAGATATCTCGGATCGGCCAGCCAGCGACCTTCGCGCAGGTGATGGCCGGCGGGGCAGTTGATCGTGTTGTGCTTGCCCGCCCAGCGTACCTCGGGCAGAAATTCCGTGATGACGAACCCGTCGGGCGTCTGCTTGATCGCCTTGCGGAAGGTCCACCAGCGAAAATAGTAGATCTCCTCGAGTTCCTTGTCCGGGCAGTCCCACAACGGAATGTTCGCGCGCAAGAACTCCCACGCCGCCGAGTTGGGAATGTGCTGGACGTAAAGCTCGTTGTCGTTCTGGTTGAATGTATCGATATGGTGCCGAAAACGGTCCGCCTTGAGCACCAGCGGCAACGGCGAATCGTCCGCCGCCTGCAGCGCAGCCCATGGAGACAGCAGCAAGACAAGAACCAACACCCAAGTGTTCCTGCCCGCTGTGTGGTTTCGATGGCGACACGGCGAGTCGATGGGGGCCGAGAACATGTTCGTGGTGATCTCCAGGGGGCTTTTCACAATCAGCAATCCATCACGAGCTTACGCAGGAATATATTGACGCTGGGGCACAAAGTGGGATGAGAATCCGCAAAAGGTCGGCGACATTTTCGGCCAGCAACCCCATTCTCCGATGTTCAGGAACCTCCGCAGAAATCACTTCAACAAATGAGCGGGGCACTCGGTGGCCCCCCCTTCGCCCCAACGGGGCCCAAATCGCATAGCCCCGGGGTCGCCGCGGAGCGGCTGCCCAGGGACAAGGCAGGGGACGTTTCAAACCCCAACGGGCAACGCCGTTAAGGATTTTCAGACGGCAAATCAGGACTTTGAGCGTCGTTGGCGAACCTCCGTAACGACGAAAGGATCTCCGCCTCATCAGCCCGAAGGGCTGGGATTCAAGATCCTTAACGACGTTGCCCAACGGGGTTTCATCCCCGTTCTTTCCACGCAACCCCGTTGGGATTGATGTCGAAAATGCGCCGCGGACCCAGGGTAGCCGCACAGCGGCAACCCTGGGCTATGTGACTTCCGCCCCAACGCGGTGGTTCTATCACCCGTCGATTCGATCGTTCAATTGGTTTGTGCGCTGACCTTCACGGGCCGGACACACCAGCCCGATAATGGGCCAAAATCCGTTGCGGCGCAAGGACATGGCCGTAGATCGCCACCTCGTCCAACTCGCCACGCAGGTAGCTGCGGTCGTTGAGCGGTCGGCCTTGAACGTCCACGGGACTGTCCGAGCGCTTGGAGACCGCCGACTGGCGGCTGCCACCGATCCCGATATCCATCGGATTGTTGATGCTGCCGCCGCCGTCCTGCATCGAGCCGGCGAGAACACCATCGATATAGAGCCGGTTCATCCCGGAACGGTCTCGCGTCCAGACCACGTGGTGCCAAGCCCCGTTGTTGAGCTTCGGCATCGACTCCAGCATCTTGTCTGGTCCTGAGGCGGTTCCCACGCCGACGACGACCCTTCCTTCGTCCCGGCCCTCGATTCGCGAACCTCCGATGAGGCACCAATCCGTGCTCACCCCAGGGACGTCCTTGCTCACCAGCACCGCATCGCCTGGCCAGTAGGTGTGGTTCCACTCCTCCTCGGTGCGCAACCAGAGCTCCACGCTGATGCTGCGCAGGGAAAAGTCCGCGTGATGCGGCACGCACACCATCCCGCTGGAGCCGTCGAATCGAGCCGCCCGACCACCGATTCCCGGTACCCCCGGGGCGGAACTCACGTTGCCACGGTAGCGGCCATCGTGACGGCGCCCCGAGGCATCGGCCCCCGGCGCACTGTCGGCGGGCGTTTCTTCCTCGAATCGCCAGTAACCCGTCGGCCCATCCGACAGCACCACGCGCACGTACCGATTCTCTGCCCCCGTCGCATCGCGCTGCGGCAAGACGCGCAAGAAGCCAGCGTCCGTCGCGTCGGGCATCAGCCGACAGCGATGGCCGTCGGCCGAGACGTCCATGCCTTGGCCAGCCATCAGCGGTCGGGCATGTCGAATACCGTCGCCGCGCTGTTGCTGACCCATCAGATCCCCGGCGGATTCCACCTCCACCTTGCCTTCAAAAGTGACGATCCGGCTGGCCCCCGAATCCTCTGCCCGTACGCCGAACTCCGTCCCCAGGTCCACCACGCGGGAACTGGGCGTTTGAAGCACGAAGCCGGTCGCTTCGTGCGACACCCGAACCGTCGCCGAACCTTGCCGCAAGAAGGCCCGGGCACGCCCCTGAATCTCCAGCACGGCCGGCCCAACCAGGATCAGCCGGGCACCACAATCAAACCTGATCTCGGCCACGCCGCTGGCCAAATGCAGGGTGCCCGAGTCCAGCCGGCTGCCAATCGATGTGGGCAACCGCCCGGAGCCCCACAGGCAATCCACCGCATCGCTCAGCGTCGCCAGTCCTTCCACGCCGCTGCCGTGGTCAGCGATGCGCAGGGGCCGCAAGAGCCACATCGCCAGGGGCCCCACGACCAGCAGCAGCACTATCGCCGCCGCCAGCGTGAACGCGAACCATCGGCCGCTGCGCCGCCCTGCAATCATCTTCCGGGGCAAATCGACGATGGGGCCAACCGGTTCACCTTCCGCAAGCGACTCGGCCGAGATCGCCTCTTCACGAAATCGCCATTGGAGGTTGGCGTGCAGTTGCATCGATTGCCGGTAGAACCGCCGAGCGGCAGCCGACGAAGTGAGCATCGACTCCAGCCGGGCCATTTGCTCGGGCGTGGCCGACTCCTCAACCACGGCATCGATCAATCGCTTGAGTTCACCGTTGGGTTCGTTGGGAGTGGTCATAGCTCAGACTCCGTTGCCAAACGGCTACTGATACAGGCATGGAGCGCAGCTCGGATCCGTCGCAACTTCTTGTAGATGGTATCGACCGGCCGGTTCAACTGTTCCGCGAATTCCTTCACGAAGACGCGCGATCGGTAGTAGGATTCGACCAGTTCGCGGTCTGCCGGCTCCAATCGCCCCAGACACCCCGCCAGGGCCTCCGCGCGCCGCTGCTGATTCACCGAGTCTTGGATCTGTTCTTCGGCCAGGGTTTCCATCAGCTCCGGACCAAAAGTGACCGTCCGACCGCGAGCCTGCCGTTTGCGGAAATCGAGCACCTTGTGCAGCGCGATCTTGCAGGCCCAGGCGAAGAAATTCGTGCCGCATTGGAACTCGGAGAACCGGCGGAAGAGCACCAGGGCCGTCTCCTGCAGGATGTCGTCCGCCTGGGTCCGGTTCGGCAGCAGCGACAGGATGAAGGCGTAGAGTCGTGACTCGTGCGCCAGCAACAGTCTCACAAATTCGGCATTCGCGTCGCCGTCCCCAGCCATTTCCCCCTCTTCCTCTTGGAACCTACCTGGAACCATCGCAGCAGCGTCGGGCGGCCCTGCGGGATCGAACTGCCCACAGGTCTCGGGACCGGCGCTCTATGCACCGCTTGTCACCCCACCTCTTGCAGCCGGAAAAATGCCCTTCCATGTCCCCTGGTTCAGCCGTCCGGCTTCAATCGCGCTATTTGCCTATATTGCTCTATTGCCGCCGGGCAAGAAAGTGGGATCAAGAAAATGGGCGCCCCAGGCCAGGATTCCTGCCCCAAGGGCGTCGCAACTCGTTGTCTTGGACAGTCCGCGCTTCGCCCCTCGGGGTCGCCCTCGCACCAAGCCGGAGCCATGAATCTCGCTAGAGACGACTTCCGCCCCCTCCCTGCGCGGTCCCAATATGAGGCACGGAGAACTACTTGTTGTTCTTCAACTCCTTGCGGATACGCTCCAAGCGGCAACGGTCTTCCCATGTTAACAAGACGCCTCACGACCTTCCAGTTGGCCGCCAATCGGCGCGGGCGGGGCGGCTGCGCGCCGGAGGCGCTGCGATCGCGACCGTTGTCGCCACGGCCGCCTCAGCCTGCCTGCGCCACATTCCGCGCGCCCTGCGCATCGCGTCCTCGGCTGCCGGCACCAGCCCCAACGCGGAACTGCTTGCCCACGTCGTCCGCTGCCACGCGGTGGAAGAACGGATAGGCCACTGCGTGTGGCGCACACGTGTAGCGTTCCCGGCGGCGCGTCGCCACGCTTCCGAAGGCCCAGAAGCCGCTACAGGTGCCTGAACTGCGTTCTAGAAAGAATACGTCAGCCCGGCGTAGCCGCCGTGCAGCAGCAGGTCGCCATTGTCCTTCAGATACGACATCTCGTTCGTATCCGAGACGCAGAACGGAATCTGGTGGTCGGCCAAGGCCACATTGCTGGCCACCAACAGCCGATAGCCGACGCGGACCGTCCAGTGGCAGCCCAGCATCCAGTCCACCCCCACGTCCACCTGGCTCAGAACCGCAAAACTGTCCCGCGTCACGTGCAGGGGGTAGTTGGGATTGCTGCCGTTGTTGACGATCGCCGTGGCCATCGGATCGCTGCCGATGCGCCCCGCCATCTGGAAGTCGCCTTCCATGTGATTCCCGTAGATGCCCACCTTCGGCGCGCAATACACACGCAGTCGAGGATGCGCCACAAAGGCCGTCTCGAAACCAATCTGCGCGCCCACCAGGTTGTTCGTCACCTTGTCGTACAGATAGGCATACGCCGCTTCATTGCCGCTGCCGCGGTCAATCAAGTTCCAGCTTTCGAACAGCAAATCGTCGCGAAAGCGAAAGTAGCGCGGGCCGGCTGAGACGTTGAATTCCCACATACCGTTGCCGAACAGGTGCCGCGTGACGTTGATCTCCACGTTGTGCACCTCGCTGGACTGCGTGAGCTGGTGCGGAGTCACCGTGTTGTCGAAAAAGCTCCTCGCGCGCTGCCCGTCGATCGTCACATAATTCGCGCCCGTGGCCCCCGCCCGATCGCACAGCGGCGTGCTGTAGGCGCTGGCGCCCGAAGGCGACCACGTCCCCGAGAACGGATCCAAAGTCCAGTAGCTGCCCGCCACCGTCCACATGCCGCAGCCGAAACGCCGTCCAATCTGAACCTCGCCGCCGGGCCGCCACTCCAGCTCATTGCCGGTGTGCATCAGGTTGCGCGTCTCGTCGGCCTCGTCCAGCGACAGCCACACCCGGTTGGCGTTGTTGCGCACCATGTACAGGCCCGTCACCGTGGCGAACCACGGGTCGTAGCCGCAGCCGCCACAGGCGGCCTCCATGGCCGGACCAAAGCCGCAGCCACAGCCGTAATCGGCGGGCGCGGAGCCGTAGTTGGTTGGTGCCGGGCCATAGCTGGCCGGCGCGGGGCCGTAGTTGCTCGCAGCCACCGGCGCCTGGCCCAGCGGACCTGCTGGCGTGGGTTGCGGTACGGGCGCCTGCGCCACCGGCCCGTAGTAGGGCTGCGGTCCGGCTGGGCTGACCGGCAACGGCGGCCGCGCGCCCAGAGGTGAGCTTTCGGCTCCCCAGGGCCGACCCAGCGTCTTCGCTCCCGGGGCCGGGTAGTCCGGCGCCGTCATCGTGCTCGGAACCGGTGCGCCTTGTGTCACCATCCCCGTCGGCACAACCGCCCCGGTCTGCGCCGGCCAGCCATAACCTGCCGGCGCGGCCGGATAAGCCATCGCCGCAGGGCCATACGCGGAAGCAGGCGGCAGGTACGTCAGCTCGGGCGCTGCGTACAAGCCGTATTGTGCCCAGGCAGTCGCACTCAGCGACGCCACGATCCATGCGCACAAGAACACTGTGACGCGCATACCCTCGACTCCGTTCCGAGATGCATGTCAGATCCATCCTCACAATCGATCGTCACGACATCCGGCAAGATTTCGCCAAAGCGGTAGCCAAGCCTCGTTTTGGCTACACAGCGGCAGAGCAACCGGCGCGACCGTCTTGGACAGCAAATAGATGCATCCGGGCCGATCGTGACTATTCGCTACAACCGGCAGATCCTCTCAACCCCGCACGAGCCGCGAATCCAGACTGGAATCCGCACCGTGCCGCGGTCATCGAGCGCGCCGGGATCAATCCGACTGCGCGGCGAGGATTTCGCACGCCAACTGGCGGTAGTCGTCCGCCCCGGTCGAAGCCGGCGCGTACTGGAAGATCGACTGGCCAAAGCTGGGCGCCTCGGCCAGACGGATGTTGCGCCGAATGCGCGTCTGGAAGGTCAACGTATTGGCCCAAGGGGTTTCCTGCTGGCGCGCATTGCGGAAGAACTCGTCCACATCGGCGCTCACCTCGGCGGCCAGCCGCGTGTTCACATCGTACATGCACATCACCACGCCGCTGAGCTTCAGACGGTTGTTCAACCGCCGCGCCACCAGATCGATCGTCTCCAGCAGCTTGCTCAAACCGTGCAGGGCCAGAAAATGCGGTTGCAGCGGGATGAAAACCTCTTCCACAGCCGCCAGCGCGTTGAGGGTCAAAACCCCCAGCGAAGGTGGACAATCCACGAACAGATAGTCGAACGCCTGCGTGTCCTCCGCCAACTTGTCGCGCAAGATCAACTCGCGCCCCACCACGCCCGCCAGTTCCACTTCCGCCGCGGCCAGATCCAGACTGGAACCGACCACCCACAGGTTCTCGGCCACCTGCCGGCGCACGTCATTCAGGCTGGCGTCCCCCACCAGGACTTCGTACACGCTCGGCGTGCCCGGTCGCGGCTCGATCCCAAAGTGCAGCGACGCGTGCGACTGCGGGTCCAGATCGATCAGACACACCCGCTGCCCACAACTGGCCAGGGCCGCGCTGACGTTCACGGCGGTGGTCGTCTTGCCCACCCCGCCCTTCTGATTCATGATCGCGATCGAGCGCATGCTGTTGCGTCCTGCAGTGCCAAGTAACATCCCCGGCCCCAGGCCTCTGGATGGCCCACGGCGGCCCGATTATACGAATCCGACCCAATTTGGCCTAGATCGATCGCCTCCGCCGCAGTGGGGGGTCACTCACTGCACGAACGGTGGAAATGCACATGGCGCCACTGCCCGTCGCGCCGCTGCCAGACGCGCGTCTCCTCCGACCGCCGGATCACGGGCTGGCCCGCGGTATCCAGTTTCTGCACCAGCCGCACGCAGCAAACGATCGCCACGTCGTCGCCCAGCAACCACACGTGCGGGGCGGCCATGGTGGTGTTGCTGGGACCGGGGCTGGCGCCCAGATCAAAGTAGAAGCGGTGGAAGTCCATCCCCGCCACCAGTTGACCCTGGGCTTCCGGCTCGAACGCCGTGAGGCCCGGATCGCACAGCCGGCTGTAGGTGGCCCAATCGCCTTTGGCGATGCTCTCCAGCAGTTGCTGGTTGAGGGCCAGAATTTCCCGACGCAGCGCGTGACATTGGCTCATGAAAGGGACGCTCCTTCTGTACTCGGGGATACCAGTCCCAGTCGCATAAGTTTTTCCCGGCATTCGTCCCGTTCTCGGCAGCGTCCCAAACCGGCCCAAGCCTCGTCCTGGGCCGCGAGGAAGTCGGCTTCGCTGGCCGGTACTCGGCCTGCCGCCGCCAGTCGCGCGATCACCCCCTGCTCCAAACGGCTCAAGTCCATCGCCGCCCGATGGTAGTCCTCAAATGCCTCCCAGACCAAGGGAAACAGCGGTTGCACGATCTGCTGGCCGAGGGTCGCCGCATACTGCCGGATCTCCCATTGCGCGTGCGCGTCCATGCGCAGGTGCAGAAAGTGCAGCAGATTGTGCAAATCGGCCTTCCAGTACGCCTCGGTGTAGGTCGACAGCGGCAAGTCCTTGCGCGCCTGCTCGCGCGCCACGCCCAGTTCAATCCGCCGCTGATAGATCTCACGCGCCGATTGCTGCAGGGCCGCTTCGTCCGCCGAAAGCTCCGCCCCCAACCCCGGGTCCAACCGCCCCTCGCTCCCTTGGGCATTGGAGGCAGACTGCAAACGCCACTCGTCCGAGGGCGTGCTCTGGCTGGCGTCGATGGCGATCGAATACCGCGTGCTGTACTCATTCACCGAGGCCGTGCGGTGCCGAATCCACTGCCGCCAGCAGTCCATCGGCACGCGCACCAGGACCTTCACTTCCACCATCTCGAAGGGTGTTGTGTGCCGGTGGCGCATCAGGTAGCGAATCAGCGTGCGGTCGTCGGATACCGGCCGCGTGCCCTGTCCATAGCTGACCCGAGCCGCCTGAACCACGGCCTGATCGTCCCCCATCGCGTCGACCAGGCAGACAAAACCGTTGTCCAGCACAGGAAACTTCTTCCAGCGCAGCTCTTCGATGATCGACGCGTTGCTCGGCATGACAAATCAGGCAAGATCCGTAGATTATTCCAAGAACATCCCACGACGACGTACGCCCTGGGCCACGGAGGCCGAGGGCTCGTCGCTCGCATTCGTTCACTGCTTCTCCAGCATCTGCTGCACGCGTGTGGCCAGCAATGCCGGGTTGTCGGTCTTCACCAGGTGCTCGATTTCGGCCGCCGAAACCTTCAGATTGGCCAATGCCGCCGCGGCCCGCTTCCACAGGTTGGCGCGCGACTTGCCTTCCGCCAGATACAGATCCGTGGCCAGCTCGCCCAGGCGCTGGAGCATGATCGCGTCCTGGTTCTGGTAGTAGTTGCGAATGATGCGGTCTTGATACGAAGAGCGTTTGGCCATGGCCCGATTACCTGCGAATGTGCGGCGCCGCCCGACGTGGCAAGGGCCGTTCACGAATCGGTCCCCGTCGACGACAGGTGCCCATTATCGTTCTTTTTGCCGCGCCTGCCAGGGTCCGGCTCGTTTCGCCGCGCCGTGCAAGAAAATCCGCTCTAGCCAAAGCACGCGCTGGGTCTTACTATTTTGCCCATGTCTACTACTCCCCGACATACCCTGATCGCCGGGGCCCGGATCACAAGCCTGGGCACCCTCGTCAGCCGCCTGCTGGGGATGCTTCGCGACGTGGCCACCGCGGCCCTCTTCGGCCTGTCGCAAGGGGGGGTGATGGACGCCTTTGTGGTGGCCTTCCGCATCCCCAACACCTTTCGCCGCTTGTTTGGCGAAGGTGCCTTGAGCGCCAGCTACCTGCCTGTCCTGACCGCCGAGTTGGAACTCTCCCTCCAACGCGCCCGCTCTCTGGCCAGCGTGGTCTTCGTCTGGCTCAGCCTCCTCTTGATGGTCCTCTTGGCCCTGCTGGAAAGCGCCTGCGGACTGGTCTGGTTCTTCTGGGGCGACGTGCCGGGCATGGGGCTGCTGACCGGCCTGACGGCGGTGATGCTGCCGTACATGCTCTTCATCTGCCTGGCAGCTCAAGCCGCCGCGACGCTCAATGCCCACGGGCATTTCGCCGCTCCGGCCCTGGCCCCAGCCTTGCTCAACACCTGCTGGCTGGTGGGTGTCTGGATCATCGCGCCCTGCCTGACCGACGACAAGCAAGCGCAGGCCTACGTGGTCGCTGGGTGCGTGCTCGTCTCCGGTCTGCTGCAGTGGCTGCTGCAGTTGCTCGTGTTGCCCCGCTTTGGTTACCACTTCCACTACGACTGGCAAACCAGTCGCCCCGCAGTCGCACGGATCGCCTGGGCCATGCTCCCCATGACCTTGGGCCTGGCCGTCACCCAGATCAACACGCTCTTGAACAGCTTCATCGCCTGGGGTCTTTCGGCCCCGGCTGGCGGTCCCGACGCCTTCCAACTGTTGGGCCGCCACGTGGCCTATCCCCTGTCGCAAGGGGCCGCCGCTTCCATCTACTACGGCGAGCGGATGTACGAACTCCCCTTGGCCCTGTTCGGGTTGGCCGTGGCCACCTCGATCTATCCGCTGCTCAGTCGGCACGCCGCACGCGGCGATCACCAGGCGGTGGCCCGCGATCTCACCTTCGGACTGCGCCTGGTGCTCTTTCTGGCCCTGCCTGCAGCGGTCGGATTGATGATCATCTCCGAGCCCCTGGCGCGCCTCCTGTTCCAACGTGGCTCGTTCACGGCCGACGATACCCTCCGCGCGGCGCGCGTCATAAGCTGCTATGCGGCCGGTGTCTGGGCCTATTGCGCCATCCCCGTACTGGTTCGCGGCTTCTACTCCCTCGGCGATCGTGGCACGCCTGTCCGCGTGGGTTGCCTGGCTGTGGTCGTGAACCTGGCCCTCAATCTGCTCCTGATATGGCCGATGGCCGAGGCCGGGCTGGCCACCGCCACCAGCACCGCCGCCGTGGTGCAAGCGGTGCTGCTGGCAACGCTCTTTTCGTCCCGCAAGGTGCCCTTGGGCTGGGCCCCTTTGCTCCGCACGGCCGCGCGCAGCGCGCTGGCCACGATCGCCATGGCCCTGGTGGCCCTCGGTCTGCTCGGCTCACTGCCTGCGGGCTCGGCCCTGATCCAACAGGCCATCCACACCCTGTTGCCAGCCGCGACCGGGGCCGGCGCGTATCTGGCCGTCTATTGGCTGCTGGGCGGTGAGGAGTTGGCCCTTCTCTGGGGGAGACACCGGACTGCCGGGCCCGACGCAATCCAGAAGGACGATCCATGAATCTGTCGCTCCCCATCGCTCAGACCGCCCGCTTTCCGCTCTCCGCTTTCCGCTCCTATAATAGGGCCAAGGCTGCCGCAACCGCCGGCCACGCCGGCCGTGCCTTCCCCAGCCGGGAGCGATCGTGAAAGAAGTCGTTGCCATCGTCAAACCGTATCTGGTCGAAAAGGTCCTCGAGGCCCTCAAGCACGCGCCGCTGGAGGCCTGCGGCGTGCGCGAAGTCAAGGGCTACGGTCGCCAGAAAAGCTACCTCGACGAATACCGCGGCAGCGAGTATTCGCTGGCCTATCTGCCCAAGGTCGAGATCACCCTCTGGGTCGATGACCCGCGCGTGGAAGAAGTCGTCCGCACCATCGTCGAGGTCGCGCGCACCGGCCGGATGGGCGATGGCAAGATCTTCGTCCTCCCCACCCTGGCCGGCGAAGAGTGGCTGCAATAGACGTGCCCATGGAAGCCTGCAGCGCCAGCGAAGGCGACTCGCCACGGTTGCCTCGCTTGTGTTCTGAGATTCGACGCGTCCCTGAATCCTCCGCGCCGGTTCACGCTCCCGCGCAAAAGACGCGGCCTCCAGCCGCAAGGGCTGAAGGCCGTTGGTCCTCTCGCTTCGGATCCTCGCGTGGTGGCGTCAGACCTGGTCCGGAACCACCCACGGCTTGCGATACTCGCGGCGGAACATGGCCATCGCCTTGTCGTTGCCCACGATCTGCTCGGTCTTGGGATCGATCACCAGCTTCTCGCCGCCCAGCCGATAGCTCATCGTGGCATAGTGCGACCACAGGGTGCTGATGTGCCCCTCGCGGATGTCGGCGTTGGGCATCTCGCGGCTCCGCACGCACTTGATGAAGTTCTCCTTGTGCTCAGGGTCGGGGAACTTGCCGTTGCCCTGCGCCACGACCTGCGGCACTTCGCGCTGCGGCCGGTCAAACACCTGCCACCCGCCCCCGTGCCGGCCCACAAACATCACCCCCTTGGTTCCAAAAATCTCGATGTGCGTGGCGCATTGCGGCCAGTAGGGGAACTCGTCCAGCGACTCGCGAATCTGCGGCGAAATCTTCAACATGTACGGCGTGAACAGCGTCAACTCGAAGTTCACCACCATGTTGTCGAACTGGAACACGGCGGTCTGCGTGTCCGGCGATTCGGCCGCCCCCGGCTCCACCCCCTTGGCCGTCACAACCTGCTCGAACCGCGCCCCCGTGCTGTACACGTGCTTCGGATATTCCACCCCCAACAACCACCGCGCCAAGTCGATCTGGTGAATCGCGTCGTTGATGATGTCGCCGCTGGAATAACGCCAGAAATGGTTCCATTTCCGATGGAAGTTGGCGTTGTACTTGGCATCCGGCGCCGGGCCGTTCCACATGTCCCAGTTCAGTCCCGCGGGCGGATCGCTGTCCGGAAGGATGGGGAAATTCGGCCAGCTCTTCTGATTCAAGATCCGGCAGTAGTGCACCGCGCCCAGCTTGCCGTCGGCAATGTACTTACGCGCGTCCATGTTGTGCTGTGCACTGCGGTTCTGCGTCCCGACCTCCACGATCCGCTTGTACTTCCGCGCCGCCTCGATCATCTTCTGCCCTTCCCAGCAGTTGTGGGTCGGCGGCTTCTCCACATACACGTCCTTGCCCGCCTGACAGGCCCAAACCGTCGCTGGGGCGTGCCAGTGGTCAGGCGTGGCGATCACCACCGCGTCGACCGACTTGTCTTCCAGCATCTTGCGGAAGTCCGGCTCGAACTTCGGCGCCTTGCCGTTCTGCTGTTGCGCTACGGTCTTCGTCACCCCCTCGCCCCGCTTGCTGTCGCAATCGCAAACGTAGGCGAACTCGCAGTCGGTCCGCTCGTTGAAGCCCTTCGTGAGGTTGTTCCCGCGCCCTCCGCTGCCGACCAAGGCCAGCATCACCTTCTCGTTGGCCGGGGCGCCTCGAACCGAACCGGCATTGCTCAGAATCGTCAATCCGGCGGCAAGGCCCAGCCCCGTCTGCGTCGAACGATTCATGAACTCCCGACGATGGATCGTACTCATAGCGATTCTTCTCCAGGCACAGGGAAGGAAAACGGGCGAGCCTGGGCGGGACACGCTCGCGCTAGCAAACGTGCAGGCTATCGTACATGCTGGCGAAAGAGGCTCGCAGACCCGGCAGCAGGCCCCCCCCTTCCGCAACAGACAGGCATTACGTGAGATTATCGAGCCGCCTGACCACCCATGTCAAGCAATTACAGTCACTTCTTGCCCAGTTGCCGTTGCCGTTGAAAAAACCGACTCAAAACCTGTCCGCAGGCCTCCCCCAGCACGCCCGACACCACCTCGCAGCGATGGTTCAGCCGCGCGTCTTCCAGTAGCCGAAACAGACTCTGCACGGCCCCCGCCTTGGGGTCCGTCGCCCCGTACACCACCGTCGGAATCCGTGCCTGAACAATCGCCCCCGCACACATCACACACGGCTCCAGCGTCACGTACAGGACGCACTCCTCCAAACGCCAACTCTGCAACGCTTCCGCCGCCTGGGTGATGGCGATCATCTCGGCATGCGCCGTCGGGTCGTGCAGTTGCTCTCGCTGGTTGTGCGCGCGCGCAATGATCCGTTGTCCCTGCACAATCAACGCCCCAACCGGGACCTCCTCCTCCCGCTCAGCTTGCTGGGCCTCTTCCAGAGCCAACCGCATGTAATAGGCGTGTGGACCGTCGCCGCCCGAATCCTGGAACATGGGCCTCAGATTCACTCGGGTATGCGGATAGACAGTATCTCAAATCGCAGCGTGCCCTTGGGCACCGGAATCTCCACTTGGTCCCCCACCTTCTTGCCCACCAACCCCTGCGCCAAAGGGCTCGTGATGAGGATCTTCCCCGTGTCGTAGTCCTCTTCGCCCGCACCAACCAGCGTGAACTCCTCTTCGTCCTCGAAGTCCAGGTCCTTCACCACCACCACCGACCCAAAGGCCACCTGGTCCTTGGGCGACTGCGACGGGTCCAACAGCACCGCGCGCGACAGCTTGTCGCGCAGCACGTTGATCCGCGCCTGCAGCATCCCCAAGCTCTCGCGAGCCCCATGATACTCGGCGTTCTCCGACAGATCCCCTTCCGATCGAGCCGTGGCTACACGCTGTTGCAGCACCGGCAGCTCGTCATGCTCCAGATGGGCCAGGTCGGCCTTCAGTTTGTCATAACCCGCACGGGTCATGGGGATACGTTCCAGCATGCTCGCTCTCCAGGACGTAACAAACAAAAGGCGACCCCCCACCACAGGAGGAGGGCCGCTTCAAACTCAAACCACCGTTTCCTGACTATTCTCGGCTCCCCAACGCCGGCTGTAAAGGTGAACTTGAGACTCTCAATAGGGGTTGGGCAATTCACCTCTGGCCAGCATCTCCCATCCTCGCTTCCCTTTCCCAATCGCGTCAAGAACGGGGACGGCTCCTGTCAGCACGATTCGAACGTCGATGTTCGCGCCCCCCTTATGACCATCAGCGCGGTACTCAATCGACCGCTCCCACACGCAGGCGGAGATTGCGAATCCCTTGATCGGGGAGGCGGTCCGCCAGCTTCTCCAGCAGCCGCACTCGCTGGAAGCTCAACTCCTGCATGAGGGTCGAATTGGCCACCAGGATCTCCAGGCAACCCCGCTTCAGACCGCCAACCCGCGTGTACTGCGCTGCCAGCGGACCCGCCACTTCTCGCCATGCCTGCTCGTAGCCGGCCGTGCTCTGCACACGCCCATAGCCCCGCTGGGCCATCAGTTCCGACAACACGTTGGCAATTCGTTGTGGGCCCTTGGCCATTTGCGACATCCTTGCCATCAATGATCCCGAGCCAGCGGCATGATCACGTACGAATAATTGTCGTCCGTGGTGCAAACCACCGCGCTGTCCGGATCCTGCATCTCCAATTGGAAGGTCTTCTCCGGATCGAGCACCTTCAGAAAATCGCTGAAAAACCGCGGGTCCAGGGTGATCGGCAGCGGAACTCCGTCGTAGGCTATCGGCAGTTCAACCTGCGATTCGCCGAACTCGGCTCCCCGGCAGTTGAGCACCACCTTGCCTTCACCGAAGGTGAAATCCACGCCCCGGCGCTCCTCGCTGCTGACGATGGCCGCCTGCCGAACCGTGGCATAGAACGGGCCCACCGGCAAGTCCACGCGCATCGGATTCTGCCGCGCCGGAAATACGTCCCGCCAGCGAGGAAAACGCCCCTCGACCAACCGCGTGTAGATCGTAGCTCGGCCGCTCTTGATCAGCACGTCGTTGCCCCGCGCCGCCAACTCCATGTCCCCTTCGTTCTCGGCCAAGGCCCGGTCAATCAGATGCATGGCGCGCGTGGGGATGATCGTCGTGCTTTCGATGGTTTCATGCCCGCCGTTCGAGCGCGCCGGGCCTTCCTGCCGCGCCAGGCGGCGCCCGTCGGTGCCCACGGCCGTGATCCCCGTGTCGCTCAGTTCCAGCAACACGCCCCCCAACGCATAGCGACTGCTTTCGTTGTCCGTGGCGAATGCCGTGCGCCGCACGATCTCGCGGAAAAAGCGCGCCGGCATCTCATGGTACTTCTCTTCGTTGAATTCCACCACGTTGGGGAACTCGTCCGGATTCTCACTGGGCAGCCGAAATTGGCTCCGCTGCCCCCGGATGATCGTGCTCCCGCCGTCGCTCTCCAAGTACAGCTTCTCGTCCGAACTCTCACGCAAAATCATGCCGAAACGCGCGATCGGCAACACCGCGCTCCCGGGCACCTGCACTTCCACCCCAGGCACCTCCAACCGGATGCCGATCTCCAGGTCGGTCGCCATCAACGTCGCCGCTTCCGAAGTCAGCGCCATCTTCACGTTCTGCAGAATGGGCTTCGGACTGCGCGTCGGGGCAACGCCGGCCACCGTCTGGAAACTCTGCAGCAACTTCTCGCGTTCACATAGGGCTTTCATCGCTTCAGACTGCCTTCCTCGTGGATGGACTCGGGGCCTGGAATCGCACACGGGTTTCCGGTAGTTCTACCTTAGATTTCATTCTTTGCAACAGCAGTAGTAAGGCGCCCCGGCCGGATGTCGACAGCCAACCAGGCCGAATTTCCAAGTTTTAGCCATTCCGGCAGTTGCGCGCTCCAACCCGAGTGACCGCGGCCGTGGGAAAACCGTTGATCGAGAGTTGATGCCGGCGCACAACTGTGTTGATGGCCGCCGTCCGCTGTTGATCGATTCCCTCACGCCCCCAATCGCCTCCCATCCATCAACCTGAATCAACACACCGTCAACATCTTCTCCACCGCGTCCTGGGGCCGCTCTGGCGACCGTCACCCGGACATCCGCTACACGCACCCGACCTTACGAGCTTCCGCGCAACTTCTCCTTCAATTCAGCGACCGCCTGGTGAATGCCCGGCTCAGATCGCGTCAGCGCCGCGGTCTTGCGGCACGCATGGAGCACCGTCGTATGATCCCTGCCACCAAAATAGTGGCCAATTTGCCCTAGGCTCTGTCGAGAGAGCAGTCGGGCCAGGTACATCGCAACGCCGCGAGCCGTGACCACCCCCTGACGCCGCGAGGGCCCACGCAATTCCTGCACGCGCAGTGAGAAATGCCGAGCCGTGGCCTGCGCGATGCGCTGCATCGGGGGGGGGACGCATCCCCGATGCAGCTTGAGATACTCTTGCACCGCCTCCTCGTCAATCGCCCGACACTCCACTTCGGCCCCCATCCACAACTGCATCAACGCCCCCAGCAACTCGCCCGCCGTCACCGCCAGGCCGTCGGCCAACCGGCGCACCGCCGCCTCGTCCACGCGCATCTTCCGCATCTCGGCAAAGCGCTGGATCAATTCGACGCGCGTCTCGACGGCCGGCGGCACCAGCGGCACGCTCAGACCCGCCACCAACCGGCTCACCAGACGCGGATGCAATTCGGTCAATTGCTCCGGCGCTACCCCCGCGCTCAAAATCACCCGATTGCCGGCCGCCACGCAGGCATCGATCGTGCCCACCAGCTCCTCTCCGGCTGCCGCCTTGTCGCTCAACCGCGCCAGATCCTCGACCACCAACAGCCCCACGTGGCGGTACTTGGAGCGGAAGTCCTCTACCCCGTTGGTCTCAAAAGCGTCCTTCAACTCCCGCGCGAAATCGCTGGCCGTCACGTACACGCCCGGCCGCTTGGATTGCGACTTGTAGGCCTGCAGCAGGCCGCGACTCAAATGCGACTTCCCCGTCCCGCTGGCGCCGTAAAAAACAATCGGGTTGTATTGTGGCAACTGCCCATCCAACACGGCCCGCACCGCCACCTCCACCAGTTGGTTCTCCGGCCCGAGGATGAAGGCCCCCAACACCGCCTTCGCGCCGCCGACAGCGTCGGCCGCTTCGGACAGCGGGAGGCCTGGCAGCGGAATGAGGTTACACGTCACGGGCGATAGACCACAGGGCTAAGAACCTATCCGAGAACCGCCCCAGCCACCTCGGGCGGCCCAGCCGCACTGAGCTGCCGACAGGTTCTCGGACCGGCTCAAAAAGGATGCCCCCGGCTGCTACTCACACGCCAACCTCGGCGCAAGTCAGGTTTCAGCCGAGGGAACAAACGGCACGGCACCGGACTTCATAGTTGGGATTGTAAGGCATCGCCTGCGCCACAAGAAGAGTGGCACAGCGCGCCTCACACGCTGCTAGCGGCCTTTTCTTCGATCTACACCGCCGGGAACACGACACCTGGGTGCCCCTTGCACCAACCGCCGCCCCCCTCATCCGCGCAACTGGCGATAGACCTCGGCAATCCGCCGCACGGCCTGCTCGATGTCACTCGCCCTGGTCTCGGCCCCAAGACTGAACCGCAACGAAGAACTGGCCAAAGAGTGGGGAATTCCCATCGCCAGAAGTGTGGGGGAGACCTCGCTCGATCCACTGCTGCACGCCGAACCGGCCGAACAGGCCACACCCGCCGTATCCAAAGCCATCAACAGAACCTGCCCGTCCACCCCCGGAAATGCAACGTTGGCCGTATTGGGCAGACGCTGGGCCTCCCCCCCATGCACAATCACTCCTGGAAAGGCTGCGCGCAATCCGGCTTCGAACTGCGTACGCAGCGACGCCTGGCGTTCTGCCTCCTCTTGCTGATGTTGGTGCGCCAATCGCAAAGCCGTGGCCATTCCCACTGCCAACGCCACGCATTCCGTGCCCGGCCGCAAAGCATGTTGTTGCCCGCCACCGTAGGTCAATGGCGACAACGGCACATTGTGGCGCACCAGCAGGGCGCCGATCCCCAGCGGACCGCGGAATTTGTGGGCGGTCACGCTCATGGCCGCCACGCCCAGCCGGCGAAACTCCAGGGGCAGCTTCCCGGCGGCCTGGACCGCGTCGGTGTGCAACACCACCCCCGCCGCGTTGCAGATCTCCGCCAAGTCCGCGATCGGTTGAAGCACGCCCGTCTCGTGGTTCGCCAGCAACACGCTGACCAACCGGGTCTGAGCACTGAGCAGGCCTTGCAAGCGATCCACACAGACCACCCCTCGCGCATCGACGCCCAGCCCGTCCAGTCGCCAACCCTCCTCCATCAAATGCTCCGCCGGCTCGATCACGCTGGCGTGTTCCACGGCCGAGACGACGATCTGGCCCGCGGCCGACGCAGCACGGCACACGCCCAACACAGCCAGATTGTTGGCCTCCGTCCCCCCCCCGGTAAAGAGGAGACGGTCTCCCCGGGCACCAGACACATCGCCGCCTAGCAAGACGGCGATCTCCTCTCGAGCGTCCTCCAGCGCTTTTCGAGCAGCCTGCCCAGGCCGGTGTTGGCTGGCCGGGTTCGCCCACCCCCGAGCGTACGCCTCGGCCAATGCGCGCACGACCTCCGGAGCTGGAGGTGTGGTCGCATTATGGTCCAGGTAAATCGATTCCATACACTCGAAACAGTTCAAATCAGGGTTCCTTGGACTGGGGATCAATTGTTTGCCGAGCCGCCCACACCGTCAAGATGGAGGGGGGATTCAAACTGAATCCCCCCAGTTTGCGGATCGATTGGGATTGCCACGGCAAAAGAGGTGCGACTATGATGTGCGCCTTCGGCGGCCCGCGCAGGGAACGCGCGCGGCCTTCAGCCGGCCAAGAGAGCCGGAATGCGGCGAAAGGAGGCGCCCTTGAAAAGCGAATCGTCCACCGTGGTGGCGTTTCGTGCCCTGGTGATGCTGGCCTGTCTGCTCTCGATCCCCGCAGCCGCGCTGTGGGGCGGATCGCTCCCAGAACTGGTCAAGCAATTGCTGCAGCAACACCTGGGCCTCAGCTTGGCTTCCGCGTCCAGCACGCTGAGCGAAGCGCCCCCCTTTGTTCCCGGCAGCTCCGGGACCATCCTGGCAGATCCGATCGCGGGCGCTCCAGCCACCTTGCCGCCGCTGAGTCCCCCCGTGGTCCAGCTCGGGCCACAAGCCGTGCCTCCACAGGTGGCACTGGCCCCGCAACTCGGACCCTCGGCAACGCCGCTCCAGGCTCCGCCAACCACTGCCGACTACACGCAGATGCCTGCCAACGGGACTCCTGGGGTCGTGCCGGCCGGCTATCAACTGCCGGCCGAACCAATGCCCGCAGACGCCATGCCGCGCGAGTTCTCGCCGCCAGTCAGGCAACCCGGTCCTTCTGTCTATCAACGCAACAAGCCAGGCCTCGTTCCCGTCTGTTTCGACGAAGCCTGCCCACCGCCGAACGCCGCACCCGAAAAGTCGCCGACCGACAACCAGTTCCAACAGATTCAGGAGCGCCTGCGTCGATTGGGGGCGACCTACTACCTCCTGGAGTCCTGGGGGGCCCAAGGCGATCTATATCGCTTCTATTGCAAAATGGCCGTCGGCGGGAACCCCAATTACACCCGCTACTTCGAGGCCGTCGACTCCGACCCCGTCCGTGTGATGGGCAAGGTCCTCCAGGACGTCGAAGTGTGGCGCGCAGGACCGATGTGAACCGCGCCGCCGCCGATCGCGCAGCGTACGATTGAGAACCTATCCGAGAACCGCCTCAGCCACCTCGGGCGGCCCGGCCGCACTGAGCTGCCGACAGGTTTTCGGACCGGCGCTAAGGTCCGCTGGGCCAAAGATCGTTCCACGACCGCGGGATCCCTGGACCCCTGTCGATTCGAATCGACCCCAGTTGCAATGGCGATCACTGACCACGCCGGCATGAATGGCAGCGCTAGGGTGGCACATCTCACAACCGACTCCCTACTTCGCCCATGTTCACTCATCGACAACCACTAGGTGACTGGGGCGGTTTGCGTGATTCATCGTGGACTTGGCAACCGCGCTGGCTGCCACACCCCCATCTACGCTCACGATCTCTTGACTGGTTAGCAGGCCACGAAGAACAGAATAGCCACCAAGAGGGGTCACGCTCAACCCGATTGGCTGAGCTGGAGGCGATCCTTCTCCTGGCACGCGAGCCCTTGGGAACCCGCAAACTGGCTCAGTTGGCAGGCTTGGCGGACGGCACAGAAGCGCGTACACTGATCCGGGCACTGAATCAACTCTACGACGCTGAGGGAAGCGCCTTTCGTGTCGAAGAGGTGGCGGGTGGCCTGCAATTGATGTCGCGACCCAAGTTCGCCCCCTGGTTGCGACGATTACAGCCTGTACCGGTGGAAGTGCGCCTGTCGCCGCCCACCATGGAGACCCTCGCAGTAGTGGCCTACCGTCAGCCTATCCTGCGAGCCCAGATCGAGGCCATTCGGGGCGTGCAGTGCGGAGAAATCCTGCGACAATTGATGGAACGCGATCTGGTCCGAATTGTGGGACGATCCGAAGACCTCGGCCGACCGTTCCTGTACGGTACCACAAGACAATTCCTGCAGACCTTTGGTCTGCGACACCTGGATGAATTGCCCCGAGCGGAATGGCTGCGTGCAGGTTCCCCTGCGGGCCCTGCCGCCGCACCGCTCGAGTCGCATATCACAGCCAACCAAGATTCTAATCGTGAAGACCAAGACCAGGAGGCCAATGTGAAAGCACCTACGATTCAACCCGCACCCCGTTCCGGCGCCAAGACGCCCAAGGGCCAGTCCACCCGTCGAACCACGGATGAAATGTTCGACATGCCTCAGCAACTCGAAGCCTTCGACGAAGACGAAGACGAGGAGCTGGAGGACGACGATGACGAGGATCTCGACGAGGACGACGAGGATGACCTCGACGAGGAAGATGAGGACGAAGACCTGGACGATGAGGACTTCGAAGACGACGACTGGGAAGAGGTCGACGACGACGACGAGGAGGACCTCGACGAAGAAGAGGATGACGAGGACGAGTGGGAGGACGATGACGACGACGACTGGGACGACGATGACGACGACGATTGGGATGATGATGACGAGGAGGAAGAGGGTGGCGAGGAGGAAGCTTAGTCCTCGCAGAACTCGCCCCTCAGACAACTAGCACAGCCCGAACGGCCAGCCGTTGTTTGCGACTTGCCTGCCGCGCGTTGCCCGGTTTCTCTGAGCATCCACGGCGGTCCGCCGGATCTCGATCGTGTTCCGCTCGTCTGCCGCCTCGCGCAAGGCTGATGCAAATTGTCGTCACACATCTGATCCGGGCACCGCAGGTCTCAATCTCGGTGGCCGGCGTCGATCCGCAACAGGGTCGCTTCTACCGCCTGCAGTCACCCCAAGGACGTATCGCGCCCGCCCTGCTCGAGCAGCAGGGCGGGCCTTTTGCGCTGGGGAACGTGCTGGAACTGCTGCTCCGGCCCACCGTCAGCCCCGCCCCGCGCATCGAGGATCGCCTGTTCGATCCCGCCCGCGTTCGCGTTCTCCACCGGTTGCCTGCCGAGCAATTCTGGACCCTCTTGGAGCAACTGGCACGCCCCACGTTCCGCGCGCTGTTCGGCCCACAACTCCGCAAAGTGGGACGCGACGGTTGCGGCGCGGACCTCGGCCAGGGCGGCCCCTCGCTCGGCTGCTGGCGGCCGCGGCGAGCCACGCTCTGGTCGGAAGTCCGCGATCAACGCCTCCAGGCGCGCATGCGTGTCGGCGACGGCCAGCTCGAAGCCGACGTCCCGGTGAAAGACGTGCGCCTGCACCGCGACGATTTCCTCACGCCCTGGCAGCCGCGCGTCGATGCCCTCAGCCAACGCCTGCAGTCCGGCGAGGAACACCTCCTGAGCCTGGCCCTCAGCGAACGGCACGAAACAAGCACCGAACCGGCCGGCGCGCATTGGCTGGAAGTCGACAACCTCTTCTTCCGCCACGACCCCTATTGGGAGTTTCGGCCGTAGCTCACGGCTCGATCACGACGCTGCACGATCCGGCGTTGTCGGCCAGCTCGGCCGGCGATTCGTTGATCTTCAAGAACAGCGTGCCCGTCGTCTCCACGCTCAACTCCGCACCCAGCCCCACCACGCTGGGCCGCAGCAACGCCGAAGAACTGTCGGCCGGCGGCGCGTCGGGCCGCACGGCCGCCAGCAACAAGCCCAGCGGCCGACCCTGGTGATAGCGAATCGTCACTCCCCCTGGCTCGCACCACCAAACCTGCGGCCGATCCGCCACCTGATAACGGCCCTGGGCACGCAGACGATACGTGCGCCCCGCCTGCAAGACCAGCCCGCTGTTCTGCCAGCCTCGATCGGCGGCCACCGATACCTCGGCCCCGCTCGCCGCAATCGGTCTGCCCGGCGCAAAGTCGATGGCCGTACGCACGATGTCCTGGCCATAGTGCATGTCCACGACCATCACCTGCCACTGTTCGCACAGCTCTTGCCAGTCGGCGGACCACATCTGGTGAAAGCGGTCGTTGAAGTCGGCGGCCGTCACGAAGTCCGACAGCCGGCGAAACCGTTCGTGATACGCCGGATGGCGATCCAACAGCAGCGCCGCCGCCCAGCACCAGGCATAATCGGCCGTGTTGTGAGCCTGCGGACCAACGTCCACCACCGCACTCAAACGTCTCGCCTGGCGCTCTGCCACGGCATCCTGAATGATCCGGATCCGCCCCCAAAACGGCGTCTCCTCGCGCCTGGCCGGCAAGTAGTTCATCGTCAACCGCCCCTCCTGCCAGCGATGCGTCGCCAGCAACTCTGCGACCCCCTCCATGTACCACCGCGGACCGCACGCCCCCAGGATCGTGTTCATAAAACTGTGCGTCCCCTCGTGCAACAGCAGGTGCCGGCGATAATAGTCGCTCGGCTGGTCGAACAGCCAGAAGTCATAGTTGCACGAGTAGCCGTTGGGAAAGTCCGGCAGGAATGCGGGCCACAACCCGGCGCGCGCAAAACGCTCCTTCTCCTTCATCAGGCAGGCGTTCAAATGCCAGTCGGCATACCGCTCCGCGGGAACCCGAAAGAACGCGCACCATTGCTCAAAGGCCTGCTCGAACACGGCCGGGTAGGTCTCCAACTCAGGATGCGGCCCCAGGTCCGTCAGCACGGTCAGACGCCGGCCGGCGATCTGCCGGATGCCTTCCGCTGCCAAACGCGGCGGATCGATCAGCAGTCGCGGATAGTGCGGAACCGGCCGGCTCTCCGAGCGGTCGATCTCCTCTTCGGCTGCCGCCAGCCCCACGCTCGGCACGCCCGCCCCGATCAACAAGACTGCGACCAGCAGCGGCCGAACCGCCGCACAGACGTCGACGGCCGGACGCACAAGGCGAGAACTCCAGGACATGTGGTCATCCTTTCACGCGGAGGGCCCCGGTTGAACCGGCCGGGAGAACCCCGTAATCTGATTGTACCTTGTACGTCCTTTGCACGCCCCCTGTCCCTCGGCAGCCCTTTGCCTCCAGGTCGCGCATGTCCTTGTTCGAAGCCAGCGAAGAAGCCAATCGCCGCCGCGCCCAGCCCCTGGCCGCGCGCATGCGCCCCCGGCTCCTGGACGAATTCGTCGGCCAGCAGCACTTCCTGGGCGAAGGAAAGCTCCTGCGGCGATTGCTCAAGGCCGACCGCCTGGGCTCGGTCATCTTCTACGGCCCCCCCGGCACGGGCAAAACCACCCTCGCCCAACTCCTGGCGCGCGAAACCCGCAGCCGCTTCCGCCAAATCAGCGCCGTGACCAGCGGTGTCAAGGAACTGCGCGAGTTGCTCACCGAGGCCGCCGACAAACTGGCCACCAGCGCCCAGCGCACGCTGCTGTTCGTCGACGAAATCCACCGCTTCAATCGGGCCCAGCAAGACGTGCTCCTGCCCGACGTCGAACAAGGCGTGGTGATCCTCGTGGGAGCCACCACCGAAAACCCCTTCTTCGCCATCAATAGCGCCCTGGTCAGCCGCAGCCGCGTCTTCCAGTTCCAACCGCTGGACAGCGATGACATTCGCACGCTGCTCACACGCGCGCTGGCCGACCGCGAGCGCGGGCTGGGACAATACGCCATCCACATGCACCCCGCGGCCCTCGAATTCCTGGTCGAAACCAGCGACGGCGACGCGCGCCGCGCCCTGTCCGCCCTGGAAGTCGGCGTGCTCTCCAGCGAGCGCTTCCCCCTGGAATTCACGCGCCAACTGGCCGAGGAATCGGTGCAACGCAAAGCCGTGCTCTACGACCGCCAGGGCGATGCGCACTACGACGCGATCAGCGCCCTGATCAAGAGCATTCGCGGCAGCGATCCCGATGCCTCGCTGTACCACCTGGCGCGAATGCTCGAAGGGGGCGAAGACGTCCGCTTCCTCGCACGCCGCCTGGTGATCCTCGCCAGCGAGGACGTGGGCAACGCCGATCCCGCCGCCCTCCCCTTGGCCGTCGCCGCCGCCACCGCCTGCGAACTGGTGGGCCTGCCCGAATGCCAACTCAACCTGGCCCAGGCCGTCACCTATCTGGCCTGCGCGCCCAAGTCCAATGCCGCTACCATCGGCATCGGCGAGGCCCGGCAAGACGTGCGCGAAGGACGCCTCCTGCCGGTCCCCGTCCATCTCCGCGACAGCCACTATCCGGGCGCGAAACGGCTCGGACACGGCAAGGACTATCAATACGCCCACGATGCGCCGGACGGCATCGCCTCCCAAGACTATCTGGGGATCGAGCGCGAATACTACCGCCCCGTAGACCGCGGCTTTGAGCAGCAACTCGCCGAACGCCTCCAGGCAATTCGCGCACGGCTCCGCGAAGGACGGTCCTCAGAAGGCTGAACTCCACGGGCCGAGGCCCCCGCCCGGCCCTCCTCCGTTCGCGCCCTTGGGCAGCCTGCAAGCCCGGCGGAAACCCGTGGCACGCAACATCCTTGGGATCGGCTGCTCCCTATTCTGCGCAGTTTCCCAAAATTACGTGCCAAACAGGCATGCCTCGCAAGAAAACCGACCAGTTTGGCATAGCGATCTTTGCACGCTTCGCCTATGATTCGCCCGCTTGGCTCGGTCCCCGGAGGTCGCTTGCGGCCGGATCAATTCAGTCCGCTCAAGACCCAGATCACCGCCGCCGTTCCAAGCAGGCCCAGGACGATCCACCACAGAGGCCGGCCCAACCAGGGATTGGTGGCCGGAACTACGTCTTGTCCACAGTAGGGACAGCGGTCCACGTCCTCGTAAATCGCTTTTCCGCACTGGGGGCAAGGGATCGTGTCGGTTTCGTCGTCGGCCTCGTCCGGATCGGGATACTCTTCATCGTCCAGTTCATCGTCGGGCCGATCGAAATCGCGGTACTCGGGCATGATAGGACCTGAAGGAGAGCTAAGAACCGATCCCAGAACCATCATCGCCACGTCGGGCGGCTCGGTAAGACTGAGTTGCCAACAGGTTCTGGGACCGGCCCTAAAAATGGAACCCAAAACCATCATCGCCACGTCGGGCGGTCCTGCGGGATCGAACTGCCGACAGGTTTTGGGACTGGCGCTAAGATACGTGTAGCTTCTAGCATTGCGAAAGCGAGTGATTCGTCAAGGAGGACGGTCATGAGTGCGCTGAGGACCTTTACCGGGATCGCGGTCCTGGCGGTCATCCTGTACTCGGTGTACGTCTGGATTTCCCGCAACCCACCTCAGCCGGCCGCGGCCCCCGCTTGGCCCACGGCACAACAAGGCACGGGTCAACCCGCACCAGGCAACTCTATCACGCCCCCAGGACGCACGGCAAACGTGCCCGGCTTCGCCTCCGCCGCTTCCAGCCCCTCCTCCCCTCAGCCTTCTTTGCCGGGGATGAGCGTGGCCATGTCGGGCACGCCGCCGCTTGCCTCTTCAGGCAGCGCCGCACCGACGGGGCCTGCCTCCTATCCCATGACCAATGCTCCCGATCCCACACGCACGGCCATCAACCGCCCGGGATCGCCCGGCACCCCCGCCGCGCCTGCTTCAGCCCTGGATTCCCTGCGCGGATACATCTCGCGTTCGGCCGCGCCGGCCAACCCCACCACGCCGAACGCCGCTGCCAACCCCTCGGCCGCGGGCGTCAATCCGGCCGGGGCCGCCCCAGGCTTTGCCGCGGCCATCAGCGCCCCGCCCGCTTCGCCGACCGTAGGGCAGCCGGCCGCCGCCACCCATGCCGGCCTCGCCGGCCTGTCCACCGCGGCCGGAACCCCCGCGGCGGCCACGATCGTTCCGGCCGTCCCCGCAACCGCATCGGCCCTGCCGACCGCCAGGACACCCTCCGCCACAAATCCCGCCGCGCTGGGAACGGTGCTCACGCCGGGCGCTGCGGCGCCCACGGGCATCCTGGCCCCGACTACCGGAACCGCGTCTCCCAGCCGTGAAGTTGCCGCGGCCACGGCCACGTCCCCTGCAACCAGTGTGTCTCCCGTGACCGCCGCCTCGGCCACCACGGCGATTCCGAACGACGACTTCCGCTCGCTCATGCGCTCCATCCAGGCGAAACTCGATGCCGGTCAACTGGGCGAGGCCCATCTGGCTCTGAGCAAGTTCTATCTCCATCCCCGACTGACCGACGACGAAAACCGGCAGCTCCTTGGACTCCTCGACCAGGTTGCCGGCACGGTCGTCTATTCGCGCCAGCACTACCTCGAACCCGCCTACCGCGTGCAGCCCGGCGATACGCTCGAGCGCATCGCCACGATCTACAACGTCTCGGCCGAGTTGCTGGCCAAGATCAACGGCATCCGCGACCCGCAGAATCTGGCGCCCGGCATGGAACTCAAAGTCGTGCGCGGCCCGTTCGACGCGGTGGTCGATGTGAACCGGTACCAGTTGATCGTGTTGCTCCAGGATCGCTATGCCGGCCGCTTCCCCATCGGCATCGGCCGCGACCAGCCGCTGGCCGACGGCAGCTTCATTGTCCGCGACAAGAAGGCCAATCCGACCTACTACGGCGCCGATCGCGTGATCGCGGCCGGTGATCCGGCCAATCCCTACGGCGACCGGATGCTCGACCTGGGCGGTCGCCTGGCGATCCACGGCACCGACAACGCCCAGAGCATCGGCCGCTCCGACGGCCGCGGCGCCATCAGCCTCGGCGCGCGCGACATCCACGACGTCTACGACATCCTCTCCGTAGGATCGCGCGTCACCATCCGCCGCTAGACTGGATTTCTCACCAGCAGGTGACCGGATCCGCCAGCCTTCCGCCGAAAATCGCGGGAAGTCGCCCGCTACACGCCCCTGCGACACGCACCCATCGGCGGCCTTGGGCAGCCCACCGGTCGACGGAACGTCGCCGGTCACTGCCCATGAAAAGCATGGCTGACAAACAGGAATAAGACCAGCGCCACCACGGCGACGGCGGCGATCGCCTCTCGACTCATCATGGGAACACGGACGGCGAACGCCCTTATGTGATTGAGAAGCGCTTTCCGGTTCAGTGCGACGTGCCAGATGCAGAAGACCACAAACAATAGCCCAAGGCTGTTGTGCGCTGCCATCCAAGCGTGACGCACCGTGCTCAGCGACTCAAACTGATAGACATGATTGGCGATTCCCGTGACGGGGAGACCCAGGCCGCTGAACAACACGCCCAGCGTCGCAAAAGCCCGCAAGTTGAAACGCGTCGTCTGGTTCACAAGAGTCTCCTTCATGAGTCGCGGCGATTCGGGCAACTCCATTCCCATGGTCAGCCCGCGCTCAGCGCATGCCATCGAGAACGTCGCGCAGGGTGGCCAATACCCTCGCGGCGATCTGCATCTCCTCGGCCGCAATCGCGGACACAAGCGATCTCTCCAATTGGTGACTGCGATCGTGCAGCCTTTCGAATGTCTTGCGGCCTTTCGCTGACAACTGCATGTCGATCCGACGCTTGTCCTTGGCGTCGGCTCGGCGGACGAGCAAACGCTCCCGCTCCATTTCCTGCACCTGCCGCGTAACGGCCGCCGCGTTCACGCCAAGCTGCCTGGCGATTTCCATCACGCCCATACGCTTGGGCCCAGCAATCGCCAAGAGCCGCATCACGGCCAATCGCGATGCCGGCATGCCCACTTCGCGCGCAAACACGGCCAGAACGGCCTGATGTGTCCGCATGAGCTCGCGAATCAAGTGCACATCGCCCGCCAGATGGGACTTCTCCAGGAACCGCGGCGCTGACTCAGGATCGCTCATGGACTTATTATTGCCCATATCATTGACTATGTCAATTATATGGGTGAAAGGAGGAAGGCGGCCCTCCGGTGTCGCCCGCGCACAGACAAGGCCTGGCCCGCCGACCAAGCGCACGCCGCACGGTGGTCCCCAAGGCCGCCTCCTCGGTACCCCAAGTCCCGCCCCTTCTGGCGTGTCTGCAGTTCCGAACGGCCGACACCAGGCTCATCCGTGCCAGCCCAGGCTCAGGTGCGGAGGTGGCCGAATTCGCCAGAATTCGGGCTACGCACGCAACTCGCGTATAGTGGCGATATTCGTTTAGCGCGAGATGGGTACATGTCAGAGCGGTATCCGGCGCGTGTTCGATCAGGACGCAGCTTGACACTGTATGCGATACGTAATAGAATCACTACAGACTTGAATCGATACAGATATGTAGTGGTCTGTGTAGCGGAGGCTGTATGAGAAACATCACCGGGTCGCCTGTCGAAGGGGACGATTTCTTCGGCCGCGATGAAGAACTGGCCACGCTCCGCCGAACGGTCGAGGACGGAAACCATGTCCTCCTTCTCGGGCCTCGCCGCATCGGAAAGTCGTCCTTGGTAGCCGAACTGGCTCGCCAACTCACTGCCGATGGTTGGGCCGTCGTGAAGGTCGACGTCCAGGATGCGGCCGATCAAGCCGCCTTTCTTATCGCCATTCAGCAGGGACTCGTTCACGCCGGCATCCAAATGCCGCTGATGGCGAAGGTCACCACGGCGATCGATCATTTCCGCCATTTCCTCCGCGGCACCAAGGTCGGTGTCGCCGGGGCTGAGTTGGAGGTCTCCGACGCGATGGCCTCCTGGGAACACGCCGCCGGATCGCTCAAGGGCCTGATCGCCTCCCAGGCAGCCGAAGGACGCCGCGTGTTGATCACGCTGGACGAGTTGCCGATCTTCCTCAACAAGCTTCTCCACGAGGGCGGCCTCGATCAGGTGCGCCAAGTGCTCGACTGGCTTCGAAGCGTGCGACAGGCCTGCGGTACACGGCTCCCCTGGATCCTGTGCGGGTCCATCGGCCTCGACTCCTTCGTCGACCGCCACCGACTGTCCGGATGCATCAACGAATTGTCGCCCCAACCGGTAGGCGCCTTCGACGACGACACGGCCCTGCGCCTCCTGAATCGCCTGGCCGAGACCGGCCGTTATAGCATGGCTCTCTCCAAGGAGGTCGCCCAAGCGATCATCGCGCGCGTCGGATGGGCGGTCCCCTTCTATCTGCAACTCCTCTTTCACACCCTGGCCGAACTCCCCAAGGCCCGCCGCAGCCCCGACTACCCGTCGCTGGCCGACGTCGATCTGGCCTACCAAACGCTGCTCGATCCCCAGCATCGCGTCCAGTTCGGCCACTGGGAGTCGCGTCTGGGTGATTTGTTGGACCAGGGTGAACTGCGTATGGCTCGGTGTGTTCTGGGCCGCCTTTGCAGCGAACCCCAGGGCGCCAGCCGCGATGTCCTCTTCAACCTGCTGGCGGCCGAGCATCCACACGCCGACCCTGGGACGCTCGACCGCCAACTGCGCGAGATCCTCGAATTCCTGCAGCGCGACGGCTACCTGGCCCAGCAGGGCGAGTGTTACGCCTTCCGTTCGTTCCTCCTGCGCGACTTCTGGAAGAGGCGGTTCGCCTGATGACTAAGAACCTACCCCAGAACCGTCATAACCACGTGGCGCGGCCGGGCAAGACTGAGCTGCCAGTAGGTCCTGGGACCGGCTCTAAACCCGCCCGCCTGCCCGTGCTTGCGAAAATCCGCTTGTTCAACCCCCACCGGCTGAACGAGGCGGAGTTGGAGCAGTCCTTCATCGCCCGGCAAGACGTGTACCGCGCCATCCTCGACGACGTGGCGGCGACCGCGCCGACGAGTGTGCCGCAGCACCATCTGGTCGTCGGACAGCGGGGCATGGGCAAGACCACGCTCCTGAGGCGGCTGGCCCTGGAACTCCAGCGCGCCCCGAACCGCGACCGCTTCTTGCCGCTTACCTTTCCCGAAGAGCAATATGTCGAGGTCGACCGGCTGGCCAAGTTCTGGCTCAACTGCCTGGACGCCATGGCCGATACGCTGGAACACCAAGGGGCGGACGACGCCGTCCGGGCGATCGACGCCACCGTGGCCCGGTTGACCCGCCTGGAGACCGACGAGCGGACCTACGAGGAGCAGTGCCGCGCGGCGTTTGCCGATGCGTGGCGGAAGCAAGGGCGCCGGCCCGTGCTGTTCGTCGAGAACTTCAACCTCCTGCTGGGCCGCTGTCGCAGTGAAGAGTACATCTTGCGCGGTGCCTTCAGCGCTTCCGGTGCCCCGGTGCTGGTGGCCGCGTCGACCGTCTACGCGCGCGATTTCGAAGACTACGGATCGGCCTTCTACGACGGCTTCAAGCCGCACTACTTGCACCCCTTGGAGTTGGACGAGATCCGCGACATCATCCTGCGCCTGGCTCAGGCCAGCCAACGGACCGACCTGATCGACCGCATCCACTCCCAGACCCCGCGCCTGGCCGCACTCCGCGACCTGACCGGCGGCAACCCGCGCACGGCCGTGCTCCTGTTCGAGTTGTTCACCAGCGGGTTCTCGGAGGATGCCTTCGAAGACCTGGAGTCGTTGCTGGATGTGGTCACGCCGCTGTACCAGTCCCGCTTGGATCAGCTTCCCGACCAGGCCCAGACGATCGTCGGTGTGCTGGCACGCAATTGGGCCCCGATGACCAAGGCCTCGATCGCCGAAACGGCCCGTTTGAAACCCAGCAGCGTGTCCCCGCAGCTTGGCCGCTTGCGCGACATCGGATTGGTGGAGGAGACGGACCTGGCGCGCGGGAAGAAGACCGGCTACCAGATCGCCGAGCGGTTCTTCAATATCTGGTACCTGATGCGGTTCACCACGCGGCGTCAGCGGTCGTGCCTTTCGTCGCTGGCCCGCTTCCTGGAGGATTTCCACACCCCGGCCGAACGCGCGCGCAGCGCGCGCGAACTGCTCGGCCGCGCGCGGTTCACGACCGGCAACATCACCTACGCCATGGCCCTGGCCGACTCGCTGGCCGCCGAGCCGGGATTGGCCCGGGAACTAGATTTGCGCGCCCAATTGGAGCTGATCGAGCAGTGCGAAGGCGTGCGCGAGCGGATTGCCCGAATCCTGGAGCCTGGGGAGATTGTTCCCAAGGCCTATGAGTTCTCCGAACTCAAGAGACGACTCGCGTCGGTGGTTCCGCCCGACAGCCCGGTCACGGGCCGAGAGTTCGCCGAGCTGGTCCTGGGTTCCCCGGCCATGGTCCCGGGCGGAATCTCCCGCAAGGGCGCCGTGGACCGTCAATCCATTGCCGCACGACAACTGACGCTGGCGGAAGTCCAGCAACTTCTCGCCGAGTTGCAGGACGAAACGCGCAAATTGGAGACGGATTTCTCGACCGGCGCCACGCAATGGCTCCGGATGCGACTCGTCGCGGGCGTTGTGACCTCATGGAGGGATTCCGACGAGATTGAAACGTTGATCCACCGCGCCGAAGACGCTCCTCAGGCGAAGATCGTTCGGCAGTTTGCCCACGCGGATGCCAAACGCCGACTATCGGACACGGCATTCCGTCGCCTAGCCTCCCTGCTGGAGATTGAGCCGAAGGGCGAGGCATCCGCGAGGATTTGGCGCCAGTGGGGGAATGTTCTCGAAGAGTTCGGTCGCTATGTCGAAGCAGAGCAGGTCTATCGCGAAGCGATCCGCCTCAATCCCAACGACGCTTCGCCATGGTGGTTTCTCGGTCATCTCCTAAGGGATCATTTTGGCCGGTACGCCGAAGCGGAGCAGGCCTTTCGCGAGGCAATCCGCATTGATCCCAACGACGCTTGGACTTGGTGTTCTCTTGGTGATCTCCTTGAAAGGAGGTTCAACCGCTACGCTGAAGCGGAGCAGGCCTATCGCGGGGCGATCCGCGTCGATCCCAACAACGCTTGGCCTTGGCCTTGGTTTGGGCTAGGCAATCTCCTTGCCAATCTTGGCCGGCACGCCGAAGCAGAGCAGGCTTATCGTGAGGCGATCCGCGTCGATCCCAGCAGTGCTTTGCTTTGGTATGGGCTAGGTGATCTCCTTGACGATCGTCTCGGACGCTATGCCGAAGCGGAAACAGTCTATTGGCGGTGCCTGGAAGTCGATCCGGCTTGGGACGAGCCTCGCCACAGGCTCGCGTTCCTCCTGCGGGACGTGCGCGGTGACTTGGACGAGGCTCGCCGCATCCTGGCCGATCTGCGCGAACCTGAAGGCTGGCAAGACACCCAGGCCCTGCACGAGGCCCTCTTCGCCGCCTACGACGACAACTGGGGGCTGGCGGCCGAGTCGCTCCGCCGGGCGATGAAAGTGGCTGGTGATCGCTTGCTGCCGAACACGCGGGACGATTGGCTCCGCGCCTCGGCCGTGTTGCTGCACCTGGGCTTTGGCGAGAAATTCGTGCGTCTGCTGGAAGAACTGGGGGCCGACGTGACGCTGCTGCCATGGCTGGAAGCGGTTCGGGCACACGCGGTGGACGATCGCCGGCACTTGGTGGCCATTCCCCTGGAAGCCCGCGCAGCCGCAGAAACCCTCTACGACCAGATTGCCCATTTCCGCAATCGCCTCCCGCCGCGACCACAGACTGCTCCGCCGCGTGCAGCCGATCCCCCGGTGTGAGCCCGCCAAGGTAGGAGGCGGGAACCGGGGTTGCGGGTCACTATCCGGCGGGAACGCCGAAATCTTGCGGTGATTCCTTCCAACGGCCGCTGCGCCTGAGTACCATGACGCGCACGGACCTTCTGTCCCCATTGCCGCATACGCTTCTTCCGTCCAGCCGGTGGAATTCCTTCCCCAGGAGAGGCCCATGTCTGCGCATTCGCATTGCCACGGTTGCTGTCTGAGTCGCCGCCAGTGCCTTCAGTTCCTGTCCCTGTCGGCCCTGGGAGCGGCCGCCGCTGGCTCGGGCCTCGAAACCCTGGCCGCCGAAGAACCGTTGCTCACACCCGCCGACTACGTCGACCCCAACGGCCTGCGCCCGCGCCCCGATGTGCGCGTGGCCGCCACCTTCTTCGAACTGCCCCGCCCCTACTGGCTCGGCTGGCCCGGCACGACCTACGACGTGGACGGAAACGAGAAACAATACCGGGCCCAGTTGGAGCAGTCGGCCACGCGCCTCGGCATCCAGGCGGCCCTCGAATCCACTCCGGTCAACGACCCGGCTACCTTGGACGCCTGGCTGGCCAAGGTCAAGACCCAACAGCCGCACGCCCTGTTGATCATCTTGCAAGAGATCCACACCTGGAAGTGGATCGAGCGCGTCGTCAAGGAAACCCAGCTTCCGCTGATCGTCTTCGCACCGGTCGGCACGGCCTTCACCCAGCACGTGGGACGCGCCTCGCGTCTGCCGGGCGTGCACGTCGTCTCGTCGCTGCAGTGGTCGGCCGTCGAGGCCGCCCTGCGCATGATCCGCGCCAAGCGTATGTTCGAGGAAACCCGCGTCTTGCACATCCGCAGCGACAAACGCCACGAGACCGTGCTGGAACGACTGGGGGTCAAGATCCGCGCGATCCCCCGCGACACGTTTAACCTGGAGTTCGACAAGCAGCCGGCTACCGAAGAAGTCAACGACCTGGCCAACGACATGCGCCGCCAGGCCCAGAAGATCGTCGAACCCAACGAACAAGACACGGTCAACTGTGTACGCGCCTACGCCACCGCCAAACGCCTGATGGTCGCCGAGAAGGCCAATGCCCTCTCCATGGATTGCCTGGGCATGGTCAGCGCCAAGCTCGTGCCCACCCCGCCCTGCGGCGCCTGGACCTTGCTCCAGGACCAGGGCGTCACCGCCGGTTGCGAGGCCGACCTGTTCGGGGCCATCTCGCTGATGATGACCAGCTACCTGCTGGGCCGGCCCGGCTACATGAACGATCCGGTGCCGGAAACAGCCAAGAATCTCCTCATCGCCGCACACTGCACCGCCGGCACGCGCCTGGAAGGCTTCGACAAGCCGCCGGCGCCGTTCATCCTCCGCAATCATTCCGAGTCGGCCCTCGGCGTGTCGATGCAGATCCTCTGGCCCGAAGGCCAGCCGGTCACCTTCGTGCGCTTCACCAGCCCCAACGAGATGATTATCGACACGGGCCGCGTGGTGAGCAATGTCGACACTCCGCCGGCCGGCGGTTGCCGGACTTCGGTCGAAGTCCAGATGGACAACATCGAGGACTGCCGCGACGTCAAAGGCTTCCACCAGGTCGTCGTGCTGGGCAACCATCGCCGCGAGCTGGAAGGCTTCTGTGAGCTGTACGGGATCAAGCACGTCCACTCCCCGCGAACGTCGACCTTTGCCGAAGGAGGCGTGTCATGAGTGCCCTCTGCACACTGCTGGCCTGGGTGAGCCTTGCGGCCGGACCGGTCGAGTTCGCCTCGCCCGGCTTCCCCGCCTCGAAGATGGATGCCGAGGGGCGCCTGGTCGAAGACTGGGGCCCCGTGGGCGTGCAACTCCGTGGCGACGGATTGAACGAGGCCCCGTTCCAGGTAGCGGCGATCCAACTCGACGACCTGGTGCCCGCCGCGCAGGTCACTGCCGATCGTGGGGCCGTCCGCCTGAGTTGCACCGCCTTCCGCGCGCCGATCCATCCCGCCGGCGTGGACGTGCTCTGCGTCCGCCTGGAGGAAGCGCGCGGCGCCCCGGCCGAAATGACCCTGGCCCTCGCCTTGCCTCCGGCCGCCAAGGTCGGCTCGCGCACCGTGCGCGTCGGCGGCCGCGTCGTGCTCGCGCTGCCTGAGGAAGTCGCCTCCGAACAATCCGCGCGCGACTGGGGCTCGTGCGATGACTCCAACGCCCAGAAAGGCTGGGCCAAACCCGATGGCCCCTGCGACCCGGCCTTCCGCAACATCCGCGCCGGCATGGGCGGCGTGCCCATCGTCTATCGCTTCTCGGTCAAACCCAAGTCCGCGGCCAACGTGGTGTTGGGCTTCTGCGAAAGCCACTGGACCGAAGCGGGCCAGCGACCCCTGGCCTGCCGCGTGGAAGGCGCCGCAGAACAAACCGTCGATCCGGTGGGCCAATGGGGCCGGCATCGCCCCGGGGCCCTGCTCTTCGCCGCACGCGACGCCAACGGCGACGGCCGGCTGGAACTCTCCGTGCGCACCGCCACAGACGCCCGCGACCGCAATCCAATCCTCAACGCCATCTGGATCTTCCCCGCCGGCGATGCGCCCGACCTGACCAAAGTCATCGCCGGCCAACTCAACGCCGCAGCCGATCGCTACGTCGACGTGGGGGGCGATTCAGACCAATCGCTCTACCCGCCGGGCAAGGCCGAATACCTCGTGCGCCTGGCCCCGAATGAAGTCCGCGAGTGGGTCTTCCTGGTCGGCTGCCACCGCGGCGCCGCGCCGCTGCCCGACACCACCGCCTGGACGCCCCAGACCCTCCGCCGCGCGGCCCGCGACGTGTGGCGCGACTGGCCGCAACCGTAGGTTGTGCTTCAGCATGACGGAATCCTCTGATGCCAATGTCACCCACCGGCAGTTGGTGAGAAAGCCGGGCCGGTAGGCCTCTTCTTGGAGAACCACCGCGTGAGACGATCCACATGTGTCCGCATCGTCGTGCTGTTGGGCACGCTGCTTGTGCCCACTTTCGCCCGGGCCGCGGACCCGCTGGCCGACGCCGATCAGCGGATCGACAAACACCGCAAAGCCGACGCCACAGTCCGCGTCGTGGACGCGTCGGGCCAGCCGGTGGCCAACGCGACCGTGCAGGTCCGCCAGACGCGGCACGCCTTTCTGTTCGGCTGCAATATCTTCAAGTGGCGCGAGCCCTCTGACCTGCGCCTGCAGGAAGAGTACCGCCGGCGCTTCGCCGAGCTGCTCAATTACGCCACCGTCCCCTTCTATTGGCCCATGTACGAGTCGCGGCGCGGCGAACCGCGCCACGAGCCGACCGAGGAAGTGGCGCACTGGTGCCGCGCCCAGGGCATCCTGACCAAGGGGCATCCGCTGGCCTGGAACTTCGCCGAACCCGGTTGGCTGCCCGAGGATCCACTGGAGGTCTATCGCCTGCAACGGACGCGGATCGACGACTGCGTGCGGCGGTTCGCCGGCCTCATCGACCGCTGGGACGTGGTCAACGAGGCGACCCATTTCGACCGCAAGGAGTTCTTCCAGCGCGCCCCCAAACTGACCGGCATGTGGCAGCACGTGGGCCAGATGGAGTTCACGCGCGAGTGCTTCCGCCGGGCCCGGCAAGCCAATCCTGCCGCCACGCTCCTGATCAACGACTACCGCGTGGACCCGCCCTACGAGAAGGTGATCGAGCAACTGGTCGACGAGCAGGGACGCCGGCTGTACGACGTCATCGGCATCCAGAGCCACATGCACGGCGGGGCCTGGTCGAGCGATAAGACCTGGGAGGTCTGCCAGCGTTTCGCCCGCTTCCAGGTCCCCCTGCACTTCACCGAGACGACCATCCTCTCCGGCCAGCGCCGCTGGGACGAACCGCCGCGCGGCACGCCCTGGCCATCGACTCCCGAAGGCGAAGCCTATCAGGTGCGGGAGGTGGTCCGCCTCTACACCCTGTTGTTCTCCCATCCAGCGGTCGAAGCTCTGACCTGGTGGGACTTCAGCGATCACGGGGCCTGGAAAGGGGCGCCGGCCGGCCTGCTCCGCGCCGACATGACTCCCAAACCGGCCTACGAGGAACTGGCCAAGCTCATCAAGGGCCGCTGGTGGACCAAGACCGAGTTGCAGACGGGCCCCGACGGCCTCGCGCGCTTTCGCGGCTTCCTCGGCGACTATCAAATCGCACTGCCTGACCGGAAGGCCGGTCAGGCAGTGCACCTCGGTCGCGACGAAAAGCAGAACGCGTGGACGCTGATCCTGAAATAGCGGCAGGACGTCTCAGGTTGGAAACGCCCCGGCCGCCACTCAGCTCAGCACGGCGGCCAGGTCCGCCTGGGCGCTGGGACCGGTCAGCCGCAGATCGTACTTGTCCTGCAGGATCTTAAACACGTTCGGCGAGATGAACGCCGGTGGCTTGGGACCGATCGTAATGCCCTTCACCCCCAGGGCCAGCAGGGTCAGCAGCACGGCCACCGCCTTCTGCTCGAACCACGACACGACCAGCGTCAGCGGCAGGTCATTCACCGTGCAGCCAAAGGCCTCGGCTAGGCCCACGGCCACCTTGATCGCCCCGTAGGCATTGTTGCACTGGCCCATGTCCAGCAAGCGGGGAATGCCCAACAGCGTGCCGTAGTCGTAGTCCCGAATGCGGAACTTGCCGCAGCCCAAGGTCAGGATGAACGTGTCCGCCGGCGTGGCCTGGGCGTACTCGCTGAAGTAGTTCCGCCCCACTTCCGCCCCGTCGCAACCGCCGATCACGAAGAAGCGACGGATCTTCCCTTCCTTCACCGCCTGCACGATCGTCCCGGCCAGGTTCAGGATCACGTTGTGATGGAAACCGATCACCGAGCGTCCGGTCTCCTGCTCCGCCAGCGGCGCGCAACTCTTGGCCGCGGCAATCACCTCGCTGAAATCGTCGTTGCCGATCCGCTTGCCGCCCGGCACCGCGGTCACGCGCGTCGTGAACATCCGCGATCCGTATCCATTCTTGGGAATCACCACGCAGTTGGTGGTGGCCAGCACCGGCCCGGAAAACTCGCTGAACTCGCGCCGCTGCTTCTGCCAGGCCCCGCCGTAATGACCGGCCAGATTGGGATGCTCGCGCAGCTTGGGATACATGTGCGCCGGCAGCATCTCGCCGTGCGTATAGACCTTCACATTGGTCCCCTCGCACTGCCGCAGCAGGATGTCCAAGTCCAGCAGATCGTGGCCCGTAATCAGAATCCCGGGCCCGGCCTGCGTGCCCTCGCGGATCGTCGTGGGCGAAGGCTCGCCGAACTTCTCCACATGCCCCTGGTCCAACAGTTCCATCACGCGCAGGTTCTGCCGGCCGCACTCCAGCACCAACTCCAACAGCGAGCCCAGGTCGAAGTTCACGTTGGTCATCGTGGCAAACAGGGCCTCCTCGATGAAGGCGCTCACCGCTTCATCCGTCTTGCCCAGACGCCGAGCGTGGTTGGCGTAGGCGGCCATCCCTTTCAAGCCGTACAGCAGCGTCTCCTGCAGCGATTGCATGTCGGCATCTTTGCCGCACACGCCCGGACTTGTCTGGCAGCCCACACAACCCACCGTTTGCTCACACTGATTGCAAAACATGTCATGGCCCTCGTCAGAATAGGAAAAACAGGTGAAGTCTTCTCCACCAGGGGGAGATCGCGTTCACATCATTGTCCAAATTCTAGCCCTTCGCCCGCCGCCACCCCTTGATCTGGATCAAATCCGACCAGAAACTGGCCGAAAAGCGGTCGAAGAGAGCCCCGCCCCAGAGAGTGGCTGACACAGAAAAATCGGCAACGGCGCGAGAACGCCTGGCGTGTCCTCGACACCCCCGGACTCCACGCTCAGCGACTCAGGCTTCCGGTCGCTCCTGCGATCTTGAAGAAGTTCAACAACAACTGCTTGCCGTCGGCGTTTGCGATCATCGATCGTGTCGGCATCACCCGGTCGACACCGACCAGCCTTGGCGATACTCCTCGCGGATCAGCTTTTGAGCCGCCGGGTTGCCGCCGGTGGCCAACGCCTTCGCGTCCCAATTGAACCCGCCCGCCCGATACGCCACGTTGCCCAGGATCACCGTCTCGGCCAAGGGGCCCGAGTAATCAAACGCGCACGTGGCCGCGGGGCCACCCTTGCACGCCTGCACGAACTCCTCATGGAAGCCCGGCGAATCGGGGATCGACCGTTCCGGCGGCGGCACGTCGGCAAACTTCTCCTTGGGCAGCAGTTGCCGGCTGCCAAAACCGCACAGCAGCATGCCCTTGCTGCCGATGAACAGGTTGTTGTTGCCCTTGGCCGGCAGATTGTGCTTGGCCAGGATCTCCGGCCCACTGGCCGCGTGATCCCAGTGCAGGGTCACCGGCGGCCGATCGCCTTGCGCCGGAAATTCGAACCGCGTCTGCATCGACTTCGGCGTCCGTTGCGCATCGACCGGCGGGCCCGCGGCCTCGACCCTCGTGGGATGCTTCAACCCCAAGGCCCAGAACGGAATGTCCAGAATGTGGCAGCCAAAATTGCCCATCTCGCCCGTGCCATAGTCCCACCAGAACCGCCAGCCGTAAGGACAGATCGACGGATGATACGGACGGAATCTGGCCGGACCGATCCACAGGTCCCAATCCAGATGCTCCGGCACCGGCGGCTGGTCCTGCGGGATCTCCGGCATGCCCCGGCTGCCGCCCATCCAGGCATAGACCTCGCGCACCTCGCCGATTGCCCCGCTCTGGATCAATTCCACCACCCGGTGCATGTTGGCCATCGTGTGCCGCTGTACGCCAAGTTGCGTGGCCAGCTTCTTCTGCCGCGCCAGGTCCGTCAAGGTGCGGATTTCCCACAAGTTGTGGGCCAGCGGCTTTTCCAGGTACACGTGCAGCCCGTACTGCATGACCATGTACGTGGGATGGAAGTGCATGTGGTCCGGCGTGCTGATGGCCACGGCGTCGAGCTTGCCGTGCAACTCGTCGAGCATCTTGCGATAGTCGCGGTACTTCTTCACCTCCGGATACTGGCCATAAGTCTTGGCCGCGCGCTGGTCGTCCACGTCGGCAAAGGCCACCATGTTTTGCTTGGACAATCCTCGCACATTGGCTGCTCCCTGACCGCCTACGCCGATGAAGGCCACGTTCAACTTCTCGTTGGGCGACGTGCCGCCCAACGCCTTGCGGCTCCCCATCAGAATGCCCGCTCCCAAGGCGAGGCTGGTCTTCAGTGCGTCGCGACGGTGCAGCGGATGTCTCATGGCAGCGGTGGCTCCTGGGGTCTTGTGTCTCAGGCGAAAGCGGGCCGACCCACGGGAGGCCGGTTTCACCTGGCAACGGGCCGGATCACAGGCCGTAGTATAGTCCGCGCCAAGGTGCGCCCGCAAATGATCCGGCCAAAGTGGGTGCATTTCCGCATCTGCAACGCCACACGAGGAAGCCGAATAGGAGGAAACCGAAGGACCGACAGGTTTTGGAGCCGGCTCCAAGAATGCCTGCCAGCCGACGCTCACTGCGACTCGTCCGGCGCAAGCCGCGGCAACGCCGGAACCCAGAGCCGGCGCTGCTCCTCGCAGGCCGCGTGCCATTGAGCCTTCTGTTGCTCGTTGAGCACGGCCGCGATCTCCTTCTCCAACTCCGACAACTCCCCCATGATCCGCGGCTGAACCTCGGCCCGAATCGCCTGGATCCGCGTCTGCCGGGCACGCAGCAAGGCATCGACCCGGGATTGTTGACGATCGTCCAGGTGCAGACGTCGCGCTAACCGGGCTGAAACCCGGCTGGCCATCTGCTCCGGATGATGCACAGCATAGAGCACCAGCTTGCGCACGGCGATCAAGGTCCCGCCCACCCCGACCACGCCCCCCGACAAAAATATCACCAGCATCAGCAACACCGTCAGCCAACGCCGACGCCGGGGCGGCGCGGGCACGATGGGCGATGTGGTGTCCGAAAGATCGATCGCGCTCATAGCAGCACCAAAGTCAACGGTTGAAACAGGCCAGCCAAGGGGTCGAGCATCGGCAGCCACTCGTCCAGCACCACCGACACCATCACCGCCGCCGCCAACGCCGAGATCCCCGCCATGACCCACAGCGGCAGATCCTCCCACCGCCGCGGCCGCACGCCGCTCCGCAATCGGCTCATCACCCGCGCCGTCACGTCGATCGCCGGCACCGGCTCGGCCCGCGCCGCGCGCGCCAGATTCTCAAACTGCTCCAGCGATTTCACAACACGTCCTCCCTGGATTCCAGGATGCGTTTCAGCCGCGCTCGGGCTCGGTGCAATTGCACCTTGACCATCGTCTGGCTCCAGCCTGTCAACTCCGCAATGCCGGCCACCGTGCTCCCTTCCAGGTACAACAGCGTGAGCACCAGCCGATCGCGCGGCGCCAATCGCTGCAACGTGGCATGCACGACCTGCGCCGCGTGCTGGGCCTCGGCCTGGCCCGCGTCTTCGGGGGCCACAGCCTCCTGGTCGTGTAGCGGCAAGGGGCCCAGGTCACGGTTCCGGGCTCGTTCCTTCCAGAAACGATAGCCCACGCGCGTGGCGATCCGCCGCAGCCAATGCACCAAGGGTGCCTGGCCGCGATACGTCCGCAAGCTGAAATAGGCCTCCACAAACACATCGTGCACCAACTCTTCCCAACGCCCCCGATCACGCGTGAACCGCCACATGTAGCTGGCGATCGGTTGTTGGTACTTTTGCACCAGCCGGGCATACGCATCGCCGTCGCCCCCCACCGCCGCGCGAACGTCCTGCTCATCGCTGCCCGCCGCACGCGCCGTGCCCTCGGCCGGCATCGCCCCCGCCGCCCCGATTCCTTCCAGGCTCATCAGGGCGATCCCCTGCCAGGCCGCTGCCAACAGCCGCGAAAGCCCGGACGCCGCCGGCGCCGGGCGTTCCAACAGCAATTCGATCGTCAGTGCCTGGGCACTCATTGCGCCTGCGCAGCCTGAGTCAGGAATCGTTCCACCGCCTGGTCGCAATCGGCTCGCGTGGCCTTAATCTGCTGCCGCTGTTGCTCCGTCAGGATGGGCTTGAGTTGGCCAACCACCTTCGCCGCCAGTACCGCCGCGTCTCCGATCGACTTGCCCAACTCGTCGGCCGCCTTGCGCACGGCCGCCTCATCCTGGCCCGACAACACCGCCTCGCGCAAGGCCGTGCGTTGGGCCCACACACCTTTGGCTGCCCTGGCAATCTCGGGCTTGTGGCTCACCAGGGTCTCGCGGATCTGTGCCTTCTGTTCGTCGCTGACGTTCAGCTCCGAACGCAGCACCAGCCACCGGCCCAGGTTGCCGCTCACCAGTTTCCCCAGCGGACTCTCCGCCAGACGCGAGCCCAAATGGGCCGCGCCGACTCCCGCCGGACCCCCGACCGCCATCCCGCCCAAAATCCCCGCCAACACCAGCCCCACCGCCTTCGTAGGAAACATGTGCTTCTCCCTATTTGGCTATTGGAACGCGTAGCAACTTCTCCAACAACAACTGCCGACCTCGGCCCAGCGATCGTACTGCCACAACCGGCTACAAGACTGGTGGGGGCGATCGTTTGGGCGGTTACAGGCCCAAACCTCGCTGCCCCGCGCCAAGCCCAACAGATCCCCAGCCGACCTTAGTCGGTTGAGAATTGCCTCACCCGGGGGGGCTGGGCCGCAATTGCCTTCTCTGCTGCCCGGCTGCCGGCCCAAAGACGGCCTGCATTCGCTTGCCGCATATCGGATCGCATGTGACAATTGACTAACCTCAAAACCAGCCTGGTTTTGCTGTCTTGCCGAATCGCTGTAATCTATCCTTGTCGGGATCTGGGGCTCTGTCCGCTCTCGCAGAAGAAAACCACGCATATGAAACGTCTCTTGGTCTTGCCGCTGTGTGTCTTGGTCGCCTTGTGGACCATCCAGCTTGCTTCGTCGCCGGCCTGGGCCAACGGTCCGGATTCCAGTCTCAAGGCCGACAAGCAGCCCCAGAAATCCAAAGATGGCGGCGCGAAACGCGCTGCCAAGAAAGACAAGGACAAGCAGGACGCCGCCGGGCAGAAACCGGCCGCCAAGGACAGCCAGACCGCACCGGAGAAGAAACCGGCCGCCAAGGAGGCTGAGGGCAAGAAAGACCCGGCGAAGAAGGACGCGTCTCCCAAGGGCGAGGGCCCGAAGGCCTCGGCCGAGGCCAAGAAAGAGCCGGCCGCCGACAAGCCCAAGACCGACCAGGCCAAGACCGACGCCAAGCCGGCCACCTATACCGTCAAGAAGCGGCCGATCCGCGTCGAGGTCGCGTTGGACGGCATTTTCGAAGCCAGCCACACCGCGGAGATCGCCCTCCGCGTCCAGGAGTGGAACGAGTTCGAGGTCCTCAAGGCGGTCGAGCACGGCGCCCAGGTCCGCAAGGGAGATGTCCTGGTGTCCATCGACACCGAACGCATCGACCGCGCGATCGTCGAACTCCAACGCGATCAGCAGCTCTCCGCCATCGCCATTCACGAAACCGAAATGCAACTCCAGGCCGCTCGCGCCCTGCAGCCCCTGGATGCCGCGGCCTTGGATCGCGGCCACCGCATCAGCCAGGAGGACCAGGAGCGGTTCTTCAAAATCGACCGTCCCATGAGCGAGCGGATCGTGAACTTCATGGTCAAGGTGGCCGAAGACAACCTCGCCTACCAGGAAGAAGAACTCCGTCAGTTGGAGAAGATGTACAAGGCCGACGACCTCACCGAGGAGACCGAAGAAATCATCCTCCGCCGCTCCCGCGATACCGTGGAACGCGCGCGCTTCAACCTGGAACGAATGAAGATCGAACGCGACGAAATCCTCAAGCAGAGCTTGCCCCGCGCCGAGGAAGCCGTCAGACTCTCCACGCAACGGCAGACCATCGAATATCAACGCGGGAAGATCGTCCTGCCGTTGGGCCCGCGGCGCTTGGAACTGACCCTGGAACGGCTCAAGCACGAAGCGGCGCGCGGCGCCCAGCGCCTCACGCGCCTCCAAGAAGACCGCGCGGCCATGACCATCAAGGCGCCGCTGGACGGAAACGTCTACTACGGACGCTGCGTGCGCGGCAAATGGAGCGGGACGGAAACGGCCGCCGAAAAACTCCGCCGCGGCGGCCGACTGGCCAACAACGACGTGTTCCTGACCGTCGTCGAATCCCGGCCGCTGTCCGTACGCGTCGCCGTGCCCGAAAAACAACTCCGTCACATCACGGCCGGGCTGAAAGGGTTCGTGCAGCCTTCGTCCCTCGCCGATGTGAAACTCGAGGCGATCGTGCAACGCGTCGCCACGGTCCCCTCCGCCACACGCGAGTTCGATACCGTACTGACCGTGGCCCTCGACAACGCGGCCAAGACCGTCATGCCGGGCATGAGCTGCGAAGCGAAATTCGTGCCCTACTTCAAGCCCGACGCCCTGGCCGTGCCCGCCGCCGCCGTCGGCAGCGATGACCTCGACCCGCGCAAACAGTACGTGGCCCTGCCGGGCAAGGACGGCAAACCGCAGAAGAAGGCCGTGACCCTCGGCCAGCGCGCCGACAAGTACGTCGAAGTCCTCACGGGACTCGCCGAAGGCAACGAGATCCTGGCCGAGTATCCCAAGGAGTTCCCCTCGGTCGACAAGGACACGAAGTCAAAGTGATGGCCCGGATGCGTCTCATCAGACTGTGTTCGTCTTCCGCGGTCCTGACCCTGGCCTGTGCCGGCTGGTCGTTGGCTGGCGAGGAGGGCGGGGCCGTCGCGCCGCTTGACACGGCCGCGTCGCGCGTCGTGGCCAGCCCCATGCCCGCCGCCCTGCGCAGCGACTGGAAGCTCTCCAAACAACCCAAGCCGGCGGAGCACCCGACCGCGGAGCAAGTCCAGGCGGCCATTCAACGCGGAGTGGAGTTCCTCGTCCGTTGCCAGAACCCCAAGGGCTCGTGGGGCTCGGCCCATCAGACCAAGGGGCTGAACATCTTCGCCCCGGTCCCTGGCGCCCATCACGCCTTCCGCACCGGCACCACGGCCCTCTGCATCATGGCCTTGTCGCAGGTCGGCCAGACCCCCGAGGCCCTCGCCGCGCTGGACCGCGGCGAAGCCTGGTTGCTGGACACGCTGCCTTCGCTCCGCCGCGCCACGCCCGACGCCATCTACAACAACTGGGGCCATGCCTACTCCATCCAGGCCTTGGCCTGCATGCTCCAACGCAAGCCGGACGACGCGCAGCGCGCCGCGCGGATCCGCTCGCTGATCCGCCAGCAGATCGAAATGCTCTGCCGCTACGAGTGCGTGGATGGCGGCTGGGCCTACTACGACTTCGTGGCCCAGACCCAGCGCCCCAGCGGCTCGTCAATCAGCTTTGTCTCGGCCACGGCCCTGGTGGCCTTGCACCAGGCCAAGCTGGCCGGCGTCGACCCGCCCGAGCGGATCGTGCGCCGCGCGGTGGACTCCATCCTCCGGCAGCGCAAGCCCGACTTCAGCTACTGCTACGGCGAATACCTGAAATACGTCCCCATGTTCGAGGTCAACCGCCCGGCCGGCAGCCTGGGCCGCTCCCAGGCCTGCAACCTGGCCCTGCGCCTGTGGGGCGACACGGCCGTCACCGAGGAAGTGCTCACCACCTGGCTGGATCGGCTCTTTGCGCGCAACATGTGGCTCGACATCGGCCGCAAACGGCCCATCCCGCACGAGTCGTGGTTCAAGGTCGCCGGCTATTTCTTCTACTACGGCCATTACTACGCCGCCCTGTGCATCGATCAGTTGCCCGCCGACCAGCGCGGCCCGTACCACGACCACCTGGCCCAGGTCCTGCTGCACCTGCAGGAAAAGGACGGCTCCTGGTGGGACTTCCCGCTCTACGACTACCACCAGCAGTACGGCACCGCCTTCGCCCTCCTCTCCCTGGCCCGTTGCGCCCCGTAGCGACGTGCGCGCCAGTCTTTTCCGGGCCGGGCTTGGCAGCTATTGCCCCTCAGATTGGTAATGCAACGAGGGCGACCAGCGGGAGCCCGGTTTTGCGGTGCCAACGCCACTCGCGTGTTGCATTCCTTTTCTGAGAATCAATATTGCGTCTCAGGTAAGTAATGCCGTGAGGCCGACCATCGGGAGGCCGGTTTTCCCGGGCAACGGCCGGGACAGCCACGACATTCCTTTTCTGACACCCAATAAACCCCGCCGACGGCGGCGAAAACCGGACAACTGGCCACACCGCAGGCCGTCGGAACGGTTGCCAAACCGGGGCCTCAGCCGATAAGATCGGAGAAACCGTCCGGCAGGGGTTAGGCGTGGCCGCTGGCCAGGCCGCCCCGCGCCATAATCTGGCCCCTCTTCCGTGGTTACGGAGAACCTGCCTTGTCGAGCCGTCTGAATCGCGTCCACAACGGTGATTGCGTCGAGGGCATGCAGAAGCTGGAAGCCGGCTCCGTGGATCTGGTGTTTGCCGATCCCCCCTTCAACATCGGCTACGAGTACGACGTCTACGACGACAAGCAGGAGGCCGATCGCTACCTGGACTGGTCGCGCGCCTGGACGGCCGAAGTCGCGCGCATCCTCAAGCCGACCGGCGCCTTCTGGCTGGCCATCGGCGACGAGTTCGCGGCCGAGTTGAAAGTGATGGTCCAGCGCGAACACGGCCTGACCTGCCGCAGTTGGGTCGTCTGGTACTACACCTTCGGCGTGAACTGCAAATACAAGTTCAGCCGCTCCCACGCGCACCTGTTTCACTTCGTGAAGGACCCCAAGCAGTGTACCTTCAACGATAAGGACATCCGCGTCCCCTCGGCCCGGCAACTCGTCTACGGCGACCGCCGCGCGAACCCCGTCGGCCGCCTGCCCGACGACACCTGGATCCTCCGCCCGCAAGACCTGCCCGACGGGTTCCAGGCCGACCAGGACACCTGGTACTTCCCGCGCGTCTGCGGCACCTTCAAGGAGCGCGCCGGCTGGCACGGCTGCCAGATGCCCGAGCAACTGCTGGGCCGCATCATCCGCGCCTGCAGCCATCCGGACGAACTGGTCCTGGACCCCTTTGCCGGCAGCGGCACCACCCTGGCCGTGGCCAAGAAGCTGGGCCGCCGGTTCCTGGGCTTCGAACTCTCGCCCGAGTATGCCCAACGCGTCACGGACCGCCTGGCCGGCATCCGCGTGAACGATCCCTTGGATGGAGCCCCGGAACCGCTGGTCAGCGCGCCCAACACGGCCAATGGCAAACGGCTGGAGGAGCGCAAACCAACGGTCGGCCGGCGCTTGATGAAGAAGCTCCGCTCAGAACATCCCACCCTGCCTGGGATGTGATCGACTTCCTGCCCGGGTTCCGCACGGAGGTGGTTCTCTCTGCGGCCGTGTGGGGGGGCCAAAAATGGCTCAACCCATCGATTCGCCGATCGCCAGTAGCGGCCACTTTCGTCGCGCGCGCAAACTTGTTACCCTGGACGTCAGCGTCGTCCAACCGGCCAAGGTCGCGGCGCCCGTCGTCCCTCTGACCCTTAGCCCCTCTGCGATACCATGAAATTCGCCATCTGCAACGAGACCTTCAAGGACTGGCCCTTCGACAAAGCCTTCGCCTTCGCTGCCGAGTGCGGCTATACGGGCATGGAGATCGCTCCCTTCACCCTGGCCAACTACGCCACGGAAATCAGCGCGCAGCAGCGCCAAGAAGTCTGCAAGCTGGCCGAAGACACCGGCCTGGAGGTCGTGGGCCTGCACTGGTTGCTGGCCAAGACCGAAGGCTTCTACCTGACCAGCCCCGACGCCGACGTCCGCCGCCGCACTTCCGACTATTTCATCGAACTGGCTCGGCTCTGCGCCGACCTGGGCGGGAAGATCCTCGTCTGCGGCTCGCCCAAGCAGCGCGACATCCTGCCCGGCGTGACTCATGCCCAGGCCATGGACTACGCGGCCGAGGTCTTCGGCCGAGCCCTGCCGGCCTTCGAACAGTACGACGTGACCGCGGCCCTCGAACCGCTGGGCCCCGAAGAGACCAACTTCCTGGTCACCACCGCCGAGACCGTGCAACTCATCGAGCGCATCGGGTCGCCCCACGTGCGCTTGCACCTGGACTGCAAGGCCATGTCCACCGAGTCCACGCCCGTGCCGGACCTGATCCGCCAGTACCACGGCCTCACCGCCCATTTCCACGCCAACGATCCCAATCGCCAGGGCCCCGGCTTCGGCAAGCTCGAGTTCGTGCCCATCCTCCGCGCCTTGGGCGAGGTGGACTACCGCGGCTGGGTCTCGGTCGAGGTCTTCGACTACACGCCGGGCATCGAACGGCTGGCCGCCGAAAGCCTCAGCAACCTGCAACGCGACCTGTGCCTCGCCGCCGGCTAGTGTAGTGCATCGCGCAGTTGGGACATGATCGGGTGCCATGGCCACGCTTGCGTGGCCATGCAGTCCCAGGCTTCGGCATGCCCACGCCGAGCGGGCCCACGCCAAGCGTGGGCGTGCCATGGCACCTGGCCATCCTAGGCTGCCTACGATACGGACTCTCAATTCTGATTCACCACACGCGCATTCCCCCCGCCAAATTGACCAGACACCCCGCATAGGCTCGAATCCGCTCTGCCACGCTTGTCATCTCACCCGGAGTACGTTCCGATGCCTGTCAAACAGCCTGCCACCCTTGTCACGGCGGTCGGTCTCTGGACTCTCCTGGGCCTGGTCGTCCCGTGCTGGAGTCAGACCTCCGCACCGGACGAGGTCGTTATCCGGGAAGGTTTTGAACAGGCGATTCCCAACCTTCACACCCATCAGGCACAGTATTCGGCCGATGCGACTCGGGCCCACTCCGGCACGCACTCGCTGCGCGTGACGCCTGCCCAGTCTTCGGGCGGCGCCTACTTCCGTCTGGACGGCCTCGTCGATCTCAAGTCCGACTACGAATTCTCGGCCTGGGTCTACACCGGCACGTCAGGCGCGGTCCGTCTCTACGTCTCCGCCAGCGATGGCCATCGTCGGCACACCACGGCCCAGGTCGCCGGAGGCCAGGCTGGCCAATGGGTGCAACTCGTCGGCGCCCTGCGCGGCAAGGACTGGAACCCCACTGACAGCCAGGTGATGCTGGCCATGTCCTGCTCGGGCGAGGCCTGGTTCGACGACGTGCTTCTGCGCAAGACCAGGTTGCCCGACCCGCCCATCGAGATCTATCCGCAACTCGTACAGACCTTGCGCGCCGCGGCCGACCGCGCCGCGGTGCGCCTTGCGCCCGGGGCCACGATCACCCTGGAGGCCCACCACGGCGCGCTGTGGAACGGTGTTCAAACCTCCGCCCCCTTGCGTCTGGAGGGTGCCCAGGTGGTCGTCCCGCCCGAGGGCCTGCTGACCTTCGCCCTGGACCTGCCCTCGCCCACGTACGTCACCGGCACGATGCACCTCGCGCCGGACGAGGACCTCCGCCCCGGCCTGCGCGCCTACGTGCTCAGCGACGATACCGTGGTCGCTGCTCCAATGGTCCTCGCCGACGCCTGGGTGAACGAGGGGAAGGCACTGACCGGGCCGGCGCCCAAGATCCTCGGCGCACGGCCTGCCGACGAAGTCCGCCTGGCCACCTGGCTGCTGGACGCCGGCCGCCACTACCTGACCGTCGCCGGCCCTCACTTCCGACCCGCCGGAGCCTTTCAGCGTCTCCGCCTGCAGGCCCTGCCGCAGACCGTCGAGGAACCCGGGTATCGCTTCGCGCTGCTGAGCGATACGCACCTCGGCTCCGGCCGCGCCGTGTGGATGAACACCAAGCTCGACGGGCCCGCCGTGGAAGAACTGGCCGCCACGCTCTCCGCCTTGAAACGTGAGGGCGTCGCCTGGGCCACCATCGCCGGCGACATGACCAACAACGGCCTTCGCGACCAGTTCCAAGCCCTCGGCCGCGTGTGCCGCAACAGCGGCCTGCCGCTCTACGGCTGCATCGGAAACCACGATGCGTACCTGGTGTCGTCGCGCCCCGACGCCTTGGAACTCTGTTCCGAGCTGTTCCCCGACCGGAAAACCGACTACGTGTTCCACAAGCCGCCCCTGCGGTTCATCGTCCTGGACGCCGCCCACTGGAAGTCCAAGCAAGGCCAGTTCCTCGACCACTACGACCGCTCCGATTTCGGCGGCATCGGGGCCACTCCGCAGCAGATCCAATGGCTCAAGCAGGAACTGGCTCGCGACACCCAGTCGCCCACGATCCTCATCGGGCACTTCCCGCTGCACTACCGCGGCGGTCTGTCCAACTCTGGCTACAAGCTGCCCACGCTGGACATCGACGCTGCAACGCAGGAAGCCCTGCAGGCAGCGCGCAATGTGGTGGCCGTGCTCAACGGACACACGCATTGGAACGAACACAACCCCAAGGACGGCGTGGTCCACATCGTCAATCCGGCCTTCGTCGAATGGCCCAACGCCTATCGCGTCTTCCGCGTGTACCCCAACCGCCTGGAGTGGGAATTGCGCCAGGTGCCCAATCGCGGCTTTGTGCGCGAGTCGTTCGTGGCGCCCAAAGCCCTCTCCTGGATGATCTCCACCGCCGCCGATGACCTGACCGGCACGGTGCGATTCTGATCCAGGCGGCCAGCGGCCATACGCCGCCGGTGACCGTCGCGACAACCTCACTCTTGTGGCACAAACCCGTGGGCGTCTGCCGCCGGCAGGCTCTGTCCCGACCGAAGCTGATTCGCCAACTCGGCCACACGCGCAGCCAGCTTCTCGTACCAGGCCACCTTGGCCTTGTAGCGCGTCATGGTCCAGTCCAGCGCATAAGGCTTGCTCTCCGCCAGCCAGATCCGCGTGAATTCCCGGCCCAGGGCCTCGTGGGCGTCGCGATTGGTGCGCACCAGCTTCTCAATCTGGGCCAGCCGGGCCAGCTTCGCCTCCGGCGACGTGGCTTGGGTCGCCTCGCGGTACAGCCGAGCCACCTCCAGCCCATCCAACATCCGTTGCCCGATCAGCTCCATCCGCCGCGCTCCGAATACAAACGCCTCCAGCCACGGTGCATGGACCGTGGCCTGCGCTTGACACAGGCGCAGGTGCTCGATCGCTGGCCGCACCACGGCCAGCAGTTGCTCGGCCGCCGTCCGGATCGCCGCCGCGTCCCCCTTGGGCACGAAATCCTCTTGCCAGAAGTGCTTGTTGGTCAGGTTCTTGGGCCAGCGCTTGGCCGCCGGTTCCGGCAGACTCGCCGTTTGCCCCAGCAACTCGATGGCCCGGCCAAAATGGTCTCCCGGCTCGCCAAACAGCACCGCGCCGATCCGCCGGTTGAAAGCCTCGGACGGCGTGGTCGACGCGTTCCAGGCGCACTCCGCGCCCCAGGCATAGCCATGCCAGTTGCTGCCGCGCAGCGACTCCCCATCATCCTTCCATTCGGTGTTCAGCATGCCCAGCGTCCCGTGCTTGACCCCGTCGCGCACGAAGTTCTGGATGTTCTGCGTCGCGTTGGCAAAGTTGGGCAGGATCCGATTCCAATTGTCCACGCCCGGCGCCACGAAGAACTCGTAGCCGGATTGCGCAAAGGGCACGATCTGGTCCTCGTAGCTGTCGCGCGCCGCGTACTTCCAGGTAATCATGATCGTATCTTTGGGAATCTGGTCCAGCTTGTCCGGGTGCTTGAGGATGATGTCGCCCCACATCATCATCCGCTTGCCGTACTTGTCCTTCAGCAAGTCGTGAACGCGGCGCACGTGCCGCACGTACACCCCACCCACGCCAATCTGCGCGGCGAGGGCTTGCGACTGCCCCTGCCCCAAGGTCCAGGTCTCGTCGCAGCAGACGTTGAACCAGGCCAGCGGCAGATACGGACAAATCTCGCTGTACAAATCGTCCAACAGGCCATACGTCTCTTCGCGCACGGGCGACAGATTGTTGGCCTTGGGGGGCGGAACCTCTGCCAGCTCGGCGTACTCGGGATGCTTCAAGATGTGCTGAAAATGGCCAAACGACTGCTGGTTGCCCAAGATGTCGATCTGCCGCGGCCGCGCGTATCGGACCAGCTCCGCCAGCTCGTCCGGCGCGAGCGAACCGTCCGGCGGCCCAATCTTCGGGTGCTTCCGGAAGGCGTATTGATACTCCATGTAGTAGGTGAACAGATTCATCTTCAACTCGGCGCCGCCATCGATCTCCTGTTGCAGCGTGCCGAATGTGGCGCTGGGGCCGCGCGTCAAGTCGTCCTGAAAGCAGCGCCAACGCAGCGCTGGCCAATCGCGAATCGCCAGACACCGCAGCCTGCCGCCCTGACGATTGGCGCGCACCAGTTGCCGCACCGTTTGCACCCCGTAGAACAGCCCGGCCGGCCCCCGTGCCTGGACCACGATCCCCGCCGGCGCAACGCGCAGCGTATATTCTTCTTCGTTCGCTTTTGCGCGCAACGGTTCGGGCTCGGGCGCGGCCGTCTGGCCTTCGGCCAACACGCGCAGCGTGTGGCCTGGCTGCTGCGCAGCTCGCGGTTCGGGCCGCGCCAGCCCGGCACGCAAGAACTCCTCGCTCACCAGTTGTGCCAAGACCGCCAGCCGGTCCGCCGGGGCCTCCAGAACCAGCCGCTGCTGCCCGTCAAAACAACCAGGCTCAAAACGGACTTCCTTGGGGAAGGGCACCAGTCGCAACGCTTCCGACTCGTCGGCACACAGGCTCGGGCCGGACCACAGCAGCCAACAGGTCATCGTCCCAACCACGCTTCGACGGAGGAAGACGAACGGAGGCATGATTTTGTTCCTGCTCGGAAAGTCGCTGGTGCAGTGCATCCGCCAAAGGGGACATTATGGGGTACCATCGCCACGCTTGCCTGGCCATGCGGTTTCAAGCTCCGGCATGCCCACGCCGAGCGGGCCCACGCCGAGCGTGGGCCGTGGCATGGCACCCGGCGAGCCGTGAAACCGCGGTTGATTGTGACGCGTGCGGCAAGTCGCGCGAACCCATCCCAAACCAATGCTCCCCTAGTCAGGGTGGTGTGGTCGCGCGAAGGGCCCAAGGAGCCGACTCTGGTCCGCGGATTGTCTGTCAGAATGGCAGATGCTGCGACCGAAGCGGTGTCGCAAAATCGCGCCACTGTTCGATTCTGATGCGCAACACCTCGAAATCAAAACGATGGCGCTTTGCTCCGCATGCCACGCGTCTCGGCGGTAACACTATTGTCGGTGATCGCTGGAAATAAGGGATCGTCACAGACCGTTACATCGCCCTGTATCGATGTAAGACCTCGCAGATTGCCCCAAATATCGCAACGAGCCTGTACTTCTCCACTTGCGGTACGAATCGGGAAGGCAGTTGGTTTTTCACTGCTTTCCCGCCCAGGTTCATGTAAGCAACGGAAGTTTTTTCATTCCCCGAAACCAACCGGCTTTCATCGCGTCCTAACGGTGCCCATGTCTAACGTGCGATGTCCAAAGGCTTTTCGATACCTGAACAGATGTTCCGTTGTTTTTGCGATCGCGCGCGAGCCGCTTGGCATGGAACTTGCTAATTATGACGATCGTTCGGGTCTCAGTGATGGGGCCCGGCAGAAGGTGGTTCCGTTGGGCTTTTTTCCCCCCTATGGGCCGAGAGGGTGGATTCCGGCTGCGTCGGACGCGGTTTTGGACGATCCACAGAACTCTCCCGTCCCCGGATGCGTATCGAAGATGAACAGTACTATGGAGCGGGCACGGCCGCGGTCTTCCGACTCGGTCGTGTTGCGAGAGGCCAGCGACGAACAACTCCTCCTGGGGTATCGGGAGCGAGGGGACCGTCGGGCGTTTGAGGAACTCGTCCACCGGTATGAGCGGGAACTCTTCAGTTATCTCCGCCGCTACCTGGGCAACGCCGAAATGGCGGAGGACGCCTTCCAGCAGACGTTCCTGCAGGTCCACCTCAAGTGCGACCAGTACGAGGAGGGACGCAAGGTGCGGCCGTGGCTCTACACGGTGGCCACCAATCAGGCCATCGATGCCCAACGCCGCAATCGACGCCATCGGATGGTCAGTCTGGACCGCCGCATCGGCGCCGATGCGGAAGCCGACACCGGGTCGCTGGTCGACATGCTCGTGCAGGACCAACCCGATCCTGCCCAGTTGCTCGAAGGGGTCGAGCATCGTGAGTATGTCCGTCGACAAGTCGACGAATTGCCCGAGCAGCTCAAACAGGTGGTCATGTTGGTCTACTTCCAAGGATTGAAGTACCGCGAAGCCGCCGATGTACTGTCCATCCCCGTTGGGACGGTCAAGAGCCGTCTGCATGCCGCCGTGCAAAAGCTCAACGAACTGCTGGACCACCACCACCTTATGCAATGAGCGATCGCATTGAAGAGCAACTGCTGGGGTACCTGCTCGGAGCCTTGGACGACTCCGAGCGGGAGATCCTGGAAGAAGACCTCCGGCACGATCCGCAACTGCGGCGTGCGCTGAATCGCGTACGCCGCAGTTTGCGTTGCCTGCACCACGCCGATGGCGACGAACCGCCGCCACCCGGATTGGCGCACCGCACCTGCGACCGGATCTTCGCCGCCGGTCCTCGTCCGCCCGCCAAACCGCCCTCCCCACCTGCCGCAGCCGACGTGCCCCTGCCCGTCTTGCCGGCCGTCGCCGAGTCGACCGCCGTCTGGCTGCCCGGCACGTGGATGAACATGACCGTCACCTTGGGCGTCTTCTTCATCGCCGCGCTGCTCCTCTTCCCGGCCATCAACCGCAGCCGCACGCGCGCCCAGACGCTCACCTGCCAAGACAATCTCCGCCTGTTGGGGGTGGCTCTCGACGCCTACAGCCAGCACCACGGCGGCTATTTCCCCCACGTCCCGGCCCAGGGGCCCTTGGCCGCCGCCGGCATCTATGCCCCCACCTTGTTGCGCGACGGACTCATTGCCGAGACCCGCGCTGTCCTCTGTCCCGGCGGTGAGGCCGCACGCCAACACCCGGCACGCATTCCCGCCGTCGAGGAATTGCAGCAGGCCAGCCAGCAGGAACTTCCCCAACTCCGCCGCGAAATGGGCGGCAGCTACGGCTACTGCCTGGGGTATCTCGAGCGCGGCCAGTACCGCGGACGCAAGAACCTCCACCGCCCCCATTTCGCCCTCTTGGCCGACGCCCCCAGCCCACGCCCTGACCGCCTCAGCCTGCATCATGGGGGCGCGGGCCAGAACGTCCTCTTCGAAGACGGACGCGTGTGCTTCGTCGCCTCGACCAAGCCCAATCTGGGCGACGACATCTTCCTCAACGACGAAGGCCACGTGGCGGCCGGCCTCTCGGCCGATGACGCCGTGATCGGGCCCAGCGACGCCGCTCCCCTGCCGGCTGAGACCCTGGCCGGCCGCTGACCCGCGAGCCGCCCAACCGTATCCGATCGAAGCCTGAAGCGCAAGCGAAGGTCACTTGCCACCGCTCTCGGGCTTGCGCTTCGGACTTCGATGCGGCCGGGAATCATTTGCCTCAGAACGGACGCTGCCCAAACGGCGGCGCGCCCGGCGGACCAAACGGCGGACGCTTCGGCTCGGGCTTCGGCGGCGGTGTTGTGGTCTGCGTGGAGCCGCTGGTCCGCGCCGGCGCGGTCCCCCAACGCATGAGGATCTCCGCGTACTCATCCGCCGCCTGCTTGGCAAATTCCCGCTGCATCTCCTCCTCGCTCACCCCCTCGCCGCTGATGGCCGTGTGCAACAACAGACGCCTCGAATGCGTGTTCACCAGAAACACGTGCCCGGCCAGCACGCCCCGCATCCGCCCGCCGTCGCTCGCCACACGCACGCTCTCGCACGCCACCACAATCTGCCACGAACTGTCGGCATCGAACGTCCGCGGCCAGCCACGATCCAACATGTATTGGCGGACCAGACGCTCCAGGGAACTCGCGGCACGATCCTTCTTCTCTTCCGACGCGTCGCTCAACGTCTGCAAGCTCGCCACGCCCGTCTTGCTCACCGCCAGGTCCCCCAACGGCGCCGGTCTCCCCACGCGGCGAAAGGCCAGCGACTCGGGCAGCGTCGGCAGCGGCTTGGACCACAGTTGATAGTCCTTGAAGTCGTCGTGCAGACCACTGAGCTTCTTGAGCATGGCCGGCGTGCGCAGATGCCGGGCGTAAACCCAGCCCGTCTTGGTCTCCCCGCCCGACGTCGTGCTCACCGACACAAAATCGCCGTTGGCGTCCAGAACCGTCAACTCGGTCCCGGCCAAAATCGTGGCCAGCACCTGTGTCTCCTCGCGAAGCGGCGTATCAAGAATCGTGACCACCTTGTCGTCCTTCTTGATCTGCCAATCCGTCGGGGCGGTGGCGCCTTCGACCGGCCCAGCCCACAGCCCCCACATGCTCGCCGTTATGGCGGACGCCATAACCAACCGAACCCATCTGCCGTACAACATCGTCAGTCCTCCCATGCAAGAAACGACCCCCGAACCGCTACCGCCAGCCTGGGCGGCCCGGGAACCCCGAGTCGCCCAACCGATGTGGAACCGGCTCCAAGAAACGACCCCCGAACCGCCAAGCCCTGTGGAATCGGCCCTCATTGTTACACGCAGTTTCGTAGGATGAAGATCGAACATGAGGGTCGTTCACGACCCTTGTCCGCCATAGGCGTATTCGGCCCGGCATTGATGCCGGGATAGCAGACGTCCGAGACTATGTGTTTGTCCCATAGGCCCGTTCACGGGCCTTCTCCTCGGGCTTCAGCCGCCTCCGTTGGCTGAAGCCGGTACTTCGACAGCGCCCGTCAACGGGCGTTGAACCGAAAGTCCATCGTTCTTCCTATGCCGACCCGGCATGAATGCCGGGCCGAGTACCGCCTGCGGCGGGAATGCCCGTCAGCGGGCGTTGCTTGCCACGCGACTTGTGTGTAACGACGAGGGGATTGGCCCCCGGACTCTATACCAGCGGAAACGGCGGTTGTGACATCCCCCAGAGGCACAGCATTGCGATCCCGGACGGCGACCCCAGCGTCACCGAGCCACGCGCGGGGATTCCGAGCGATGGGCCATGCTCTCCACCACGCGCACCAGCTCGCGCACGTCAATCGGCTTGGCGAGGTAAGCGTTCATCCCTGCGTCCAGGCAACGCTGCGCGTCACCGACCATCGCGTGCGCCGTCAAGGCCACGATCGGCAAGCCGGCCCGGCCCGGCTCCGGCAGGGCCCGAATCGCCGCCGTGGCCTCGAACCCATCCATCACCGGCATCTGCACGTCCATCAGCACCAGGTCGAACTGGCCGCCGCGCACCATCTCCACCGCCTGCTGCCCATCGACCGCGATCTGCACCCGGTGCCCCCGGCGCTGCAGCACGGTCGAGACCAGCTTCTGGTTGGCCCGCGTGTCTTCCGCCAGCAACACGCACAGCGCGCTGCACGCGGTGCTCGACAGCTCGGAGGACACCGGCTCCGGCACGCCCCGCTGCCCAACACGGTCTTCGCTCACGGCGGCGGGCTCGGCGGTCCTGACGCCCGCCGTGGCCTCCGTGGGCCGCGCGGGCAGCCTCAAGCTCACGGTGAAGTAAAACGTGCTGCCTTCCCCCAACGCGCTCGCCAGCCACAGCCGTCCGTGCATCAACTCGATCAAGTTCGCGGCGATCGCCAACCCCAGTCCCGTCCCCCCGTACTCGCGCGTGGTCGACGTGTCCGCCTGGGAAAACGGAGCGAAAATCGTCTTCTGCTGCTCGGGCGAGATGCCGATCCCCGTGTCGCGCACGCGGAACTCCAGCTCCACCCCTTCCTCGCTCTGGTGCAGAACGCGCACCCCCAGGCAGACCTCGCCCTGCTTGGTGAACTTGATCGCGTTGTCCACCAGGTTCGTGAGAATCTGGCTCAGACGCAGGGGGTCGCCGATCACGCGCGCCGGCACGTCAGGCGGCTGGTCGCAGACCAGTTTCAAACCCTTCTCGTAAGCCCGCATCCCCAGCCCTTTGACCGCCTCGTCCAGCAGCCGCCGAATGTCCACCGGCACCGCTTCCAAGTGGAGCTTGCCCGCCTCGATCCGCGACAGGTCCAGCAAATCGTTGAGCAGCGCCAACAGCACGACGGCCGATTGCCGCACCGTCTGCAGATAATCCTGCACGTGCAGCGGCAGATCCTCGCTCAAGGCCAACTGGGTCATGCCCAGAATGGCGTTCATCGGCGTGCGGATCTCGTGACTCACATTCGCCAGGAAACGGCCCTTCGCCTGGTTCGCCTGCTCGGCCGCCTCCTTGGCCAGTCGCAGTCCTTCGGCCGCCGCCTTCCGCTCGGTGATGTCCGAAAAATACACCGCCACCCCGTCTTCCAGCTTGACCGCCATGTTGCGAAACCAGCCGTGAATCCCCTCCGCGTCGTAACGCAACTCCACGTCGTGCGGAATCCCCGTCCTCACCACGTGAACGTAGTGCGCAAACAAGTCGCTGGATTGGCTGTTGCCGGGCAAGAGGTCCAAGAGCCGGGAACCGACCAGCGTCTCGGGCGCAATGCGCAGCAACTTGCCCGCCGCCGGATTGGCGTACTCCCAGCGAAAATCCACGATCGTGCCCGCCGCGTCACGCACGGCGCTGAGGATCGTGAAGGCGTCCAACGACAACTCCTGCGCCACCCGAAACACGTTCCGGCTCTTCCGCAACTCCTCTTCAGAGCTGTGGCGATAGATCGCGTAGCGGATCGCACGCGACAGCAGCCCCGCATCGGCACGGTTCTTGTGGAGATAGTCCTGCGCCCCCATCCGCAGGGCTTCGACCGCCAACTCCTCGTCGTCCAACCCGGTCAAGACGACAATCGGCAGGTGCCGCGCCACCGCGGCCACACGCTGCAGGGTCTCCAACCCGCGACAGTCGGGCAGCGAAAGGTCCAGGAGCACCGCGGCGAACGAATACTGCGGAAGCACGGCCAACGCCTCGCTCAGCGTCGCCGCGCACACCACCTCAAATTGCCCCGCCGCCTCGCGCAGCGCCTCCTGCAGCAATACCGCCTCGGCGCGATTGTCTTCCACGAGGAGGATCCGGGCCGGCGATGCTTGCATGGCTCCTGCACGCTCCTCTTAGAACCTATCCTAGAACCGCCGTGGCCAGGTCGGGCGGCCCAGTCGCACTGAGCTGCCGACAGGTTTTCGGACCGGCTCTTAGGGCGCCACCACTCCGTTCGGGAGCTGCACCACGCTGAGCCAGAAGCCTTCCACCGTGCGAATCACTTCCATGAAACGATCGAAGTCCACCGGCTTGGTGATATAGCAATTGGCGTGCAACTGATAAGCCTTCAGCACGTCCACCTCGTCACGCGAGGTGGTCAACACGACCACGGGAATCCGCCGCAGGACGGGATGCTCCTTGATCTCCTGCAGCACCTTGCGGCCATCCTTGCGCGGCAGGTTCAAGTCCAGCAGGATCAGATCCGGCCGCGGTGCCTGCGCATACTCGCCCGTCTGGTGCAGAAAGGCCATCGCCTGCTCGCCGTCCTGCACGACCCACAGGCGATTGCGGACCTTGCCCTCGCGGAAGGCCTCTTCCGTCAACCGCACGTCGGCCGGACTGTCCTCGACCAGAAGAATGTCGATCGGACGCAGCAAGGACGCGCTATCCATGGATCCACTCCCCGTTCGTCGCTCACGGTCAACCGGCCCAGAACCTATCCCAGAATTGCCACCGCCACCTCGGGCGGCCCAGTGGGAGCGTTCGGCCGACAGGTTCTGGAACCGGCTCCAAGTATAACGCAAAGGCCCCGCCCGCTCCAAGTCGCCCCCAAGCGCCGCCGTTCCGACCGGGGGACGCTACGCCGCGCGCCTCTGCGGTATCGTGAAACAAAACACGCTTCCCCCGCCCAACGCGGACTCGATCCAGATCCGCCCCCCATGCCGCTCCACAATCTTCTTGCAGATCGCCAAACCGATCCCCGTCCCCGGATACTTCTCCCGCGTGTGCAGCCGCTGAAAAATCACAAACACTTGCTCCCGATATTGCGGCTCAATGCCGATCCCGTTGTCACAAATCGAAAACAACCAGTCGTCCTTGTCCGCACGGGCCGAGACGTGGACTTCAGGCCGGCGCGGACCGTGGAACTTCAAGGCGTTGCCGATCAGGTTCTGAAACAACTGCATGAGTTGGATCTCGTCCGCCTCGACCGTGGGCAGCGGGTCGTGCATCACCTGAGCGTCGGTCTCGGCAATGGCCTGCGAAAGCGCCTCCACGGCCCGCTGCAAGACCATCTCCGCATCCGTGGAAACGAACGGCCGGCCCCGCGTTCCCACGCGCGAATACTCCAGCAGATCGGCGATCAGGCACTGCATGCGCTTGACCGCGTCGACTACGAAATCGATGAACTCCTCGCCATCGGCGTCCAGTTTGCCCCGGTAACGCCGTTCGATCAACTGCAGGTAGCCGGTGATCACGCGCAACGGCTCCTGCAGATCGTGCGAGGCCACGTAGGCGAATTGCTCCAGCTCGCGGTTGGACCGCTGCAGCTCGGTCATGGCCTTGTCGACATCGGCGGCGCGCTGCTGGAGTTGCGTGGCCATCTCGTTGAAACGTTGACCCAACTCGGCCAATTCCTGGCCTCCCGCAGGATCCACCCGATGGCTGAATTCGCCCCGCCCCAACGCGCGCGCATGCTCCTGCAAGGCGCGCAACCGGCCCACGATCCGGCGGCTCAACAGCCCCGCCCCGGCCAGGCACAGCAGCACCATCAGGACGTTCAACGCCCCGACCAGCCACAGGCTCCGCAACGCCAGGGCAAATGCCTGCTCCACCGGACGCCCCGCCCCCGCCACCCAACCCAGCGTCTCGATCGGTACGCGCGCCGCAAACCGCCGGTCGCCAAACAGCGGCGAGTTGTACACGCCGACCTGGACTTGGTTCGTCTCCAGGGCCTTCTTCAAAACCGCGTCCGCGTCTCTCCAAACATCGTGCCGCAAGTCGCTCACCTCGGGATAGCGATAGACCAGACGCCCCTGCCCGTCGAAGAGCACAAAAGCCCCTCCGTGCGTGCGGTGGATCTGTAGCACCAGGTGGCCCAGCTTATCGCCGTCCACCTCGGCCAGCACCACGCCCAAAAGGCGGCCGGACTCGTTGTCGATCCGGCGCCATATCGGAAACAGCGCCGACTCTGGCGACGACAGATCGCCCAGGCCGTTTGCCGGCCCTTTCGCCACCCGATCGAAGTCGGCGTACCTCGACCCGATGCGGCTGCGGTCCGTGGAGAAGACAACCTGACCTCCGGAATCCAGCCACAGCCAACACCGCACCGCCGGATATTCGGCGGCGCTGAGCGACAACAGGGTCAGCCCCTCGTGCTCGCGGTTCGCGTCCAACTCCAGCAACGCCAGCCCCAGGGCCAATTGGTGGCGGTGCAATCCCTGCACATAGTTCTCGAACGCCGCGGCTACCCCGTGCGCCACCTCCAGGTTGGCGTTCATCTCCGCCGCCTTCTGCGCGCGGAACCACAAATAATAGATCGCGCCTTCCGCTGCCAGCAAGGGCAGCAACACGACGAGGATCAACAGCACCAGCGCCTGCCCCAGCGTCTTCGGAAAACCGCGATTTGCAGACGGCGCAGACAATCTTCGCCTCTCCCCTTCTCGTCGCCCAAATCTCCACCTGCCCCGCATCCCTGCCGGCAAGACCGCCACGAACGCCCGATCACGCGTCGCCCGGGCTGCCTGGGTGGATTCTACGTGCGCGGCCCCATTCGGTCCACGGTGCACCCGCGCCTGTCCAGGGCGTCAGCCACGCGTCAATTCTTGGCCGGCTTCTTGCCCGTCTCCGCCTTCTCCTGGGCCTTCTTCCGCCGCTCCAGGATCATCCGCAGCTTCTCCTGCTCCTTCTGCTGCAATTCCTCGGAAATCTCGGCCGGTTGGATCGGAGTCCGGTCCATCTGTTCTTCCGGCCGCAGGGCGCGCAGCTTGATTCCCTGATACCACACCGGGTCGCCGTGGTCCTGCAAGAACAAGTAGCCCCCGCGCGCCGTCAGATCGCCCCCCCGCTGGCGCAGCATCTCCACCTCCTTGGACCATCGCGGATCGGTGTAGTCGAAATCGATCACCTTCTCTCCGTTCAGCCAGTGCTGAATCACCGTCCCCTTGCACACCACGCGGCCTTCATTCCACTGGCCCACCGGCCGGGTTGCGTCCTTCGACGGCGGCATGCAGAAGTACAGCGATGCGGCGCTGGTCCGCGGATTCTGCCCGTCGGCGTGCTTGGCGTTGTCCAGGATCTGGTACTCGTATTGCGTCGGCCGATAGTACAGACCGCTGTTGCTCCCCTCCCCCACCTTCCAACGGAACCGCAACTCAAAATCGTCGGGCAACGGACGCACCTTGTAGGTCAGCGAGCCGCCCCGGCCTTCGCGGCACAGGACCCCTTCCTCCACGCGCCAGTTGCCCTTGTGTTCCCACCCGTCCAGATCACGACCGTTGAACAACAACTCGAACCCGGCCTGCTTTTCCTCTGCCGTAAGCTCGTTGGCATTCTCGGCCCGCGCCGCGCAGACGAACACGCACAAGACTCCAGCCAGGCAGACGCACAAACGATTCGCAGTCATGGTGTACTGTTCTCTCTGAAGAAGTGATGACCTAGGGAAACAAACCAGAGAATTCGCCTTCCGAGAACCGTGGCTCGGGCCGCTTATTGCGTCTCAGGTAAGTAATGCCGTTAGGCCGACCATCGGGAGGCCGGTTTTCCCGGGCAACGGCCCGGACAGCCACGACATTCCTTTTCTGACACCCAATAGGAACGCCGCCACGCGTCAGTGCAGGATCTCCCCTCGCGTGACATCGCCGGGCACATCCAGCAGTTGCACGTTGGAGATCGTCCGCATCGTCTGGTGGTCGGCAAAGGTCCAAACGACTTGCTTCTGCGGCGTCACTTCGATCACGTGCGGCCCCGTGCCAAACTGGCGGTGCCCCAGCCAGTTGCACATCACCGTGTTGCCGTTGGGCAATCGCTGCACGCCGGCCATGAACTTCAATTGGATGCCCGGCAAGTCGTCGGCCTTCACCTCCCAGACCGTCTTGCCCTGCGCGTCGACCTCGAACACGCGGTTCCCTCCCGGCCGGTCGCCGCAGGAAATCAGTGTGTTGCCATTAGGAAATCGCACCGCACTGTGCGGCCCGCCCGCAGCCGCCACTTCCCAAACGACCTTCCCCTCCGGGCTGTACTCGCGCACCACCTGCTGGCCATTGTGCGTCACCAGGTAGTTGCCGTTGGACAATTGCCGCGCGTTGCGCATATAGGCATGTCCGCCGTTGGTGCCTTCGGGCAGCAGGCGAATCTGCTTGACGATCTGGGCCTGGCTGTCCAGTTCCAGCAGCCGGCCCGCGTTGCACTCGCCCACGAACGTGTTGCCGTTGGGCAGCCGCTGGCAGGCGTAAATCTCGCTCTCCGAGTCGTACTGGAAGACCACTTCCTTCTGCCGCGTCACCTCCTTCACGCCATGGCCCGTGTTGAACAGCAAATTGCCGTTGGGCAGCACCCACAGATCGTTGCAGCTCTTGGCCGGATACTCCCACTCCACCCGCCCTTCGGCCGACACCAGAAACACCTTCCCCTGCGTGTAGTCCGTGCAGGCCATGGGGTGTCCCACGCCAGTCACGATCGGCGCCACGGCGCGGACGCTGCCGGGCGCCTGGGCTCGGACCGGAAGACTGGCCAGAATTCCGACCAACAGCACCACCAGCGCGACCGCGGCACGGCCAAGGGTGCAAGACAAGCGCACGTTCATGAAGGACCTCCGAGGTAGGGATGAGCAAGGGGCTTGACTATGTACATGTGTATATTGTATCATTTGTCCAGATAGGACTGCCAACCCCCAAGCCATCAGGGGCAAGTCATGGAACCGTTCGAAAGCCTGACCCAGCGCCAGCGGGACGTCTACCAGTTTATCCGCGACAAGATCCGTACGCGAGGCTACGGCCCTACCGTGCGCGAGATCGGCGAACAATTCGCCATCCGCTCGCCCAACGGCGTGATGTGCCACCTGAAGGCCCTGGAGCGCAAGGGGCTGATCATCCGCGAACCCAACATGTCCCGCGCCATCCAACTGGCCACCGAACCGGCCCAGCAGCGCGGCTTGCCCCTGGCCGGCCGCATCGCCGCCGGCGTGCTGCACGAAGCCGTGGAGCAACAGGAACACATCGATCTGCACGACCTGTTCAACCCCAGCGATGCCGATCTGTTCCTGCTCCAGGTGCATGGCGACTCGATGATCGAGGATCAGATCGCCGATGGAGACTACGTCGTCATCCGGCGCCAGAAGACGGCCTCCAAGGGGCAGATCGTGGTCGCCATCACCGACGAGAACGAGGCCACGCTCAAGCGCTGGTTCCCGGAAAAGAACCGCATCCGCCTGGAGCCGGCCAACTCCACGATGAAGCCCATCTTCGTCAAAGACGCGCGCGTGGTCGGCATCGTCGAAGGCGTGGTCCGCAAGGTCCGCTAAGCCCACGCCAGATCATCCAGAAGCGCAGCGAAGGATCTCGAACGGGGCGGATTCTTCGCTTCTCAGAATGACAGCATCGTAGGGCGGGGCGAGCGTAGCGCGCCCCACCCGATCCCGGCCCTCCGTGCATGGGCCATGCCGGACCCAACAGATCGGCTCTTGCCGTCAGGCCCGGCGGCCTGTTCCCCGCGAAACATCACTTCTTGCCGCCGCCAACAATCAGTTGGGCCAACTTGCCGCGCGCCGCCTCATAGGCGGCCGGATCCTGTTCCCACTGGAACCAGGAACCGGCCAGTGGCAGGATGATCTTCTGGGCCTCGGTCGCCTTGCCCATCCGCTCCAGCAGGGCCAGGTACTCGTAGTCCTCGACGCTGTCGCGCAGCGCCTTCAGTCGCAGGCTGGGGGCGATGCCCTCATAGCCCACGTCGCGCCCCGGATACACGATCGTCCCCTCGCCGTTGTATAGTTGCCCCTTGCCGCGGTTCCGCCGATCGAGCGTCTTGGGATCGCTCCACGGATCCTCCACACCCGACCAGTGCACCATCCCGCCCCAGTACAACAGCCCCCGAATGCGATACCGCCAGGCAATCCACGCCGGCACGCGGTAGTTCAACAACGGATAGTCGATGTGCCACCACGGGGTCTTGTCCCGCTGGCACAGGGCCGTGTAGGTCCACACCATCTCGCCCAGGGCCTGCCGTTTGACGGCGCTCTCTTCCTTGAACAGCGAGAACAACGGGCACCAGATGTCGACCGCACCGTACAGGTCGCCCCACTGCTCGTTTTGCGTCCAGGTCTGCTCCACCACCAGCATCTTGACCGCCGTCTTCGTCGCCCGGATCGCGCGCCCCCACTTCTGCACGTAGCGATAGGCCTCTTCGTCGTTGGGCTCATCCTTCAGATACATGTAGAAGACCACCTGCGCACGGTCCAACTCCGCGATCGCCCGGTCCCAGGCCGCCAGCCAGGCCTGCAACTTCGGACGTTCGGCGTCGGGGTCCTTGACCACCGAGCGCGCGTGCCCAATCGGATAGGCGTTGATGTGATAGCGATCCACGAATTCGCGGAAAGCCTTGATCTGCTCGCGCGCAATGCGGTACGTGCCGTCGGGCTGGGCCTCCGGCAGCAAAGCGCCGGGCGCCGGCGTGGCGTTGATCCGGTGCTCGCTCAGCATCTGCGCCACCTGGCCTTCCACCGCGCTCCAATCCCCTGGCGGCTTCAGCTTGCCTGCTTTCTCCTGCTTCGCATAGAAGGCCCGCATGCGCTCCGCCGGCGAGCCCAGGGCGGTGTACATCGCCGGAGTCGCGGGCAATTCGAAGTCCCACACGTTCAGCGTTACCGGCACCTCCACGCTCTGCCCCTCGGCCGCCGTCACCCGGAACTTGGCCCGATACTGCCCCGCCTTGGCCTGCGCCGGCACATACACGTCCACCCAAAAGCCGTGCGTCTGCTCCGCCGGCACGTCGAAGGGCATCGCCGAAAAGCGCGCCCCGCGCAAAGGCTTGCCGGTCTGCGGATGCACCACGGGAATCAACGGGTCGGGATACCAGCCGGGCTTGAAGGCGTCGTTGCGAATCGTGGGATCGGCCAGGTACAACTGGTGCTGCCGATAGAGCACGCTCCGCACCCCTTCCAGCGGCTTGCCGTCGGTCCCCGTAAAACTCCCCGCCTTGAGTTGCACATCCTTCACCGGTGCGTCGCAGCGCATCAGAATCTGGAAGCCTTCCCACTCGTTCCGCGCGGCGGACAGTGAGACCGCCGTTCCACGCCCCGCGGGGTCTTCGCGCAGCACGCGTTGCGTGGGCTTCACGGTCCACACGGTCCACTCGCCGCATGCGAACACCGGCGCCAGCCACGCGACCATCAGCCCCAAGCAGAACAGCGATTTGTTCATGGCAGATGCCTCCCGGCAGAAAGACCCTTCAACAGACGTCCCAGAACCGATCCCACGCCGTCACAGCCAAGCCAGACGGCATTCGCCTGGCCAAGGTGCCTGGGATCGATTTCCAAAATAGAGCCTCGGCCGGGACAAGTCAAATCAGCGGAGGAAGTGACGCGTTCCGGTCGCGCCCGCCGCGCGCTCACTCCACCCGGCAAATGAAACACTTCAGATACTCGGTCTCGGGGACCGAGAGATGCACGGGGTGGTCGGGCGCTGCGCCGCGCTGTTGCAGGACTTGGATCTCGCGCCGCGTCTTGCGCGATACGCCGACCAGCATCTGCCGGAACTCGTCCCGACTGACCCGGCCCGAGCAACTGCACGTGACCAGGATTCCACCCGGCTCTAGCAACTGCACGCCCAGCCGATTGAGCCGATGATAGGCGCGCAAGGCCTGATCCAGGGCCACGCGACTGGGGGCAAATCGCGGTGGGTCGAGGACCACGCCCCCAAACCGCCGCCCGGCGGCCAGCAGCTCTTCCATCGCCCGAAAGCCCTCCCCCACCTCGAAACGCACCTGCTCCAGACCGTTCAAGGCCGCATTGGCCTGCGCGCGCTCCACGGCCCGCTGGCTGCTGTCGATGCCCAGCACGCTCTGCGCGCCGGCCTTGGCTGCGGTCAGGCTGAAGCCGCCCACGTAGCAGAACATGTCCAGCACGCTCCGGCCGCGCAGGCAGGCCGCCGCCGCCGCGTGGTTCTCGCGCTGGTCCAGGTAGTAGCCCGTCTTCTGCCCTTCGCCCAGTTCCACCTCGAACAGCACGCCGTTCTCTTCCAGGGGCATCCGGCCCGGCAAAGGCTCGCCCCAAGCAGCCCCCTCGGCCATCTCCATGCCCTCCGCTGCGGCGATCTTGCGGTCGGTGCGCCAGGTGATGCCCCGCGGCTGCAGCAACTCCGCCAGCAGCGACACGATCAGCTCGCGCCGCGCGGCCATGGCCAGGGCCGTCCACTGCACCACCAGATGGTCGCGATAGCGATCCACGATCAGCCCGCCCAGGCCATCCGCCTCGCTGAACACCAGCCGCGCCGCGCCGTCGGCCCGGTCGTAGCCGATCTGCCGCCGCAGCTCGATCGCCGCACGCAGACGGTGACGCCAAAAAGCCTCGTCCAGGGGCACGTCTCGTTGCCAACTGTACAGCCGCACGCGAATGTGGCTCTGGCCGTTGTAGATCCCCCGCGCCAGCCACTTGCCGTCCGGCAACACCACGTCCACCGCCGCGCCGTCCGCCGGAGGCGTTTGCGGAACTTCGATCGATTTGGCCAGCACCCACGGGTGCCGGGCCAGAAACGTGCCCTGCTTCTTGGGCTTCAGGCGGATCTCGGGTAAGTCGGACAAAACGATCTCCTGCTGGCGAGTGGACCATGACGCACAAGGACCGATCCCATAACCGCCC
>CALARR010000351.1 GCA_937889015.1 uncultured Planctomycetales bacterium | reverse complement strand
TCCACGCGGTATAACCCGCGCTTCAACCTGCTCATGGGTAGTTCACGCAGTTTCGCGTCTACCGCCGTCGACATATCGCCCTATTCAGACTCGGTTTCCCTGCGGCTTCGGCCCGTAAGGCCTTAACCAAGCCGCCGACGGTAACTCGCCGGATCATTATGCAAAAGGCACGCCGTCACGCATTCCCCGAAGGGCATAGCGCTCCGACCGCTTGTAGGCACATGGTTTCAGGTTCAGTATCCTCCCCTAGCAGGGGTTCTTCCCATCTTTCACTCGCGCTACTGAGTTCGCTATCGGTCGTCAGGGAGTATTTAGCCTTACGGGATGGTCCCCGTGGATTCAGTCGGGGTTTCACGTGCCCCGACCTACTCAGGTACCTCTCGGGAGACGATCTGACTTTCGCATACGGGGCTGTCACCCTCTATGGCCCGGCTTTCCTGACCGGTTCTGCTAGTCAATCGCTTGGTAACTCCCATGTAAGAGGCCCTACAACCCCGCAGAGGAAAACCTCCGCGGTTTGGGCTATTTCCTTTTCGCTCGCCACTACTGGGGAAATCGAGTTTTCTTTCTTTTCCTGCGGTTACTGAGATGTTTCAGTTTGCCGCGTTAGCGATGCACACCTATGGATTCAGTGTGCATTAGTTCGGGTATCCCGGGATCAACGCTCGTTTGACAGCTTCCCCAGGCTTATCGCAGTCTTCCACGCCCTTCAAAGGCTCCTGACGCCAAGACATCCCCCATGTGCCCTTAGTAGCTTGGCCACATGGATCCAACCCTCCAACACCGGAACCTCGCGATCCCGATCTTGAAAAGCGGCCCAAGTGGTAGCTACCCGAACCAAACGACACCAAAATGCCGCCTGGCTCAAGTAACGATTCCTGACTCTCTCTCGCGTCGGCTCTGCGACCTTCGCGATCAAAAGTCCGCTGCTAAGCTGCTCTCGGAAGCCGCTTCAGTGCTTGCACACCAAAGCGGTCATTCTTGAGACGCCACTTTGTACCACAACCGAATTGTCAAAGAACCTTCAAAGGCAAACCCCTCTCGCGAGGCAGCTTGCCCTTGCCTGTCAGATTGACAGGGGGCGACTTCCATCACCTGGAAATCAGCCCCTGTCCATCTTCGCAAGTTGCCTCTACAAACTCTTGGTCGCCTCAAGCGAAAAACCAAATATACTGGCCGCGGCCCCAGGTGTCAAAGGGGCAAATCCGTTCTTCCTGCGTTTTTTTCCCGCCCGTGGCCAGTCGCTCCAGGCGTGTCACAGATCGAACAAGAGCATTATATCGGCACCCAACGCCCCTTCAACCCACCACCAACTGGAATTTTCGCGCCCCCACCTCAGACCAGAGTCCCACTGCACACCACGCGACTCACCAAGGCCCACGCCGCCTTTAGCTTACGTCACGTTTTCGACGTCGGTTCGCTCCCGCCAATCCGGTGGCCATGCCCCCGTCGCCATGCCTCGCGGAATCACATGGCCTTTCCACCCACCGCTATGTAGATTGAGACTATGCGAATCACCTCGATTCCCCAAATCTATCACCATGTCAACCGCTGGCGCGAGATCCTCAGCGTGCTCAGCCGATATGGCCTGGCCAATTGGATCGGCCGGCTGGGGCCCGAGTTCGCCAAGGATCTCTTCCGCGATGCCGGCGGAGAAGCGATCGCACGCCACCCCTGGCGCGCCCGCGTCCGCATGGCCATGGCTGAGTTGGGGCCGACCTTCATCAAGCTCGGTCAGTTGCTCAGCACCCGTCCCGACATGGTCGGTATGGAAATGGCCACCGAACTGCAGCAATTGCAGGAAAACGTACCCGCCGATCTCCCGGAAACCGTCCGCGCCCTGATCGCCCAGGAATTAGGCCAGCCCGTCGACAAGCTCTTCAGCGACTTCCACGAGCATGCGATGGCCTCGGCATCCATCGGTCAGGTGCATCGCGCCCGACTGGTGTCCGGCCAGGCCGTTGTGATCAAGGTTCAGCATGCCGACATTCAACACAAAGTCGAAGTCGACTTGGACATCCTGGCCGGCATGGCGACGCTCGCCGAGCGAATCCCCGAATTCCGCAATTTTCGTCCGCGCGCCATGGTGGCCGAGTTCCGTCGTTCGCTGCGGCGCGAGTTGGATTTCGAGCGCGAATTGCGCAACATCCAGCAGTTTGCCCGCGATTTCGGCCACGATCCAACGGTCCGCATTCCCACCGTCTACCCCGAGCTTTCCTCGGCCCGCGTGCTGACCATGGAACTCCTCGAGGGCACCAAGCTCTCGGACATTCCGGGCCTGACCGCCGCCGGTATCGATCCGGACCAGGTCGCACACCGCGGCGCCGACATCTTTCTCGCCATGATCTTCGCGAATGGCTTCTACCACGCCGATCCGCATCCGGGCAACATCCTGCTCATGGACGGCAGTGTGATCGGCCTGCTGGATTTCGGCATGGTGGGACGCATCGACGAACAGCTTCAGGAAGACATCACCGAGATGCTCCTGGCGATCACCAACCTGGACGCCGAACACCTAACGTCAATCGTGATGCGCGTGGGTTCCGTCCCGCCGGAATTGGACCGTGCCGCATTGAGCCTCGACGTGGCCGATTTCGTGAACTTCTACGCCAATCAGTCGCTGGACCGTTTCGACATCGCCGGGGCCCTAACGGAGATGACCGAGATCTTCTGGCGTTACGGGATCATGCTCCCCGCACGGCTGGCGCTGCTCATCAAGGTCCTCGTGACCCTCGACGGCACGGTCCGCCAACTCAGCCCGAAGTGCAGTCTCATGGAACTGATGGGCCCGTATCGACGCCGCTTGCTCATGCAACGCCTTTCCCCCGGCCGGCAGATGCGCAAGCTCCGCCGTCTTTACTCCGAGCTGGAACACCTGCTGCGCGTGCTCCCGCGCGGCCTGAGCGAAATCATCGACCAGGTGCAGACCGGGCGCTTCGACATCCACCTCGACCATCGTGGACTCGAACCCTCGGTCAATCGCCTGGTCCTGGGAATGATGACCAGCGCCCTGTTCCTCGGCTCGACGCTCCTCTTAAGCCGTCAAGTCTGGCCGGTGTTCCACGAGGTATCGATCTTCGGCGCCTTGGGCGCGGCGCTGAGCCTCGTGCTCGGCCTGCGCTTGTGGCAGGCCATCCGCAAGTCCGGCCGGCTCGATCGGCAGCACTAACGCCCAAGAAGAGCGGGTCAGGCCGCCTCGCGCACCGGTTGCGGCACGGCCGTGCCGAGAAAATCGGCGAGAACCTGCTCCACCCGCCTGTCGAGTTCCTCGATACGCCGGAGGAGATCCTCCTGACGCTGTTCCAGGTCGATCAAGAGTTCCAGTCGTTGCGGCCCGGTTTCCATGCGGAGCGTCCCCTGGGAGCAAGAATCGGACACCTATGCCAATCGGCCCGATCCAGGCCCATGGTTCAGGGACTTATCGCCACAGCTTTCGGTCGCCCAGGCCTGCCCAGCCTACCACAACCAGGAAAACCAGGCTGACTTTGACGACCATCAAAAACCGACGCCCGCTTCGGTCTCTACCTCGTTTTCCGGCACTCCACGAGTCTCAATCCACCAGCACATACGGCGATCTTCGCCGCCCCGCCCAGTTCACCCAAGTCCTGCCCGCTCAATCGGTCCTTCAACTTCCACGTCTGGCCCTCCTGCGGCGTCAGAGTCACCTCGCGGTCGGCCGGATCCAACCAGCCTGGATCGACCAACGCCACTAGCAGCCAATCCGGCGCCAGGGCGACAATCTGGCAAAAGACCCGCCCCTGGACTGCCAGCGGTTGCTGCTTGGCGCCGGCGGCCAGATCGGCCAACAGGGCCTGGCGCGCTTCGGTCAGCGAATACGGCCGGCCGGCCTTGTTCAGGCTGTCCCCGTCGGTCGTCCACAGCGTGCTCCAACGCTGCGCGGTGCGCGGCGGTCCGCCCGGCAATAAGCACACGAAACCGTGTGCAGCCGTGACCGGTACATGGGCCGCGTCGCGGCGAGTGTGGCCCCACAGATACGTGGTCACATCGGTCGCCGGCAGCGGCGCCATGGCCCAGTAGGTGTCGAGCCGGTCGAAGGCCCAGGTCTGGGCATCGCTGCCGTCGGCGCCCCAATGCTCCTCGTGATGCCCGTTGGCCCCATGCCGCTGGAATCGTTCGCTCGGCTGCTGCAAGACCACGGCCACCGGAGAAATCGCCTGCAACTGCTCGCGGCGCGGCGGACCGATCACCCCTTTGCCCAACAGGTGCAGGAAGGTCGCCGTGCCTTCACGGCCCACGCGTGTCCAACGGTCGCTGCGATTCTCGCGTTCGCCGTTGAGCAACATGAACACCCGCGCGCCGAGCATCGCTTGCGACACGTAGTAGCGCAACTGGGGATGGCCGGTCATCACGTACTCCCATTCCCACGCGCGGCTCGCGCAGAACCAATCGGCCGAGCAGCGACTGGCCCAATCATCGACCTGTCCGTCGAGCCACAATCCCACGCGCGCCGCCAGGTTCACTTCCGGGCTGCGCGAGTTGCTGTCCTCCACCGAAGGCAGCAGCACCGCGCGGTAACGTCCGTCGAAGATCCGTTCTCGCAACGCCGGATCGGCCGGCCAGTGGGCCCACCACACGTCCTTGTTGCGCGGAATGAACCGTTTGCCGTGTTTCACACACAGATCCAGAATCGGGCCCACGTGATGCTGGAAATAGTACACCACGTCATCAAGCTGTTCGTCCTCGGCACTGATGAAGCCCAGGCACGTCTGGGGCGCTGCCTCCAGGATCGCGGCCACCGTGGCCACCTCCAGGTGTGGATCGCAGCCGTGCCCCACCTGCACCCAGAAATGGCACCCGGCCGACTCAAAGCGTTGCGCCCCAGCCACGATCTGCGCACGCGTCAGGTCATGCGCCAGCCGCTGGTCCCGGCCCCAAGGCTTGCCGTCCGGACGGAGCAGCGCGGCGTCCTCGCCCGGCCAGAAGGCCGTCGCAAATCGAATCCGTTTGTACGGAAACTGCTTCTCATAGTCCCGCACCTCCGCCATCCACGAATCGATCTTCTCCAAATCAAACCCGCTCCACATGTGATGACGCACCACCACGTCAAAAGGTCCATCCGCGCCCGGCATCGGTTCGCCGCGCCAGGCGGCGGCCGAGTCACCCAACTCCTTCAGCATCTGCCCGGTCCGAGCCATGAATCCCTGCCGCGGCAAGGCCGCCAGCGCCTTCCCCCACCCCGGCTCAAAACTCAGCCGATACAGATTGTCGTCGCCATTGGGGCTGGACCCCAAAAGCACGCTGCCGTGCGGCTGGCCCGGCAGATAGACCACGTCGGTGAATCCTTGGGACGCCACGCACCGCCCCAACTCCTCGCCCGACGCGCTGTACAACCCAATCTGCGGCCCTTCCACCACCACGATCTCCGCACCAGGGTTGGCCGTCAGATCGCCCGCAGCCACCAAACGCATGTTGTAGTAATAGTCGTAGCTGGCGACCTTGTAGGTCTCGGGCAGGGCCAGCACCTGGCGCGCTTTGCCTTGCAACGTGTAGGCCCCCGGACTGTAGATCAGTTCCGCGCCCCCCTTGCCGTCCAGGTTGGCCACGGTGCCGTTGGCCTTCTTCAGGGTCTGACCGCTCCACGTCCGCTTGCCTTTGCGGAAGTTCTCGCCAGTGTCTTTGCTCCTTCGCTTTTCTGGATCCCAGGGAATGACGTTGCTGGAGAGCGTCTCCTTCACCTTCAGCAGCCTGTTGCCCTTGAAGAAGCACACGTCCTGGGCCTGACCGCGAATGGGCAGCACGGCCACCTCGTCAGCGCCGTCGCCATCGAAGTCGCCGGCGCGCATCATTCGGCCCGCGCCGTTGAGCTTGGCCGTGGCCAGGCGTTCGCCCGCCAGCGAGAAAGCCACCAGTTCGCGACTGATCCCGCTGGCAAGCACCACCGGCATGCGACCATCCAACCGCGCAAAAGCCACCTGGTAGACAGGCGCCAGCAGGTCCTGCTTCCATCGCAATTGGCCGTCAAGCCCGAAAAGGTACACCCAGCCATCGGCCGCGGCCACGGCGATCACGTCGCGTCCGCTGCCATCCACGGCGCCGGCAGCCAGGTCGAACACGAATCCGCCCACGGCCGCTTCCCAGCGTTTCTTGCCGGAAAGATCGAACAGGCACACCCGATTGTCGTAAGTCGCGGCGGCAATCTGCCGCTGGGTTCCGGCGCGGACCGCGGCCAGACGATAACTGTTGCAGCCAGGGGTCGGGATCACCGTCACACCACCCTGGATCCGCTCCGCGCTGCACGCCATCGCTAAGACAAGCCCCATCGCCAAGTGCGTTACGCGTTTCATATCGTCTGCTCCAGACTCTACCTGCCCTGCCCTTTCGCATCCATCACGCCGCCAATCATATCCCCCGTCTTGTCGACAGTCGAATGTCACCCCCACCACAGATTGCTTGCGTCGTTCGCCAAAACGGAGATAGTGAGGGCTGGGCCAGACGAGGTTTGCGAGGACAGTCCCTTTCTTGCGGCGAAGTGCGTGCCCTCTCTGCATCGGGACTCCGCCGCCGCGATCAAGGGGCTGTCCCCCCTCGGTTCGCGCAGAGGCGAGGAACAGGCGGAGGAGGCACGTCCATGCGCATTTTCTTGCATCCGTTGCGGCTCCTGGTCGGAGGGCTGTCTTTGGCTCTCCTTTCGGCGCTGGCCACCGAGTTGCCCTGGGGCTCTTCGGCCCTGGGGCAGATGACCGGCAGTCCTGCTCAACCCGGATTGGGAACCGGCGACCCCCTGTTTCCCTCCCAAGGCGGCCAAGGAGGCGCCACCCAGGCCGATTTCGAAAGCTTGATCGAACTGCTCACGACCACGGTTCGCCCGGCGTCTTGGGACCGCGTGGGCGGCGCAGGCTCGATCGCCCCCTTTCCGACCGGCGTCATGGCCGACCCGCGCGCCGCCCTCCAACAGGCCTTGGCCGAGGAAGGCAGCAGCTACCTTGCCGCCCTGCGGCGGTTGAGCGCCCCCAGGCCGCGGAACTCCTCCCACCAGTCTGAACAGCCCACGCAAATCGCTCCGCCGCACGACTCCGGGACCGCACCGAACCCGGCGGCAAGCGACGCGCGCCTTCGCTCGCCGTTGCGCAAGGTCTCCTTGCCGCGGCTGGAGCGGCAAATTCTGCATCGCCTGGCCGCCGGACGCACGCTCGACGACGAGATCCAGTGCCTGGCCGGGCTGGAGCGCATCCGCTACGTCTTTGTCTACCCCGAGTCGGGCGACCTGGTCGTAGCCGGCCCCGCAGCACTCTGGAAGCGCGAGGCCGATCGCCTGCTGGCCGTCGAGTCCGGATTCCCCTTGTTGCGTCTGGACGACCTCATCGTATTGTTGCGCCAGGCCCACACCTCGCCCAGTCTGCGTTTCGGCTGCGCCATCACGCCCCGCCAGGAGGCCCTGGCACGCGTGCAAGAGTATCTGGATCAGACCAGCCAGCGCCCCCTGACCACGCGCGAACGCCCCGCCTGGATCGCCGGCCTGCGAGCCAGCGTCGGACGGCAAGACGTCTCGGTCTACGGAATCGATCCGTGTACGCGCGCCGCACGGGTCCTGGTCGAAGCCGACTATCACATGAAGCTGATCGGCATGGGTTTGGCCGAAGGCGTGCCAGGCGTGGAAAGCTATCTCGACCTGGTCCAGGTGCGCGCCGGCCAATCGCCTCCGCCCATGGAAGTGCTGCGCTGGTGGTTCACCATGCACTACGAGGCCTTGGGCGCCACCGCCGATCGCTGCGCCTTTGCCCTCCGCGGTCAGGGCGTGAAGGTGCTCAGCGAAAATGAACTGCTGGCCGCCGATGGCCAGCGCGTGCACACGGGCCAAAGCGAGGCGATCAACCGCAAGTTCGCCCAGAGCTTCACCGACAACTTCGCCGAACTCTGCGGCAAGTATCCGATCTATGCCGAGCTGCGCAACATCTTCGACCTGGCCCTGCTGGCCGCCTTGATCGGCCAGGAGCGGCTAGATCTGGCCGTCGGTTGGCCGGCGGCCGGATTCCGTGATGCCCAGGCCATCCCTGTCGAGTTGGCCCCGCCGCCAGAGACCGTCGAAAGCGTGGTCAATCACCGCGTGATCAACCGGGTCCATGTGCTGGCCGGCGTCAGCGGCGGGGTGTCCGCTAATCCCCTGCCCTTGCTGGCCCGGAAAAGCATGGCCGTGGAAGGCCTGCCGCGGCCTGCGCTGGCCGTCCCACCCAAAGCCCCGCCAGCCGAGTTCTGGTGGTGGGACTGACGCCAGACACTCCTGCCCCAACCGCAGCCTCCGCAAAGCAGGAGTATCCCAGACTACCCATACAACCAAAACGATTATCTCCACTCGGACATTCGCTACAACCGATCCTAAGGGAAGGAGCGAATGCCGAGGAGAGATCGTATGCGCACGCGACACGTCTGGGGCTGGTTGACATTGCTGTTTCTCCTGTTTTCACAATGGGTTACGACAATCGGATCAGAGCCCGAGGCCCCATCCACGTCAACCGCCCCAGTGCCAGGCGTCCTGATTGCGCCGCAACCGATCCTCGCCCATTCCTGGATCCAACCACCCACCACGCAGCGACCCGCCGAGGCCAATCGCGATCCTCTGCTGCAGTCAGCCGCTGCGGTCTCCGTGTTGACCCTCGATGACTTGATACAAATCGCCTTAGCTTGCAACCCCACGTTGATCCAGGCCTCGATGGCCGTTCAGGCGGCCCAGGGCAACCACCTTCAAGCTGGACTCTATCCGAATCCGGTTCTCGGCTACAAAGCCGACGAAATCGGCAACCAGGGCACGGAGGGGTTTCAAGGCGCTTTTCTGGGCCAGGAACTCGTCACTGCTGGCAAGCTGCGCTGGGGCCAGGCCGTCGCCTGCCACGAAATTCAGCAGGCCCGCTTTGCCCTCCAGGCCCAGCAGCAACGCGTCCAAAATGACGTGCGTATTGGATACTACGAAGCCCTCCTGGCCCAAAAGCGAATCGAAGTCAACCAGCAGCTTGTGGCCATCGAACAACAGAGCCTGAAGGCCACGCAACAACTCAAAGCCGCGGCCGAAGCCTCGCAAGTCACGGTTTTGCAGGCCGGCATCGAAGCGGAGAAGGTCCAACTCGACTTGAGCGAGGCGGAAGATCGATACCAGGCGGCCTGGCGGCGCCTGGCGGCCGTGCTCGGGCGGCCGGAGATCGCCCCCGCTCCCTTGGCCGGCGACCCGACGAGCGACCTCCCCGAACTGACCTGGGAGGAATCGCTGGCCCGGATCTTGTCGCAGAGTCCCGAATTGGCCCAGGCCCGCTCCGCCCTGGATCGTGCGCGCTGCGACGTGGCCCTCCAATGCGCCGAACGTGTTCCGAACGTCGACCTGGGTAGCGCCGTGAAGTACGACTCCATGAGCCGCTACACCGTCGTCGATCTGGAAGTGGGCGTGGCGATTCCCATCTTCAGCCGCAACCAAGGCAACATCCTCAGGGCCCAGGCCGCGGTGGCCTCAGCCCAGGGTGAGTTGCGGCGCGTGGAGTTGGCTCTTCGCGAACGGCTGGCCACCGTCTTCCAGCAATACCTCAACGCCCGGCGACGCGCAGAGAAATACGCCACCACCATCTTGCCACATGCCCAACAATCGCTGGAACTGACCCTGGCCGGATACCGGCATGGGGAGATCGACTACCTCACGCTCTTGACCACGCAACGCACGTTCTGCGACACCAGTCTGAAACACCTCGACAGCCTGGAAGAGCTCTGGACCCGGACCGTCGAGTTGGAAGGGCT
>CALARR010000350.1 GCA_937889015.1 uncultured Planctomycetales bacterium | reverse complement strand
AAGGCACAAGGCACAGAGGGGCAAAGGGTTTCCGCTTCATGCAAAATGCACTGGTTCCATCCAATGCCCGGTTGTTTGGATTGACTCCGAATGGTTACGATGGTTGCGTCTCAGGTAAGTACTGCCGTGAGGCCGACCATCGGGAGGCCCTCCGGTTGTTCATCATCGAGGAGGAGACGCCTGGCATGGGCTGGCTCACACGCAAACGCTTGTGGTACTCGCTTGCGATCCTGATCGGAGTTCCGCTTGCAGGGAGCGCCGCGGTGCTGGGGATCGTTCGATGGGAACGCAGCCAAGACGAGGCCGTGCTTGCGAGGCTCGAAGCCTTGGGAGGGCATGGTGGCATCTCAGGGCGTCACTGGATCTTCATTCACTTCTACTCAGGTTTCTCTGATGAATTGCTGCAACGAGCCGTGACGATTGGCGGGACGCGAATCTATGACTTAGGTCTGAACCTGGCTACGATCACCAATACCGGGGCAGTCGCCTTGAAGACGGCGAGTCGTGTGGAGAGACTCAGTGTCGCGTGGACCCAGATCGACGATGCTGCAATGGCGCACCTGGCAACGCTCGAACACCTGAAATCTCTGAACCTGAAGGGTACGAAGGTACGCGGACCTGGCCTCAGGTATCTCACCGGACTTAAGAACCTGGAGGGGCTTGGTCTCGGACACACCCTAGTGGATGACTCCAGTCTTGATGTGCTCGCAACGATGCCTCAGCTCAGGGAGTTGTCGCTTGCTGGAACGCGTGTTACAGCCGAAGGACTCCTGAAGCTGCGAATGTTGTCAAAGTTGGAAGACCTCTTGGTTAGCGACATCAGGATTACGGAAGACCAGTACGAACGACTGGTGGCTGTTCTTCCTTGGGGCTGCGAAATACGGTGGGATCGGCCGAAGAAGACGGACAAAAGCAATTCAGAAAACGGGAGTATAGCCCTTTGATATGAGTCATGAACGAGTCGACGACTCTCGTTCGTGACACCCAGACCTGACCGCCAGCCAGGCGGCGACGATCCTCGCCCAATACGGCCTGAGCTACACCGATCTGGGGCTGGACTCCGACATGCAGGACTCCACGGCCGACGATGGCGCGCTCGATCTGGCCTGTACTACTCAAAACTGGAAAGCGAGGATGATCGTGGAGACTTTCTCCTGGCACGCGACCTTTGCGCGAACCGGCCAAGACTCCATCGTCAAGGAGGACCCGCTTGACAAGATTACAGGAGTCGGCATCGAAGTTGAGTACTTTGCGTGTGAAGCGAGTCATAACAGGCGATTCATTTGTCTTATGGAACGCGGCGACACCGGCATCATTCTGCGTCGGGAGGTTAATCTGGAACGCGTGGGAGACGATCTGATATCCGCGCCAGTGTGGGAAGGCGAGTTAAGGTGCAACCCAAGCTTCGTCCGCTCAGTGGTCTCAAGGCTTGCGAAAATGGGGCTTTGGGAACTCCATGATTGCCGTGCCACACAGGATCTGCTGGACGGGGAATGGTATGCTGTTCGAGCCAAGGGCGTTCGGCTTGCGAAGGAGAATGCGTTCGTGCTGTATTGTCCGGAACAAGCGTCGGATCCTCGTTGCCGTCGAATTGCTAAACAACTGAGCGTTTTGCTTGCTACGGGAAGACGCGCATTTGCCGTGAAGGCGTGGCTTGGTACGCGGTGTTGGGGCGTCAAGAAAGGCCATGCATGAACGTGGAGCGGCGGGCAGAAGGGCGGACACGTAGTTCGCTGGATCTGGCATGCCTGGGCAGCGGCCCCTGCCTGCCCACGCGTGACACCAGCACCCTGGCGAGCGATTTCTCTCGCATTCGCGGGAGCGAAAGACGACATTGCGAGCCGACAGCAGCGTGCGCCACAGGATGCCGAGGGGAACCGCTTGTGCCCGGGGCCTTGGGTGATCGGGTTGTCCCTTTGACCCTTTGCCTCTTTGCCCCGCTGTCCCCGTGCCTTCAGGTTCTTGGATCGGGCAACCGGGGGGAGTCGAGGACCGTCACCGATTGTCGGTTGACACGGCGGCTGGAGGATGGAGAATGCGGGGACCGCTACCATGGCGGAAGCCGCTGCCAGGGGTTGCGGCCGAAATGGTCGAGATCCTGCCTAATTCTGTAGGGATGAACAACATGACAACGTCGTTTTCGCGAGTCACGCTGCTGGTGGTGCTCATGTCGGCGCTGGCGGTCCGGGCGGCCGAGCCCCAGGCTCCGAGCGGGGCTGCTCCTGGTCTGCAGGCCTGCGAGCTGGAGCGGACCGTCAAGGTCAGCCTGAAGTACTTGCTGTACTTGCCGAAGGACTATGCCGAGAAGCCGGCCTGGCCGCTGTTGCTGTTCCTGCATGGAGCCGGCGAGCGGGGCGACAACCTGGATTCGGTTAAGAAGCACGGACCACCCAAGTTGATTGAAGCCGGCCAGCAGTTTCCTTTTGTGGTCGTGGCACCGCAGTGCCCGGCCGAACGCTGGTGGGAACCCATCGAGTTGACGGCGCTGCTGGACGAGATTGTCGAAAAGCACAGAATCGACCAGGATCGGATCTATGTGACCGGCCTGAGCATGGGCGGGTTTGGCACCTGGGCCTTGGCCGCCTACCAACCCAAGCGGTTGGCGGCGATCGCGCCGATCTGCGGCGGTGGCGAGACGCTGAAGGTGAAGCTCGTGGCCCACATTCCGGCCTGGGTCTTTCACGGCGCCAAGGATCGGGTCGTCTTGCCGGAACGCTCGGAGCAGATGGTCGCGGCGCTGCAGAAGCTCGGCGGCAACGCAAAGCTGACCATCTATCCCGAGGCCCAGCACGACTCCTGGACCCAGACCTACGCCAATCCGGAACTGTACGAGTGGCTGCTCCAGCAGCGCCGCGTAGCCGTCAAGGCCGAGGGCTCGAAGAAGTGAGCAGAAGGACCCAGTCCTCTTTGTCGGGCTTTGCCGGCAAGGGCAGGCCTTGCGCATCGGCCGTCAGCGGTTCACTCACGACCGTCTTCTGGCCATTGCGCGGGTCGAACCATGCGGCGTGGTAGCGATTGCCGGGTGGGATCCGTGCGAGCCTGGCGTTTGCCGGGGGATCGCCGGCGAGGAAGTACAGCAGCAGCGCTCGCTGGCCTTCGGCCTTGACAAGGACTCGGGTTCCGGGAACCGCGTCCGGGCACGGCTCGAGCCGCCACCAGGCAAGCGATTCGTAGCAGGCGCGGAGGTGCTGCATCTGCGCGCCGCCGGGCAGCATCAAGCCCTCTTCCCACGTGAGCACTGGGCCCCAGCGCGGCGTGTTGAAGGGCTCGGCTTTGTCCTGCACGCCGGCGTACAGACCCTGGGCGCCGTAGGTGAAGCCGCAGCAACCGGCCTGGATCGCCGAGTAGGCGGTGCGTCGCACGGCGGCTGCGTCGACCGGGAAGTCCTTTCCCACGAAGCCCTCGTAATTGCCTTCGCTTTCGATCATCGGCTTGAAGGTGGCCGCTGCGTAGAACTCGCCGTATCGCTTGACATTGGTGAACACGCGGTGACCGGCCTGGAGCATGATGAAGTCATGCCACGGTTCGTTCCATGCCTCGCGTTGTTCGCGAGCGATGGTCCAGGGGTGCACGCTCATGGCGCGACGGTAAGGATCAACGTCGTGGATGAACTGGCCCAGGGCCAGCAGCTTGGGAAGCCGCTGCTGGAGCTTGCCGATATTGGCGTTGTACTCCTGGGTGATGAGGAATGTGATGGGATAGGCACCGTAGCGCGCCAGATAGTAGCGCCACAGGCGTTTGAGATCCTGCAGGCCGATCGGGTCGAGCAAGGCATGGCCGGCGAAGCCCATCACCCCCAGCAGGCCTTTCTCTTCGGCATAGGCGAAGTACTGGTCCACCTCGCGCCAGTAGGCCAGGGCCTGCGGCGTGGCGGTTGCTATGGCCTCGAAGACATTCGGCCCGTCGGCACGGAGCGCGCGGTGGCCGTGCGCCTGAAACACGGTGTAGCCTTGCTTCGCGCGCAGGTCGATGAGGCGCTCAAATTGAGCCAGCGGCACATAGGCCGAAGGGCACTGCCACCAGGTGTCGCCCAGCCAGAAGAAGGGCGTGCCATCGCTGTAGGTCAGGTAACGGCGATTGTCGCTAACCCGGAGAAAACCGCCGTGGCGGCGCAAGAGCGTCTCGTTGGTGGGCGGTTGGACCGCCAGGCGCCCTTGCCGGTCGTGCAGGCCCCGGTCGGTTCGGTTTGCAGAGGAAGTGCGGTATTCCCAAGTGCCTGCGGCCGTGGGTGTGAAGCGGATCTTCCAGGTGCGATCGCCGTCCCAGAAACCGGGGATCGTCAAACGCGCGCCTTGCGGGCCGGTGAAGACGGCATGGAAGTCGACGGCCGGGTCAAACGGATCGGCACAGTCGGCAGCCGCCTGGAAGACCAATTCGCACGGCTGCCACTGATGCAGGGGGCGGACACTGCCGGCCGTGCCGGCCACCGAATCGGGAGCAGAAACGGCAAGAACGCTGATCCAAGCCAGGATTGAGAGCACGAAGAGCCTTTCATCGCGATGTGTGGTCACGAGCCGGTGTCACTTGAGAGCGTCCAGAATGAACCTGGCCACTTGTTCGGACTCGGCCGTCGTGCCCTTGGAGTTGAAGTGCACGCCGTCCTTGGACCAGTATTCCGGATGGTCCTTGACCAGGCCGTAAAGGTCGTTCACGGCGATCTTTTCGCGGCCGACGATTTGCGCGGCAATCGTGTTGCGCGCCGTGACGCGCTGGGTGCGATCGTCGAAGAGGCTCAGGTCCTCGCGGTTGCGCATGGGCGTGATCGTGGCCCAGATCAACTTGGCCTGGGGGGCGTGCTTGTGGATCGTGGCCAGCAGTTCGGGAAAGTGCTTCTGGTACTCCTCCTCACTGTAGCCCCAGCCGTGCAGGCCGTTGTTGAAGTGCACCACGTCGAAACGGTATTGGCCCAGGACCAGGGCGACCTCGGCCAGCAGCACGGGATCGCCGATCGACTTGGAGGTGGTGATCCGGGCGACGGTAACCTTGCCCTTGAGCGCCTCGGCCACCTTGGGATAGTAGCCCTGGGTGATCGAATCGCCGATCAGCAGCGCCCTGGGCAGGGCCGTCTCGTTGGTTTCCGGCACCCAGATGTTGCACCACTCGATCGCCTCGCGAACGATCCGCGGCTCTTCGGCCCGGATGACCGAATGGCCCATGATCGCAAGGAGCATGGCGGCAAACAGACAAGAGGCGAATCGGCGTTTCATGCGTGGGGCTCCACCGGGTTGGCGACGAAAAGGAGGTCAAAGTCGAGGCGATCGGCCATCAGCAAAGCAGCCTTTGGCTTCGCTCACAAGGCATCTGAAGTTGCGCCCTGGGGATGCAGATGGCGCACGTAGAAAGCGACTATTTCCTGGTTCGGATCGGCAACGTCGTCCTTGTGACGCACGATGCATTCGATCCCCAGCTTGTCCATCCGCTCCTTCAGGTAGGTGCCGAAGTTGATGTGATGGATGCCTTGTCCTGGCCGGGCATCGGCGGGCAGCGGACCTTGGGGTTCGTTGTAGAAGGCGTAGACCGGCGGATCGCCGGCACTGAGGTGCGTGATCGGCGCAGCCGCCTCATAGAGTGCGAAGGCCTTCGGCGTGTCCAACTCTTCGGGCTTCAGTCCGTAGAAGCCCTCCAGGGCCGGGTGCTCGTGTGCCCGGCCGCCGACAATCTGCTTGATCACGCGCGGATCGTAGGTCGATTGAGCGCCCAGCACCGCCATGCAACTCAGGCGAGTCGACTCGCGCAGGATGGGATCGGCGCTGTTGGGGTTGGCCATGTCGTCGTGAAAGCCGAGCCACAGCGAGGTGCCTGCCCCGGCCGAGCCGCCCGTGGCGCCAAACCGTTTGGGGTCGAGGTTCCACTCCTTCGATTTGAATCGCAGGAACTGGATTGCCCGGGCACAATCCATGTAATGAGCGGGAAAACAGACCTCGGGCGAGAGCCGGTAGTTGATGGCCGCCACCGAGATGCCTGCCTTGAGCAGCCCCTGCAGCAAAGCCGGCGACAGGGAACTCTTGCTGCCGGCCCGAAATCCACCGCCATGAATGAAGACCACCAGGGGTGTCGGTCGTGGCGATTTGGCTTTCCAGAGGTCGAGCACATTGCGCTCGTGGGGCCCGTACTGGACGTCCGCCAGGTCCGGAAGCGGTTTGGCCGGGGCGGCACGCTTGGGCTGAGCCACGGCCTGCACAGCGAACGAGGCGAGAGCCCATAGCACAAACACCGTTGACAGGCGATGGATGTTCGACAGTCGCATGGCAAAACGCCTTTGTTTGTGTGAGACGCGATCGATCGGGAGATGGCTGGGCACTTACCGCTAGCGTTTGAAGCCTACGTCGAGGCAGACGCCCTCCTTGGTGCTGCGCACGTAGAGCCGGCCATCGCTCAAGGCGGGCGTGGTCCAGCACTTGCCGGCCACGGCCTTGATGCGCCCCAACTCCTTGTAGGCTCGGGGCGTGGCCTCGACCACGACCAGTTGTCCATCGTCGGTCAGGGCCAGCAACTTGTCATTCACCAAGATTACGTTGCCCTGGCCGAAATCGGGTTGTTCCCACTTGACCTTGCCCGTGGCCAGTTCCACGCACTTCAGCGGGCCGACGCCGAACTTTTTGAAGCCGAACATGCCGTACAGGTATCCGTCTTTGTAGACCGGCGTGCTCCAATGGTTGGCCACGTCCTTGTCGCCGACGATCCGCCAGATCTCGGTGGCCGTGAACTGGTCGCCCTGCTTGCGAATCTTGCAGGCCGCGCTGCCCACGCCGTAGGCGGCCGAACAGTAGACCACGTCGCCGGCCACGACGGGCGAGATGGCCGTGGAAACCTTGAAGGGGAAGGCGAACTTCCACAGCGCCCGGCCGTCGTCGGCCGCCAGCGAAACCAGCCCGCTCTGCATGAAGAAGATGATCTGCCGCACGCCATGAAGCGTGGCGGCCACGGGCGTGGAGTGGGTCATCTTCTCGTCCTGCGACTTCCAGGCGAGCTTTCCGGTCTTCTTCTCGAAGGCCAGCATCGATTGGCCCGCGCCGCCGCCAGGCACGAACAGCAAATCACCGTCGACGACCACCGAGGCCGCGCTGTTCCAGGTGATGTTGCGCCCTTCGTGTTCCTTCTCAACGTCCTTGGACCAGAGCAACTTGCCCGAGGCCGCATCCAGGCACGAGAGCACCATCGGCGGCGAGTAGAGATAGACCATCCCGTCGCTGACGGTGGGTGTGGAGCGCGGGCCGTCGCCGCCGTTGTTGTCCTTGGTGCCGGCATTGCCGCCGGAGTACTTGCCCAGGCACATGTCGAAGGCCCATAGCTCCTTGCCCGTGGCTGCGTCCAGGGCCACGCAGATTTCGCGCTGCTCGCCCTTCTGTTCGCGATTGAGTTGGGTGAAGACTCGGCCATCGGCGACGGCGAAGGAACTGAACCCGTTCAGGGTGGGGATCTTCCAAACCACCTTTGGTTTTGCGGCGCGCCATGCCAGGTTCACCTTTTCTTTGGAGGTGCTGGTCTGGTCAGGTCCGCGATATTGGGGCCAGGGTGCGGCGTCGAGTGCCGTCTGTTGCGCGAGAATCCAGGTACCGAGAAGCACACTAATCAGCCGCATCTGTCGCATAGGAGACCTCGAAAGGACAGGGGAGTGAATGGGCGTGAGGCACTATTGATCTCCGCATTGCCAATGGCCCCGGCCGACCAACGGGAGGCCGGGAGGACCGGGCTTCCGCGATCAACCTGCGGTCGGTGCGCGGCGCGCGGTTCATTGGCAATGCAGAACCCAATATGGCGACCGTCCTCGCAAGGGGAACCAAACCGAGAACTGTTGCGCCAAGTGGAAGGCAAAGCGGACGTTGGACGCGACGCCTGGACACGGAGTGTTCAGCGTTTGTTCCATGCTAGCAGACGCGTGCAAGGGCTTCCAGTTGGGCCTTTCCGTCCGAGCATGGGCCTTTGTCGGTCGCGATTGGCTGTTGCGGGACGCTGAGAATCTACTGCTTGCAGGAGGGGGGCTGAAGTGGCGACGTTCCAAGTGTGCGGCTCTGTCTGCGTTACGTCGGGGCCGAGGCCGCGCGGGCAGGGCGCGGAGGCTGGAGACGAGTGCGGAAACGGCGGGCCGAAGAGGGGCACGAACGCAGCTGCGACCGGTCGCGATTCAACAAAGAAGCCCTTGCTGGAAGTTCAATTCCGGCAAGGCCTTGGGAGTACGCCCCACAGAGGTGCTCCCCCTGGTCTGCGGCCGCCGCATTCTGGTTACAATGGAGGTTCATACCGACGTTGCGAATCGTCTCCACCGAGCATGAGGAGGTACCGATGGCACGTCTGACAGTTGCCTGTCTTTGCTTGGCCCTTAACCGCTGTACGGTCCCAAGCGTTCGCATCGGTCGAATCCTTGGCTCACAGTCCGCGTCGAGAAGCTTGCCCTGGGAGTCGAGCACGCTGGCGAGATGCGGGACACCGCCGACTGGTGGCAGACGACGACTCGGCCGGCAGTGGCAAGTGGGTGGCAGCGTGACATGCGACTGTCTCCCCTGCGCAACTACGGACAAAAATTGTGGTGATTGTTCACGGGGTTCTTACACCTGTCATGCCCATTGGAACCCCACGGCAACGGGTCGACAAGCGTTACTTTGAATGGGGGTCCGAGTTCACAATAAGATCGCTCAATGATGGCTGGGCTCCTTGGATATGTCTGGCTTCAAACCCGGGCCGTGCGGCCCTATGGCGACGTTTCCACCGCGCGGATCGACACTTTCCCCGACCGCTTCGGCAGTGCCGGATAGATTTTAACCGTATGCCGGCCCGGCGGAAGATCGGCCGCGAGGCACGTGCGGACCGCGGCGGCCGGCTGACCTCGCGTTTGCACCGGCGAGTAGGCCTCGTCGTCGATCCGCACCGACATCAAGCGTCCGTCAGGCCGCACGTCGTGGACCAGGAAGACGGCGCTTCCCGAGCACTCTACGGCCAGCGACGCCGCGCCGTCACGGCCGCTCATGAGCGTCTCTTCTCCCTGGCCCGAGGACTCCCAGGAGCCGCGGAAGGTCATTGCGCCGGCCGATGTGGGAATTCGCTCGATCGGTGCACGGCGGGCATCCGCCGCTTCTTCCGCCAGCAGGGGAACATGCGACAGACAATGATACTCGCCCGCCATGTCCACGCCGCTGCCGCGTCCGAAACGCCGCTTGTCGCCCGGCACCCGGATGCAATAACCGTATGCCAGATCGCGAACCGTGAAGTGCTGCAGTTCGTCCCAGGCGAACGCGGTCTGTAACCGGCCGCGCGCGTCTTGCACGCCAATGAGGAACAAGGTGTCCAGCAGTTCGACGATTTCGGGCAGGAGGCCCTTCATGCCCGTCGGCCGAGGCGGCGACCAGGTGCGGCCTTCGTCGTGCGACATGGTCAGCAGGATCTCCTGTTGCCCCGGCGCGCCGGCCCGTTTGCCCAAGACGACCCAGCGGCCGGCGCGGCCGACGGCCAGCGAGGGTTCGGCGAGGCCGTCGTTCTTGCCCGGCGTGCCGGGGAGGGTCGCCAGACGCCGCCAGTTCGTCGCCCGCTCGTCGGACTGCACAATGACCCCCGCGCCGGCCTCCGGCCCGGCGGCGATCTCGGCGGCCGCAGTCCAGCGGCCTTGTCCGTCGGCGACGGCCGGCGCGGTCATTCGCAGCGGCGTCTGCGACGGTTCCAGCACGACTCCGGCGGCCGGCGACCAGGTGCGGCCACGGTCGCACGATCGGGTCGACGAGGTGGCGACCGTCGCCCCCGACGATACGTTCAGC
>CALARR010000349.1 GCA_937889015.1 uncultured Planctomycetales bacterium | reverse complement strand
ATGGGGAGGGATTCGAACCCCCGGTGGACTTGCGCCCACAGCAGTTTTCAAGACTGCCGCCTTAGACCACTCGGCCACCCATCCAAGTTCTTTTCCGACAAGTCGTTTGGCGATCCGAGCGGCGAATCGCCGCATCGCCATCTTGCCGATCACCGATCGGTTGAGTCTACCGCAGATAGAGGGAAAGACAAGGCTGCCCGTGCTGACGATTCCCACGACAGGGGGGGCTGGGTGCAGGGGCGGAGCCCAGGCGACGGGCGCCCATGGCGAGGCCCTGGCCCAGGCCGACGTGGACTATGTCGATCGTTCCACGCCGCACGAGACGGACTACACCGCCAGTTGGGCCACGGCTTCCCAGGCCTACGCGCAACACGAGTCGACCGCCTACCAGCAGATCTGCGCGCCACGGCCGGCCGTGAGGCGGCCTTTGCGTATTTTGGGGTGGTAAATATGTCTGGAATAGTCGACATCCGAGGAGACTGTCTTTGGCTGAAGGCCACCTGGATGTATGATGCCGCGCTCGGGTCCACTCTTGAAAGAGTGCCGATGGCAGCATCCTTTGTCCGTGAAGAGATCGAGCGCTGTTCGGGAATGAGGTATCTCAACATCGCGGAGTGGCCGAGGCGACAGCACAGCCGACTGGAAGACCGCCAGCCGTTCCGCTAACATAGGAAAGCTGTTGCCGTTCGGGGTCTATCCGAAGCAATGCCTATATGGAGAATCCCGGGTATACTGGGTTGCTCCTTCCCGGCGTCACGGCCGCAGCAACAGAGAGACGTGACATGATCTCTGTCCGACGTTTCCAGCTTCCGCCACAGGCGATGGCCGTCTCGCCTCGATGGCTCGCGGCAATTGCCATTGCCTGGCTGGCGATGGCCGGTTCGATAGCGGGCGCCCAAACGCCTGCCGAGGCGTCCCGGGATCGCGGGGACGGAGAAGCTGTGGCCGACCATTTCAGCGGCCGCGATGCGTTCCTGGCGTGGCAGGCCCGATGCCGCCAGCGCTTGCGCGCGATGCTGGGCATTCCTTGCCAGCGAGTGCCTCTGGAGCCCGAGTCGCGCGGGCAGATCGAGCACGATGGGATCGTGGTCGAGAAATGGGTCTTCACCGCCGAGCCCGGTTCGCGCGTGCCGGCCGTGCTCTACCGTCCCAAGGATCCGTTTGCGAACTCGGCCGGACTGTCCAACCGGGCCGGCAGTGCAAGGGAGCCTGGGACCGGTTCGAAGCGGACTCAGCCCCCGATGCCGGCGATGGTGCTGACTTTCGGTCACGGCGGCAGCAAGAGCCAATGGGCCTACAACTATGCAGGTCAGCTCTATGCGCGACTCGGCATCGCGTGCCTCGCGCTGGACCCGATCGGCGAGGAAGAGCGGCACATCAAGGGTCGCCTGGGCACCCGGGCTCACGACCCCTTGCCCGTGCACGAGCAGTCCGACAAGGCGGGCCGGCTGATCATGGGCAAGCTCGTGTTCGATACCATGCGAGGTATCGACTTCTTGTGCACGCGAGCCGACATCGACCCGCGCAAGATCGGCGTCGCCGGCAATTCGCTGGGCGGGGCGAAGGCCAGTTGGATGGCGGCCCTGGAACCGCGACTCAAGCTGGCCATCGTCTCCGGCTGGGCCTACTCCGACACGGGCCTGCGTTCCAAGTACTGTACGAAGGTACCCAATCAGCGGATGCGTGAGTTCCTCCGCTGGCCTGAATATGCGGCCTTGGCCGCGCCCGATTGCGCCGTGCTGATCCTCAACGGCGATGCGGACGGTATCATCGACATCGACGGCGACGGCACGGCGTGGCGCGAGACCAACGCGGCGGTCGAGGATGCGGCCCGGGTCTACGCCATGCTTGGCGCGGCAGGCAAGATCCGCACCTGGTACGAGCCGGCGGGCGGGCACCGGCCCTACATGCTCTATCGCGAGGCACTGGAGTGGATCCATCAGTACCTGGGCACGCCCGGCTGGACGGCGGAGCAGATCCTCGCATTGCCGACCCTGAATTCGGGCCAGTGGTGCGACGCGCACGGCATCCAACTGGAGCGGCTGTACGGCGTCCCTCTGCATCAACGCGGAGCGACGCTCCCGGATCTGGGGCTGACTCCGATCTCGCGCGAGGCGCTTTCGTGCTTGACGGAACCGGAGCGAGGCACGCCTGCATACACGCTTGAAGGCTGGTTACATCAGATCAGTGGCGCCTCCGCGCACCGTTGATCGACGGACTCTTGGGGGACTCGTCATGAATCCATGCGCTATCTCCGTTATGGGCCCGCTTTGTATTGTGTTGCTGCTGTCGTGCGCGCAGGCCGCACCGCCGCCGGCCGTGGTGTTGGCCCGGGGCGGAACGGCGCTGATGCCGGTGGTGATCGCTCCGGATGCACCTGCCCACCGCAAGACACTGGCGGAAACCCTGGCCAAATACCTCGAGCGGATCAGCGGGGCTCGATTCGAGGTGGTGCGCGGCGATGGGCAAACAGGCGTGGCCCTGGGCACGGCCGGCGAGTTTCCGGCAGCAGGCTTGACGAAGGATTCGCCGGGCGAGCGATTCGGGGCCGATGAAGCGTATCTCTTGCGATCGCACAGCGCGGGGCTGTACGCCGTCGGGGTCAGCGAACTGGCCGTGCAGCACGCCGCCTACGATCTGCTGCATCGTCTGGGCTGCCGGTGGTACTTCCCCGGCGAGATCTGGGAGGTGATTCCCGCGGTCTCCGAGCCGAAGATCGCCGTCGACGCGGTCGAGCGTCCCGACTACGCCTACCGGTCGATCTGGTACGGCAGCGGCTTGTGGGACTACAACGCCGAGCCCTACCGGCTGTGGCGGATTCGCAACCGGGCCGAGAGTCGTTTTGTGCTGCGCAGCGGCCACTCGTACGACGGGATCCTGCGGCACTACAAGAAGGAGTTCGCCGAGCATCCCGAGTACCTGGGATTGCTGGACGGCAAGCGAAAGTCGACCAAGTTCTGCACGGCCAATCCGGGCCTGCGCGCGCTGATTGTCCGCTACGCCCGGGAGTGCTTCCAGGAAAAGCCCGAGGAGGATTGCGTTTCCATCGATCCGAGCGACGGCGGCGGGTGGTGCCAGTGCGACGCTTGCCGGGCGATGGGCTCGCCCAGCGATCGGGCCCTCACGCTGGCCAACGAAATCTCGGCCATGCTCGAAGCCGAGTTCCCCGGCAAGTACGTGGCGATGTACGCCTACAACGAGCACTCGCCCCCGCCGACGATTTCAGCCCGCGCGCGGGTCATCATCAATTGTGCCACGGCCTTCATTCGCGGCGGCTATACGATCGAGACGATCATCGCGGGCTGGAAGGCGCAGGGCGTGCAGCAGTTCGGGATTCGCGAGTACTACGGCGTCAACACGTGGGACCGCGACCGGCCGCACGCAGGCCGGGGGGCAGACCTGCAATACCTGGCCCGCACCATCCCCCAGTTCCACGCCCAGGGCGCCCGCTTCCTGTCGGCCGAGTCGAGCGACGGTTGGGGGCCCAAAGGGCTGGGCTATTACCTGGCCACGCGGATGCTGTGGGATGTGAAGGAGGCGCAGAATGTGGAGCAACGGGTGGACGACTTCCTCCAGCGGGCGTTCGGCTCCGCACGCCCGTCCATGGCTCGCTTCTATCAACTGCTCTACGGCCCGCAACCGGCCCTGATGTCGCACGACCTGATCGGCCGTATGTACCGGCTGCTGGAGGAGGGGCGGCGGCAGTCGTCCGAGCAGTCGGTCGACCGCCGCCTCGACGACCTGCTGTTGTACACACGCTACGTGGAGTTGTTCCGTACGTATGAGAACGCCTCGGGCGCCGAGCGTCAGGCGGCCTGCGAGCAGCTTCTGCGGCACGCCTACCGGATGCGGACCACGATGATGGTGCACACGAAGAGCCTGTACCGCGATCTGCCCAGCCGGGACAAGTCGGTGCGCGTGCCGGCCGAAGCGACCTGGAACGTGCCCGAAGAGAAGAACCCCTGGAAATCCAGCGCCCCATGGTCGCGTGAGGAACTCGACCGGATTCTGTCCGAAGGCATTGCGAATAATCGGCTCGTGGAATTCGAGAGCCGCGACTTCGGACAGGACCTGGTGCGCTGCGATCGACTCACGCCTCCGGACTTGCCTGTACTGCAAGACGCGCAGCGGGGGCGGAGCCGTCAGGTCTTCTACACCTGGTTCACGAGTCCGCCCGCGAAACTAGCCTTGAAGGTGACGGGGGGCCTGATTGCCCACTACCGGGATCGGGGAAACGTGCGTCTGGAATTGTATGCCGTCGGCCGCGGCGGCAGCAGCGAAGAACTCGTCGATCGGGATTCCAGTGTGCCGCCGGACGGGAAGCCGTACGAGGTGACGCTCCGCAGCACGAAGAACGGTTTGCACCGACTGGTCGTCAACGACGGCGGCGATATGACCGAGGTCCAGTGGCCGGCCGACTTGCCGCGAACCATCGAGGCCAGCCTGGAGTCCGCTTCGAAAGACACGGGCCGCCGGTCGGGCTATTTCTACGTGCCCAAGGGCACGCGGATCGTTGGCGGATACGCGGCCGACGACCGTAAGGCGGCGATTGGCGACGGCGACGGGCGGATTGTGTTTCGCCTGGCCGCGCTCGACGGCCCCGACTACTTCCAGATCCCGGTGTCGCCCGGCCAAGACGGTCGCTGGTGGTCGTTTCGAGACGTGTCTGGCCGACTGGCGCTGCTGACGGTTCCTCCCTGGACCGCGCGGCACCCCAAGCAGTTGCTGCTGCCCCGGTCGGTTGTGGAAGGCCGCGCGCCTGATTGACGTCTGGCGCAGTCGGAAGTCGGAATGCGGAAGTCGGAATGCGGGGCAGGGGGGCAGGACCGTTTGACGCAGCGGGTGGTCGCGGTTATCCTGCGTGGTATCCCCCCTCGCAATCGACATGCCGCACGCCGCGTCGGCAGAGCCTTGCTGCGCTTGGCGCGCCCCACCATCTACCTCAAAGGTTTCCCTCCCTATGTTCCGCGCATCGGTCCTGGCGAGTGTTGTTCTGTTGGCGAGCGTTCTGTCTTGGGCCTCCGGCGCGTCGATCGATTCCAGCAGCCTGGGTCGTTGGCAAGCCCAGCCGGGCTGGACGCCTACGCGTTTGGCCGACGACCATCGCCTCACGGCTGACGGCCCGTGGCTGAAGTTCTGCGTCCTGGGAGAAGGCAAGCAAATGACTTGGACCCTCGTACCCGAGGCACGCGAAATGACCGGCGAGCCGCGCTACCTCTTGTTGGAATATCGGGCCGAGAACCTGGACCCGAAGTCCGCAGATCACCTGCTGGGAGCCCAGTTTGGCGGGTCGGAGTGGTTTCGTCTGCTGACACACAACCAGCTGCAGGCCGACGGCCAGCCGCATGTGTTGGCAGTGGATCTTCTGGAGTACATGTCGCAGTCGACGATGAGCAAGCTGATGCTCCGCATCGGTCCCGCCACGGGCGCGGAAGGCCTTCTGTGGGCCAAACTGCATTGGACCAACGAGTTGCCGGCCGGAGTCACGGCGGTCGGCGCAACGACACGCAAGCCGGAGACCTTGCGCCTGGACCTGGAACAGATGACCTGGAAGCCGTCGCCCGAATGGACGCCCCGTCCACCGGAACGGCACTCCCATGAATCGACTGGCGGCGGCGTGCGCTTCGCGATGGAAGGCGAGCGGCGTTCGATGCGCTGGAGTTCGCGGCTGGCAGCCGTGGACTTGGGAAAACTGCCCTACGTGTCGGTGCATTATCGCGCTCGAGGGCAATTCGGCCCCTCGGGCTACGTGGTCTACCTGTCGGCCCAGGGTAAAGACGGCAAGAAGATCAGCGTGTATGGCATGCAGCCAGGCGATGTGATCGCCGATGGCCGCTGGCACGTCCATCACACGCGATTGTCGGTGCGCGAAAGGGCCGAGGGGTCGATGGCCGTGGGGATCGATTGCCTGAGTGCCGCCGCACAGATCGAAATCGACTACATCGAGTTCAGCTCGCAGCCGCCTCGGTCCCCCGTTGCCGATGTCGTGGATTTCCAACCGCGCAGCGGAGCCTGGCCAGAGGGAAAGGACGGTCTGCGCACGCTTCCGCCGCCGGAGCCTGTTCGCCCGAACTCCTACATGCCGGTCCGCATGGGGCTGGGGGCCTGGTTTCCTGGGACCGAGATCTGCGTGGATGGAATCCCCTTCCAAGTGGCTGCGAATTTCGAGCGCGTGGCAAGCACGGGCACGGTGGACGAAGACTCGGTAACGCTGGCCATTCCTGCGGCTGGCAAGGGGCCCCAGGCGCAGGCTGCGACGGAGTTTCTGGTGTTGCTCTTGGCCTGTTTTCCCAAGTCGGAATCACTGGCGAGCTCCAAATCGCTGACGCCCCTGCGCGTGCTGGATGAGCCGGAGCGCGCCTACTTTGAGTTGCGCTACGACGACGCGTCGATCGATCGCCTGCTGCCTGTGCAGAAGGCAACCGGCAAATACGGCATTGCACACGGCGTTGAGGTCTATGGCTTGCGTCCGGCGCGCGGCAAGCGCGTGGTAGAACTGTCGTTGCACGACCGCATGCAGAACGCCAGCTTTGCGATTGCCGGCGTGACGATGAACACAGGCCAGGCGCGCGTGGCCGAACCGGAGTCGCAGCACGTTTGGTACGCGCCGGTGACGCCGCCCCGCCAGGCGTCGGCAGAGACCGGCCTGGACCTGGATGGTCTCACCTGGCGCGCGATCCGTTCGCCGATCCTGCCCGACGCCGCGGTGAGTCTGGCCAATCAGCCGCTGTTTCGCCTGGAAATGGAGGGGCGAACGATCACGTCCGCAGAGTTCACGGCGGAGTCGGTCGCTGCGGGCGATGGGGCACGCCAGGTGCGCGCGCGATTCCAGGAAGGGGAGGTCTCGCTGGAAGCCTTGCTGGACGTGCAACGCGAGGGGGCGGGCATGCGGCTGGGGCTGTCGTTGGCCAATCGCGGAAAGGAACCGTTGACCGGCGTGCTGCATTTCCCCACGGTGGCCGGGCTGCAGATCGGCAAGCTGGCCGACACCTGGTACTTCTGTGCGCGGCGCGGCGGCGTGATTCACCGCCTGCCGCGGCGGTTTCGCGACGAGATCGGCGAAGCCCATCCGCTGCAGGTTGACGGCTTCTTCAATCCCCGCCTGGGCGCTGGCGTCTGCTTCTTGCCTCGCGATCTGCAGGGCGTCTTCCGCTGGTACTGCGTGGGCAAAGATGATGACGGCGCGAACTACGGACTGGAGTATCTCCCCCAAACGATCGAGCCCGGGCAGACCTGGCAGTGTGTCCCGGTCGTGGTCCAGGCCGTGGCTGGCGACTGGCGCCAGCAACTCGCGGTGTACCGCGATTGGGTTCGCAGTTGGTACAAGCCGCTGGCCGCGCGCAAAGAGTGGTTCCAACGCCTGTGGGGCTTCCCCACCTATGGCCCGACGGCTGCGCGCAGCGCCCCTGTTGCAGAGCGATTGGACCTGGTAGGGCTCGCTCAGCGCCGCAATGCGCGGATTCCTGGCGCGACCGACTACATGCACCTGTTTGGCTGGGCGATCAGCGACGAGTACGGGCACTGGGGCGCCTACAACCACTTCCATCAGTACGGTGAGCAGGGGAAGCAGCGTTTTCAGGAAGCCGTGCGGCGGTGCCAGGCGGCCGGAATCCCCGTGGGGCTCTACCTGGACGGATACCTCGTGTCCAGGAACTCTGACCAGCCCGACAAGGAGCGGGTGTCTCGTTGGGCCGTGCGCAAGGCCGACGGCGAGATGCTCTACCATGAGAACTACAAGGCCCATTCCATGTGCCCCTACGTGGAGGACTGGCGTGCCCATCTGGTGGCCGCCTATCGCCGCGTGGCGGAAGAGATCCGGCCGGATGGGATGTATCTGGACGAGTTCGGCAAGTGCATGGTTTCGCGCACCTGCTACAGCCGCGAACATGGCCATCCGTCACCGGTGGGGATGTGCCCCGGCGAGTGGCTGCTGACGCGCCAGATCCGCGAGGCCCTGCCCGAGCGGATCGCCACCTACTGCGAATTCGTGCCGGCCGATGTGGCCACCCAGTACCTTGATGGCGCCTACGGGCATGTCGCGCTGCAGAACCATCGGGAGGGATATGGCGCGGTGGCTCCGCACTTTGTCAACCTGCACCGGTTCGCGATTCCGGACTTCAAGACCTTTGAGTTGATCTATTACACGGCCCTGCGCAACGGCAATTGGTTCCTGCTGAAATATCCGTTCTTCAACGGCGACGGCTACTACTTGACCGGCGCGGAACTGGACGGATACGACGAGCACTCATGCGCCTTTCTGACGCGCGTGTTCAAGATCCAGCACGAGCACGCCGACGCGTTCCGCTCAACCGATGTGGAGCCGCTGGTTTCGACCGAGCTGGCCGGGCTGTACGCCAATCGTTTCTCCGGCGGCGCCAAGACCGTCTGGACTCTGTGGAACAGCAACTACCGCACCGCGCGCGGCAGGCTGTTGGCCGTCCCGCACGCGGAGGGCTGCCAGTACTTCGACGCCTGGAACGATCGCCCCGTCGCAGCGCGCGTGGAAGGATCTCACGCGCTGCTGGAGTTGGAGCTTGGTCCGCGATCCGTGGGCTGCGTGGTGCAACGCCGGCCGCAGTGAGAGGGTCGCTGCATGAAAAGACCACTGCGCGATCACGGCAAAGAGGTGCGCCGCTTTCCACTTCGGCGGTCATGTGGGATCGACGAAGCGCGTGTTCGTGCCCGAGAGGATTGCACCTCTGCTGAAAGGCGCAACAGCGTGACCTCAGGCCGGTGGCGATTCGATGATGATCGCCTCGCCCGGGTCGGGCCGGCGGTGGACCGGCGGACCGATCAGTTCTTCGATCTGCCGCTCGTCGAGTGTTTCTTCGCTCTCCAGGGCGTGTGCCAGCGCGTCGAGTTTGTCGCGATGCTGCTCCAGCAGGTTGCGGGCGCGCTCGTCCGCCTCGCGGAGGATTCGCACCATCTCTTCGTCGATGATCTGGGCCGTGTGTTCGCTGAACTCGCGCGGCTCGGCGATCTCGCGGCCCAGGAAGGGGTGTTCCTCGCTGGCCCGAAAGGCGACCGGCCCCAATCGCTCGCTCATGCCCCAGTGGGTCACCATGCGTCGCGCGATCTGCGTCGCGCGTTTCAGATCGTCCTCGGCCCCGGCGCTCAGTTCGTTGAAGACCAGCCTCTCCGCGGCGCGGCCTCCCAGCCCAAACAGCAGCCGGGCGCGCAATTCCGTCTCGCTGATGTTGACGCGGTCTTCCTCGGGCAGCAGTTGCGTCGCCCCCAGGGCGCGGCCGCGCGGGATGATGGAGACCTTGTGGACCCGGTCGAGGCTGGAAACGAGCCAGGCGAGCAGGGCGTGGCCCGCCTCGTGGTAGGCCGTCATCGACTTTTCCTTGCCGGTCAGGACCTCCTCGCGCTTGGAGCCCATGAGGATCTTGTCCCGCGCGTGTTCGAAGTCGATCATCTCGATCCGCTCCTTGCCTTCGCGCGTGGCGCCCAGGGCGGCTTCGTTCACCAGGTTGCGCAGGTCCGCGCCTGTCAGCCCGACCGTTCCGGCTGCCAGGCGTTCCAGGTCGACCTCGTCGCTCAGCACCACGCGGCGCGAGTGGACCTTGAGGATCGCCAACCGTCCCTTGTAGGTGGGCCGATCGACCGTGATGTGGCGGTCGAAGCGGCCGGGACGCAGCAGCGCCGGATCGAGGATGTCCGGCCGGTTGGTGGCCGCGACCACGATCACCGATTCGCTCTGCGTGAATCCGTCCATCTCGCTGAGGATCTGGTTGAGCGTCTGCTCGCGTTCGTCGTGGCCTCCGCCCAGACCAGCGCCGCGATGGCGCCCCACCGCGTCGATCTCGTCGATGAAGAGGATCGACGGCGCGTTGGCCTTGGCCGTGGCGAACAAGTCGCGCACGCGCCCCGCCCCTACGCCCACGAACATCTGGATGAACTCCGAGCCGCTGATGGAGTAGAAGGGTACCCCGGCCTCCCCGGCCACGGCCCGGGCCAGGAGCGTCTTGCCGGTGCCGGGTGGGCCCATCAACAGTACGCCCTTGGGTACGCGGCCCCCCAGACGCTGGAACTTCTTGGGATTCTTCAGAAACTGGACCACTTCTTCCAGATCGGCTTTGACCCCTTCCAGGCCTGCCACGTCGTCGAAGGTGATCGGCTGCTCGCCCGATTCGTAGCGGCGCGCCGGACTCTTGATAAAACCCGACAGCAGACCTCCGCCGAGCACCTGGTCACGCGTACGCCGCATCATCAACCACAGTCCGATGAACAGCGCCACGGTGAGACCGAGGGTCAGCATCATCATCATGCCGGCGCCGTCCGTCTGCTCCATGGCCGAGTAGTTCTCGCCGAGCTTGGAACGCAGTTCCTCATCGAGGGTTTTGTCGACGAGCGGATAGGGGGGCAGGATGGCGACAAAATCCTTCAACAGCTCGACCTTTTCGTCGCCCTTGCCGGGCACTTTCGGCGGTTCCTTGAATTGGCCCACCAGCCTCGAACCGCGGACCTCCAATTCCGCCACGTTGTCGGCCGCCAACTGCTCACGAAAGTACCCGTAGCTGATCTCCGATCGCTTGGTCGATCCCTGGGTGAAATACAGGAACAACAAGACCGAGGCCAGGATCAGCAGCATCCACAGGGTGGAGTTGTTGGAGCGAGCAGGGGACGCGGACGGCCCATTCGGGGGCCTGTTCGGGGATTCTGGGTCCATGCAGGTCCTTTCTCAGGAAATCTCCTTGCCAGACGCTCGCGGATGATTCCAACGACGGATTCGATACACTCCTTGCGAGCCCGTCACCAGGCATCCACGCGGTGTGCATTCAATTCGCGTAGATGCTTGGTGGACAACTGTTTGCGAACTGCAGTCCAACATCGATCTTGCCTTCGTCTCTCGATTGAGAGGCTGACCGTGGACCATTTCTCTCAATTGTATGCCGTGAATCCTCGGCGACGCTACCCTTCTGCTCCCCCTGAGGACGGAATCGCTGCCGACCCTCCAACCGGGAGAGGATGTAAGGCGCGCCCTTCTGATTGCGGGGGGACAGGGCTTCGGTTATCATACCCAAAGTGTGTGCCGTACAGGGGTTCCTCTGCGGAATCGTGTGTTGCGCACACCTCCCGCGACCTCCCCGCCCCCCTCCTGCCTGGGCAAGTCCTGCAAGCCCCAATTGGTTGGGCCATGCAGAACAGCTTGGCTCGGGCCCAGACAGAATCGCCTGGAGTCTCCGCCATGCGCTTTGCCCCGCTCACCTGGTCTGGACATCTGCTCTCCTGGTTTCTGGTCCTCGTCGCCTTCCTGGTTCCGCAGTTGTCGGCCGCGCCTTCCAAGCCGCCTGTCAAGGCGAAGAACCAGCCGCTTCCGGCCGGATTCCACCGCAGCGAATTGCTGGACCGGTTTTTGAAGGGGCCCATGGCCGGTCTGGACGAGATCGTGTTCGCCGTGCGCGTGGCCGGCCGCGATCACTGGTACGTCAACTTCGGCAACTACTCGGACGAATACAACAAGGACCGCGCCTTCAAGTTCGAGGACGGCGTGTATTGGGGCTATGGCGAAGGAGGCCGGTTGTGCCGCCTCAACCTGCGCACCGGCGAACTGAAAGTCCTGCTCGACGATCCCCAAGGCGGTGTTCGCGACCCACAGGTGCATTACGATGGCCGCAAGATCCTCTTCTCGTACCGCAAGGGAGGCGAGCACCCGTATCACCTCTATGAGATTCATACCGACGGCAGTGGTCTGAAGCAGTTGACCGACGGCCCCGACGACGATATCGAGCCCGTCTATTGTCCGGATGGGAGCATCGTCTTCTGTTCTTCACGGTGTCGGCGGTTCGTGAATTGCTGGTACAGCCGCGTAGCCACCCTCTATCGTTGCGACGGCGACGGCGGCAACATCCGCATGTTGTCCAGCAATAACGACCATGACAACACGCCCTGGCTCCTGCCTGACGGACGCGTGCTGTACATGCGCTGGGAGTATGTTGATCGCAGCCAGGTGCACTACCATCACCTGTGGACGACCAATCCCGACGGCACCGGACAGATGGTCTTCTTCGGCAATGAGGTCGGCGGTGTCGCCATGCTGGATGCCAAGCCGATTCCGGGCAGCAACAAGATCGTGGCCAGCTTCTCGCCCGGTCATGGCCGGCACGAACACGAAGGGCCGGTCACGATCCTGGATCCGGCCCTGGGGCCCGACGTGATGGGCGCTCCACGCAGGATCGGCGACCGCAGCGACTGGCGAGATCCGTACGCCTTGAGCGAAGACTGCTTCCTGGTGGCCAACAAACTTGGCTTGTACGTGATGGATGGCGCGGGCCAGGCCGAACCGCTATACGTCTTGCCCGAGGGCGACCGCCACATGCAGTGCCACGAACCCCGACCACTGTCCGTCCGCCCCCGCGAAACGATCATCCCCGCGCGCGTCCATCCGGACAAGGCCACGGCCCGACTGGTGCTGCAGGACGTCTATGCCGGCCGCAATATGGCCGGAGTAAAGCGCGGCGAGATCAAGAAGTTGCTCGTGATGCAACAACTGCCCAAGCCCGTGAACTTTTCGGGAGGGATGGAACCGCTCACCATCGGCGGTTCGTTCACCCTGGCACAAGTCTTGGGTACGGTGCCGGTGGAGGAGGATGGCTCGGCCTATATGGAACTCCCGGCACTGCGTTCGCTGTTCTTCGTGGCCCTGGATGAGAACGACATGTCGGTCAAGCGCATGCAGAGTTTCGTGGTGTTGCAACCGGGAGAGACCTTTAGTTGCGTCGGTTGCCATGAACAGCGGAATCAGGCTCCGCACTACAAGCCCGACCTGACCGCCCTGCAGCGTCCGCCGCGGACTCTGGAACCGGTTCCCGGTGTGCCAGACGTATTGGACTTCAGTCGTGACGTCCAGCCGATCCTGGATCGGCATTGCGTGGCCTGTCACAGTCCGGACAAGTACGAGGGTCGCGTGGATCTGACCGGCGACCGGACGGCACGCTACACCGTGTCCTACTGGACTATTCGCCAGCGGAACCTGGTGGTGGATGGCCGCAACGAACCACGCGGAAATCGCGACCCGCGCTCCATCGGCAGTTCGCCCAGCCGCTTGATGAAACTGATCGATGGTAGCCACTACGGAACCAAGCTCTCGGATCTGGAAAAGACCACCGTGCGTCTGTGGATCGAGGCTGGGGCTACATATCCTGGCACTTATGCCGCATTGGGATGCGGCAACTATGGGGTGCACATCTTCAGCAAGGCCCTGCGCGAACGATGCGGAGAATGCCATGGTCGCGAAGTGAATGACAAGTACGGAAAACGCTTCGTGGTGAGCTTTCCAAATGGCAACGGGGCGAGCGATCGTCCCGAACCGTGCTGCAATCTCAGCCGGCCCGACAAGTCCCATGTCCTGCTTGCGCCCTTGGCAAAACACGCGGGGGGGCTGCAACTGTGCAAGAAAGTCGTCTTCGCCGACACCAACGATCCGCTGTATCAAAGCCTGTTGAAGTCCATCCAAGACAGTCACCAGCGATTGGTGGAAGGCAAGCGGTTCGACATGCCCGGGTTCCGTCCGAATGGCCACTACATTCGTGAAATGCAGAGGTTCGGGTTCCTACCGAAAGACCTGGCGGCGGATCAACCGGTCGACTTCCGGGCCGTGGACCGCGCCTATTGGGATTCGTTCAACTATCGGCCGCAGGCCGGAACGACGGTGGACTTGGGCGGACCGTGATGTCGCGGCGGAAATCAGCGAGATTCTCAGCGAAAGAGACTGAACCACGCGGAGCCGATGCCGCGGGCTCAAGAGGGAATCGTGTCGGTGTTTCGCACGCCGTGACGGACCAAACGCCCTGGAACTCCGCCGCGGCTCTCGGCGCAAGGAAGTGGGGTTGGGCCGCGGTCCTGCTGGTCGCCGTGGTCTTGGCCTATCAGCCGGCCTGGCATGGTGGGCCGATCTGGGACGACGATGCACATATCACCATTCCTCATCTCCGTTCGTTGCGTGGACTCGGCGACATCTGGCTGACGCCGGGGGCCACCCAGCAGTACTATCCGCTGTTGCACAGTGTCTTCTGGCTCGAATACCATTGCTGGGGCGAGTGGACCTTTCCTTACCACCTGGTGAATATCCTGATGCATGTCGCGGCGGCTCTCTTGGTGGCCGCCATCCTGCGGCGGTTGGCCGTCCCCGGGGCCATGCTGGCGGCGGCGATTTTCGCCCTGCATCCCGTGCATGTGGAATCCGTGGCCTGGATCACGGAGTTGAAGAACACGCTCTCCGCGGTGTTCTATCTGGCTGCAGCGCTGGCGTACCTCCGCTTCGATCAGGAACGAAGCAGGTCGATGTATTGCTGCGCGTTGGGCTTGTTCACGTTGGGGCTGCTGAGCAAGACGGTGACCGCCACACTTCCGGCAGCTTTGCTGGTGGCCTTCTGGTGGCAACGCGGGCGGTTGTCGTGGCGCCGGGATGTGTTGCCGCTCGTGCCTTTCTTCGTCTTCGGCGTGGCCGCCGGCGTTGGCACCGCCTGGGTCGAACGCAGGTTGATCGGCGCCGAGGGGGCGGAGTTCGATTTGAGTTTGATCGAACGCTGTCTGATCGCCGGCCGAGCTGTTTGGTTCTACATCGCAAAACTCCTGTGGCCTGTAAACCTGAATTTCATCTATCCGCGCTGGCACGTCAGCCAAACCGTCTGGTGGCAGTACCTGTATCCGGCGGCGGCTTTGGTCCTGATGGCGGTGTTGTGGCTGCTTCGAGGCCGTAATCGCGGCCCCCTGGCAGGAATGCTGTTCTTTGTGGGCACGTTGCTGCCGGTGCTCGGTTTCTGCAACGTGCTGCCGTTCATGTTTTCCTTCGTTGCCGATCATTTTCAGTACTTGGCCAGTCTGGGCGTGATCGGCCTGGTTGCGGCCGGCATCGCGACGGGCCTGGACCGGCTAGGGCTGTGGGACCGGCCGGTGGGCCATGCCTTGTGTCTGATACTGTTGGTGGTGCTGGGAGGGATGTCTTTTCGGCAATGCCGTATGTACCGCGACGTGGACACCCTGTATCGCACTACGATCGAGCAAAACCCTACATGTTGGCTGGCTGAAAATAATCTGGGCAACATTCTGGGCGATCGAGGGCGAATCGAGGAAGCCATGGTCCACTATCGAAGGGCCCTGGACATCAAGCCGAACCTGGTTGAGGCGCGCGTCAATCTGGGGCTGATGCTGGAGAAAGGTGGACAGCGCGCGGAGGCGAGCCAAGAATTCGAAAAGGCACTGGGGGCCAAGCCTTTGCCGAGCAGTGTCGACATTGCCTCGAATGTCCACTTCACGCTCGGCAACGCATTGATTCGATGCGGCAAGATCGAGCAGGCCCTGGGACCGTATCGCGATGCCGTGCAGGTCAAGCCCGAGAACGTGATGGCTCGCCGAAATCTGGCCGCTGCGTTGGTCCGGCTTGGGCAGAGCGCCGAGGCTGTCGTGCATCTGAATGAAGCGGCTTGGCTGCTGTCGACTAGTCCCCGGGCTGAAGCACGCAACGGCCCGGCGGCGTTGGAATTGGCCCTGGGAGCGACCCAGCTTTGTGGCGGGAAAGAGCCGGCCGTGCTCGGCACGTTGGCCGCGGCCTATGCCGAGGCAGGCCGCTTTCCCGAAGCTGTCGACACGGCGCGCAAGGCGGTCGCGCTGGCCGAGCAGCAGAACAAGGCACAACTGGCGCGAGCCATCCGCGACAGAATTCCGCTCTATCAAGTTCACCGTCCGGTCTACCAGGTTCCGTAGCCGATTGTGCACATCGCCAGGATGCTCCCTGCGGTAACCAGGGAAGGCGAGTGGGATGAACGGGAAGCCAGAGACACGGTCGCGAGCCGGCAGGGCTCTGCCGACCTCAGTGGTTCAGAATCCGGTGCTCGGAAATGTACTCGGTTAGCGCGGTGCGCCACTCGGGCAGCACTGGTCCGCCGAGGGCTTTGTAGGCCGAGGTGTCGAGAACGCTGTACGCCGGACGCGGCGCTCGGGCAGCGTATTGCGCAGTGGTGATCGGTTCGATCGCGGTGGTTTGTCCTGCTTGCTGGAGGAGCTCGCAGGCGAAATCGTACCAGGTGGTCGCTCCGCCGTTGACGACGTGGTAGAGGCCGAAGGGGGCCGCTGGGCCGTCGGCGCCGATTAAGAAGCAAATGGCGCGAGCCACGTGGGGGACGTAACTGGGCGTGCAGTGCTGGTCCGCCACCACACGCAGAGGACTACCGGCCTCGGCCAGGCGGAGTATGGTGCGCACGAAGTTGTGAGCCTCCGTGTGCTCGGGCCGGGCGTACAGCCCGCACGTACGCACGATCCAGTGCCGGCAGTGCGCCGCGGCCCGTTCACCTTCGTACTTGGTCGTAGCGTACACGCCGCAAGGAACAGGCCGGTCGTGTTCCGTATAAGGCCGGCCGAGCGGAGTGTTGCCGGTGAATACGTAGTCGGTGCTGATCTGCAGCAGCGAACAGGACAAATCGCTGCAGGTCTCGGCAAGATGGGCCACCGCCATGGCGTTCACCGCTCGGCATGGCGCTGGTTCGGACTCTGCTCGATCGACCTGCGTGTAGGCGGCGCAGTTGACCACAACCTGGGGGCGTTCCGTTCGCAGCGCCGCGCGTACCGCCGAAGCGTTGGTCACATCCAGCAAATCATGGTAGCTGGGCACGGCTGCCCGGCCCAACTGCCGGCACAATTCGCGTCCTAGCTGTCCGCTCGCCCCGGTGACAAAGACCTTCATCGGCAATTCCCATCCGAACGGATTATAGATGGGAACCGGTCGGCCTTCAACGTGGCGAACTAGCGGTGCGATCGCCGACTCGTGTGCCCAGCCATGCCCGTGCATCACGGAGGACCGCTTTCAAGAGGAAGGCGGCATTCCTGATATAGCGCGGGCCGAGTCGGCGAGGCTCGCTGAGGGCTCGATACGCCCATTCCAGACCGATACGATGGGTCCACTTCGGCGCTCGCCGGGCCTTGCCGGCCACAAAGTCCAAAGAAGCGCCGACCTGCACGCAGGCCGGGACTCCCATCTGCTGGCAATGCTCGTCGAGCCACAGTTCACCCTTGGGCTGGCCGAGGGCCGCCAGCAACAGGTCCGGACGAGCACTACGAATACGCGCGATCAGTTCGGCATTCTCCTCGGCGGTCCACGTGCGGAGCGGGGGGGACTCGGTGCCAACGATTTGTAGATCGGGATAGCGATCTGCGAGGATCTTGGCGGCCGTTTGTGCCACGCCCGGTTCACCCCCCAGCAGGAATACCCGATGGCCTCGCGCTGCCGCCCGCTCAGAGAGCAGGTAGACGAGGTCGGAACCAGCCACCCGTTCCGGCAGGGCTAGGCCGATGCACCGTGAGTACCAGACCATGGGCATTCCGTCGGGCAGGACAAACGCCGCGCGAGCATTCACCGCGCGCAGGGCCGGATGGGCATCGGTGAGCATCGCGTAGTGGAGGTTGGCCGTTATGAACAGCGATGGCTGCCCCCGCCGGATCAGGTCATCGACCAGATCAAGAGCCTGGCTCGTGGCAACACCGGAAAGCGGCAGACCCCAAATCCAGACCGGCTCAGGCCCCAGTCTCTCGGGCCGCGGTTCTTGGCCGGAGATCGCACGGACAGGCAGGGGCAATGGACTCTCGGTCGGTGCCAAGGGGGCCGCAGGCTGGATGTTGGCCGACGATGAGGGCATAGTCACAACTCCTTGCTCAACTATGGCATACGCAGCAACCTAGCGAGGCACCGTGCGGACCAAAGAACCAAAATAACTGTTAGAATTGGTTCATGGCGATGGGGCATTGCAGTGGTCACGAACGCCGGCTGCCACGGAGAAGATCGAGTGCCCCCCTCGCCAGAACGCGGTCTCAGCGGTACAACCAAGGAGTTCTGGCCAGAATGGAGACTCCTTGTGGCGAGGGTGTCATGTCAACCTGCTTCATGAGTCAGTTAAGTCGTGCTGTGCGGAAGAAGGCCAGTCCTGTGCTGGTGGGGCTCGACCCGCGCGCGGAGATGCTGCCCGACGCGTTGCGGCCAGAGATTGGGGCCGATCCGGCTACCAAGGCCGAGGCCTATCGTCGGTTCTGTGAAGAGGTGATCGACGTGGTCGCCCCGCTGGTGGCTTGTGTGAAGCCGCAGGCGGCGTTCTTCGAGGAACTGGGGCCGGCGGGCATGACGGTCCTGGGGGGATTGATCCGCTATGCCCAGTCGAAGGGGCTGCTGGTCATTCTGGATGGCAAGCGAAACGACATTGGCTCGACCGCCACGGCCTATGCCCAAGGGATTCTGGGGCGTCAGTCGCCGTGGGGCGCCGATGCCCTGACCGTGAGTCCTTATCTGGGCGATGATTCGCTGGCGCCTTTTGTGGACGTGGCGCGCTCGCACGGTTGCGGGGTGTTCGTGTTGGTCAAGACATCCAACCCGGGCGGGGCCGTGTTTCAGGACCTGGTGGCCAACTCGCGGCCCGTGTATCGCCATGTGGCCGATCTGGTGGAGCGGATGGCGGCACAGACTGCGGGAGAGTGCGGCTACGGAGTGGTTGGGGCAGTGGTTGGGGCAACCTACCCGGAGCAATTGGCCGAGTTGCGTCAGGCCATGCCCCACACCTGGTTTCTGGTGCCGGGGTTCGGCAGCCAGGGGGGCACAGCTCGGGACGTGGCTGCGGCCTTCGATTCCAAAGGTCTGGGGGCCATCGTCAACAACTCGCGCGGGATCATCTTTGCCTACCGCGAAAAGGCCTATGCCCAGCGTTTCGGGCAGCAGCGGTGGCAAGAGGCGGTGGAGGCGGCCACACGCGACATGATTGCGCAACTGGCCGCCCACACGCCGGCCGGGCTGTTATCCAAATGAACGGCGCTAGCATCCTTCGCAGGCCTCGTTGATCAAGTACTTCGTGGCCACGCCGTCCAACGAGCAAGAGGCCGGTTGGCCCTTGATCAGCAGACGCAGGGCCTCAAGGTCTGACTTCCAAGCCGTATCGCCCGGCGCCAGCAGGCAGCGGCTGCCGGACTGGTAGGTTGCCGAGAGCTTGCCGTCACAGAAGTAATAGTGGCCTTCGCAGGTCTCCGTGGCGTAGGCCCGCATGTACGGCATGATGTCGTTGGGCTTGAACCAGAGCTTGATCTCGCGTTCGGCCTCTTCCGGAGTGGCAGACGCATGGACCAGGTTGTCGATGCGGTCACCAACCACGTTGCCCTGGGCGTCTTTGACCGGGACGATGGTGCCCAAGGCGCGGATGGTTCCGGGTGACTTCTCGCGCGCGACATGGGGATTGGTCGGGCCAGCGATCGCCCGGATCTTGCGCACCACGTCCGGGCCCGAGTACACGATCGCGATCACGCGGCGACGGTGCGGCTGATCCGGATAGTGGGGCTTGCCCATGATGTAGTCAATCAAGGGCGGATAGAAGGGCTTGCCCTGGTGCTCGGCGTAGTGTTCCTCGGCCAGCATGCGGCTCACATGGACGACCTTCAGCCCGGCAAACCGTAGTCCGGTATGAAACTCCGAAAACTGCGAAAGGATGTAACCGGTCAGGGAGACCTTTAAGGCGTCGGGCTTGATGAGGACGAGGCTCTGTTCGAGCTGGGTGGCATCCATGGGGCACATCTCCAGGCGGAAACGAATGGTCGAGAGGGGGAATTCTAGAGGATTTGCCCGGCCGGCTCAAGGTCTAAGCTCTGCCCAGAGATCGTTTTGCGGTGTTTCCGCCGCGATCGGCCCATCCGTCGAGCCAGACAGACCATCGGGCACACGCTACGGTCGGGTTATCCCCAGTTCAACACCGTGGGGCTTGAGAGCCTCGATGACAAAGCGGATGTGCTCGTCGAAATCAACACCCAACAGTTCCACACTGCTACGGATGATCTCCCGGTCCACCTTTGCGGCAAAGGCCTTGTCTTTGAGCTTCTTCTTCACGCTCTTGGGCTCCAAGGTGGCAATGCCCTCCGGACGCACCAGGCAGCAGGCGATCACAAAGCCGGTCAACTCATCGCAGGCCAACAAGGCCTTGTCTATCGGCCCTTTTGGCGTCAAGCCCCACTTGGTCTGGTGGAAGGCCACGGCGTAGGCCATTTGCTCCTCGCCCTGCGCGCGAAGCCAATCCACAATGCGCTGCGGATGCTCGTCCGGCCACTGATCGTAGTCGGCGTCATGTAGCAGGCCGGTCAGGGCCCATGCCTCTGGATCGGCGTCGGAGCCGTACTTGACTGCTGCTGCGCGCATTACCACTTCTACGGCTTTCGCGTGTCCGAGCAAGGAGGGGGTGGTGGTCCAGGCTTGGAGTTGCTGGACCGCTTGATCTCGCGTCAGAGACATAGCGAAATTCCTGACAGAATGAATGCAGGCACTACCCAAGCTGTGACTGGATGTTGGCTCGGCTGACTTGCTCGTTCAGGGTCCATAAATCGTACAGCAGGCCCAGGCCCAGCAGTCCGCCGGTGAGCAGATAGATCAAACCGGTGAACCACTTGCCAATGTAGAACCGGTGAATGCCGAAGATCCCCAAGAAGGTCAGCAGCACCCAGGCCACGGTATAGTCGAGCGGTCCGGGTTGATAGCGGAACTCGGCCTGCCGATCCATGCTGGGGATCAGGAACAGGTCGATGATCCAGCCGACAAACAGCAGACCCAAAGTGAAAAACCAGATAGTGCCCGTGATCGGCTTGCCGTAGTAGAATCGATGGGCACCGATGAATCCGAAGATCCATACAATGTAGCCCACGACGATGGAATGGGTATTGGTGGCCTGAGTCATGATGTCTCCTTCTGTTGAGAAGCCTTACGAGCATCCTGCGGCCAGCAGTCCGGAGGACCTGTGGGCCGAATGCCAGGTCCGCCGTCTACGCCGGTCGGGGCCGGGCGGGCAGCATCGTAACAAGGTCGAAACGGCCGTGAGCCTGTGCCACCTTCCCTCGAGTGTGCGCGCCGAGGCCAGCGAACGCCGCAGCCAGGCCCAGAATCGATCCCAGGCCCTATGGCGACTGCGCGTGAATCTGGCCCTGGAAGTCCGCCAGACATGTGGTCCTGATTATACCCCCAGCGCGCTGTGGTGTCGGCGGTGCGGCAGCGGGCCGTTGAAAGTGAGCGGCACGCACGAGGACTTTCCGGCCCTGCTGGCCGAGGCTCTGGACGTGCTGGCGGCGTGCGAGGCCGACCCCAAGGTTTCGGCCGAGATGCTGAACTGCTCGCCATCGCAGTTGGTGCGACTGCTCAAAGTCGACGCGCGCGCCTTGGCCTGGGTCAATCGCTGGCGCGCGGATCGCAATCTGCATCCCCTTCGATAGGGCCGTGGGACGCAGAAAGCAGACGCTCGCCCTGGTCCCGCCGTCGAAACAGGCCAAAGCATGCTTCCGATGGGTGGTGGGCGATCCGCAATGTGGGCGATGAGGGACTCGAACCCCCGACTTCCTCGGTGTAAAC
>CALARR010000348.1 GCA_937889015.1 uncultured Planctomycetales bacterium | reverse complement strand
CGACATTCGACATTCGACATTCGACATTCGACATTCGACATTCGACATTCGACATCCTACTTCCCACATTCCTTACTCCCGGCCGACAGCCACTTCTCAATCCGCGCCTCATCCTCGGCCGTCCAGGGCTTGAGGTTCTCGGGCCGCACGCCTTCGTTGCCGCTGAAGATCTTGGCCATCATCTCTTCGTACTTGCCCGCTCCCTTGGCTTTCATTTCCGCGCGCCACGCCGCAAAACTCGCCCGATCGTACGCCTTCACCTTCGCGTCTACCGCCGGATAGTCCACCACCGAACGCAGCAAGGCGTCCATCTGCCGCACCATCTCGGGCCGGGCCACGGCCAGGTTGCGGACCTCGTCCGGGTCGGCCTGCAGATCAAACAGCATCGGCTCGTAGCCCGGATAGGCGATGTACTTCCAATCGCCGCGGCGGATCATGAAGCTGCCCGTGTTGCACGTCGTGTCGTGATACTCGCTCAGCACCCAGTCGGGGCGCTGGCTGGGGCGGCCGGTCAGCTCGGGCATCAGCGAATGGCCGTCCAGGCCGGCAGGCGTGGGCCGGCCCACCAGGTCCATCAAGGTGGGATAGATGTCGACCAGCGACACGGGCGACTCGACCGCCGCCTGGCGCACGCCCGGCCCGGCCACGATCATCGGCACGCGCGCGCTGGACTCGTAGTGGTTCATCTTGTACCACAAGCGGTGTTCCATGGCGTTCTCGCCATGATCGCTGATGAAGACCACGTAGGTCGAGTCGCGCAGGCCCAACCGGTCCAGCGCGCCCAGCACATGGCCCAGAATCGCGTCGGCCTCGGCGATCATCGCGAAGTAGGTCCGCCGCACCCGCTTGACCATCTCGTCGGAGTAGCCGTGCTCCCAGTTTTTCACGATCCGCTGGTAGCGCATGACGGGATGCTCGTCCTGGTCGGCCGGCGGGACCGTCACGCCGGCCTCGTCGATCAGCCGGGTGTAGGTCAGCGAGGTCTTGAAGGCTGGGTGCGGGATGCCGAAGCCCAGGTAGAGCCAGAAGGGCTTTTCGCCGCGCCCGTGCTGCTGCAACCACTCGATGCCCGCATCGGCCAGCTTCCAATCCTTCTCGTGTACGCGGACCAGTTCCTCGTCGAGGATCTTGGGCTCGGCCATGCGATAGCTGGGCCGTTCGATGTTGGCCGAACGGGTCCAGGCCGTCACCCGAGCCCGGGGCGAGTGCTGGCCCGACAGGTAGTCGGTCTTGCCGAAGATCTTGGTCTGATAGCCGGCGGCGTTGATCTGATCGAGGAACGTCGCCGTGCCTGGCTCCAGCCCCTTGTAGTTGTTCCATCCCTCGCAGTGGAACGTGTACTGCCCGCTCCACATGCTGGACCGCGAGGGGCAACAGATGGGATTGTTCGAGTAGGCGTTGCGGAACAGCACGCCGCGTCGCGCCAGGGCATCCATGTGCGGCGTGGCGCGCTGCATGGCCGGATGGCCCATGCAGCCCATCACGCGCCCGTCGTGGCTGTCGGTCTCGATGAAAAGGATGTTCTTGGGCTTGGAGGCGGCCTGCGGCGCCGCTGCGAGCGACGCCGTCAGCGAGCCCAGCGACACCACGGTCCACAACGCGACAAACCAGCGGAAGGATCTCATGGCAGGACTCCGGCGCGAGGGAGACAGGGAGACACTGGACTAGAGCACGTCAAGTATAGGAAGTCCGCCGAGCGGCAGTCAAATTCACTGGCTCACAAGCAGCACGTCGTGCAGCCCCAATTCCGGCAAGCGAATACGGCTTTGGGCGTCCGCGATCAGCTCCTTACCCCCAAGAATGGCACGCTGTAGCGGCCAAACTGACGGGTTTGTCTAGAGCGGCCATCCCGTTCTGCCGACCTCAGAGATGAGGGGCACTGTTCAGATCAGGCCCCATCTCAGGAAATCGGGATGGATGGGTGCCAAATGCGAGTCCTATCGATCAGCGTCGCAACTGCTGGGGTTCTTTTCTGCCTGATTCCCAGCCCCACCTGGGCACAAGGCTTCGGAACCGACACCCAAAACGTCCTCACTCCCGCTGCAGGCGGGATGGCGGGGACAAGCCTCGCACGACCGCAGGACGTGCCGGCGGCGGTCTTCGGCAACCCGGCCACACTCACCCAATTTCGAGGCACCCAATTCACGTTGGGTGGCGCCTGGGTCGAAGGGTATCCAACCGTCACCCGTCACGGTCTGCCCAATCCGCAAGACAACGTGAGCGTCACGTCGCGCACGCAAGGGTTTCTCAATCCGGCGATTGCCGTGGCTCAGGACCTGCGAAGCCTCGGCCTGCCGGGGAGCATGGGACTCGGGCTGGCCGGCACGAGCGGCCTGGGAGCCGAATATCGCGGGATGGCCCCAGGCACGAGTCTCGTCAACGACTTCAGTAGCGAGTACATGGTGCTCGGGCTGAACGCCGGCGCGGGCCTCGAACTGACCGACCGGCTGTCCGCCGGGGCATCGCTCACGCTGGGGACCGGTTTCGAACAACTTGGCCTGGTCTCGAACTCGGCCATGGTGCACGACTACGCACTGCGTGCGACCCTGGGTGTCGGCTACGAGTTGAATGAATGCAACACGTTGGCATTCTGCTATCAGACCAAGGAAGCCTTCCAATTTCCCAACGCCGTCTTCGTCAACGGCGCGTATCGCGATCTTCGCCTGGATCAGCCTGAGACACTTGGATTCGGCATTGCCAATCGTGGCCTGATGGGAGGCAACCTGCTTCTGGCGGCCGACGTCTATTACAAGCTGTGGGAGGATGCGGCCGGCTACAGCGATATCTTCGTTAATCAATGGGCCTTTGCCTTCGGCGCCCAACTTACGCACGGCCGGCTCAAATACCGGGCCGGCTACTCGTATAACACCAACCCGGTCAACCACAACGCGGGCAGCAGCTTCAGTGGCATGCCGATCCTGCAGGACCGGCTCTACCTCCTTCAGGCCTCGGAAACCGCGATCATCAACCAACACCGCTTGACCGGCGGCATCGGATTGGCGGACTTCATGTTCCGGGGCATGGATCTGGACGTGTTCGCCGGCGGGCTCTTCAAGGCCTCCGACGAGTTTGGCCCCAACACCTCGTCGTCAGTGGCCGTGTATTACATCGGCCTCGGCCTGACCTGGCGCTTCGGCGCCGCATGCGGCTGCCAGCAGGGCGCCGAGTGCCTTTCGGTGAACTGACGGCTGGCGACCACTTCTGACCAGGCCGACCCTCGATCCAAGGCTTTCACGCAAACGCCCGCCGTGGCGTGCACCGCTGCCCGGGGAGACTTGGCCTTCGCCGCCTCTCTTTCCGGTCCCCTTCCCACGTTCCGGCCTGTTACTCGCTGCTCCGATTGTTGCGCATCGCCGCTTCGAGCCTGTTGATATCCTCGGGCGACAACTGCGGCCGGTCCACTTTGATGGTCAGCTTGTTGAGCTTGCCGGTGAAGGTGAACGGCGGCCGGTAGTCCGCGTCGTTCACGCCGGTCAGGGTGTCCGAGCCGATATCGAAGCTCTCGTCCCATTGCAGGATCATGGGCAGCGTCTGCTCCATCTTCTGCGCGGCGACTGCCTTACCGTCCACCTTGAGCGTGCCCGTGCCGCTGCGGCCCAGACCGCTCATGTTGTTGAAGGCCAGCGTCCCCACACCGAGGCCGTCGTACTGGAAGTCGAACTCAAGGGTGTGCTTGCCGGGCGCAAGCGCATCCGGCCCCTCCCACTTCACACGCTTCAGGTCGATCAGATTCCAAAGGAACACCGGCTTGCCTTTGAGCAGGTAGAAGCCGTAGCCGGCAAATCGGCCACCCGAGGTCAGGATCATGCCTTCCGCGCCCCCCTGCGGGACTTCGATCTCCGCCGTGATGCTGTAGGAACTGTTGAGGAGGAATGGCGAATCGCCCTGCGGAAGGCCAATCATCGGACGCGTATACACAAACTCGCTGCGACCGGCCGTGATGTTCGGGCGCGGGGCCACGATCCGCGCCGCCACGGAGGCGTCCAGCGGCAACACCTGGTACTTCTTCGCTTCCTCGATGAACATCGCCTTCAACTGCTGCACCCGGTCCGGATGCTTGGCGGCGATGTTCTGCGACTGGCTGAAATCCGTGTTCAAGTCGTAGAGTTCCAGGACCTGGTTGTTGAGCGGATCGGGATTGGCGGCGCCGAAGGCCTCCCACGGAGCGCGGTTCACCTGCGTGCTCAGAAGCCAGCCTTCGTGATACAAGGCCCACTGGCCAAGCATCTCGAAATACTGGGTCTTGTGCCGCGACGGTTCTTTGGCGTTCGCCTTGGAAAACGTGTAGGCCAGGCTCGTGCCTTCGATCGGCGATTGCCGGATGCCATCCACGTATTCCGGCGCGCGAACGCCGCAGACTTCGAGGATCGTCGGCACGATATCCACCACATGGCAGAATTGCTCGCGCAACCCGCCGTGGTCCTTGATCTGTTCGGGCCAGGAGATGGCCATGCACTGCCGCACTCCGCCCAGCTTCGAGGCGTTTTGCTTGAACCAGGTGAAAGGCGTGTCAAAAGCCCACGACCAGCCCGCCGACATGTGATTGTAGGTCTGCTCCGTTCCCCACACGTCGTACCACTTCATTTGTTCCGCGACGGGCACGGCCACGCCGTTGAAGAAGGCGACTTCGTTGGGGGTTCCGAACGGGCCCCCCTCGGCGCTGGTGCCGTTGTCGCCGTTGATATACATGACGAGCGTGTTATCCAGCTTGCCCATATCCTCGACCGCCTGAATCACCCGGCCAATTTCATGGTCGGTGTAGGCTACGTAGGCGGCGAAGACTTCCACTTGCCGGATGTAGAGTTTCTTTTCCTCGTCCGTACAGTCATCCCAGTTCTTGATGATATTCGCCGGCCAGGGCTCCAGTTGGGTATCCGGTGGAATCACCCCCAGACGCTTCTGGTTCTCGAAAATCCTCTCACGCAGCTTGTTCCAGCCGCCATCGAACAGGTGCATGTCCCGGATCTTCTCCACCCACTGCTTGGTCGGATGATGGGGCGCGTGGGTGGCGCCGGGAACGTAATACACGAAGAACCGCTTGGTCGGGTCGGTCTGGTTGATTCGGTGCAGGTAATCGATCGCCTCGTCGGCCATGGCGGTGGTCAGGTTCCAGCCAGACTTGCCCTCGAAGGGAAAGATCTGGCTCGTGTTGCGGAAGAGGTTCGGCTGCCACTGGTTCGCGTCACCGCCCACGAACCCGTAAAAATACTCGAAGCCCATGCCGATCGGCCATTGGTCAAACGGCCCAACCTGACTCGCGGCGAAGGCCGGTGTGTTGTGGTTCTTTCCAAACCAGGATGTGGCGTAACCCTGCTCCCTGAGGATCCGCCCGATCGTAGCCTTGTCTTTGGCGATGATGCTGTTGTAGCCCGGGAATCCCGTGGACTGCTCCGAGATCACGCCGAAACCGACCGAGTGGTGGTTGCGGCCGGTGATCAGCGCGGCGCGCGTCGGCGAGCAGAGCGCCGTGGAATGGATGTTGTTGTAGCGCAGACCCGATTTCGCAATACGATCCATCGTCGGCGTGGGGATCACGCCGCCGAACGTGCTGGGAACGCCAAAGCCCGAGTCGTCGGTCATGATCAGCAGGATGTTCGGCGCTTGTTTGGGCGGCACAATGCGCGGTGCCCACCAGGCCTTGGATTGCAGGGCGTCCTGCTTGATCACCCCGCCAAACTGCGGATCGGGCGGCGGAAGCTGCTTGCCGTCGGCGGTCGTGGTCGCGCTGGGCGACCCCAACACGCCGGTGACCTCCTGGGCCAGGCTGGGCACGTATCCGAGCAACATGCCAACGATCACAGACACGCCCGCGGCGACAATGCTCTTGCGATTCATGGAAATTCCCCCAGCAGAAGACCCCGTGTCAGAGCCCTTGGAAGACGGCGCGAACGCGACGCTCCGCACACGCTTGCCCCTTCGACAAGGAATGCAACAAGGGCAACCCGAGAAACCCATAAACGCCAGCCTCACGCGGCGTTACTGCGACCGGCAAAGCCTGACCGCCCCCTCGCGACCGCTCGCAGCGAGCCAGCGACGAGAACGCGTTGCGCTAGCGGTGACTCGGAGCATCCTATTCATCCCCCACGCGGCCCGTCAAGGGGCTCGTCGAAATCCACCGGTGCAGACCAAGGACGCCAGAATCAGGACTGAAACCCCTCGTGAGCGTGTAGGGCGTGTCGCGCGGAGCGAGGCACGCCGCTTGGAACGGACGCACGGTGGAACACGCAAACCAATGCCGTGCCGAGCGACGAAGCCTCCGCGACGGGCACGAGTCCCTCCGGACGTTCCGAAACCTGCGCAGAGTCTTCCTGGCCAAAACGCCCCTGATGCGTCCAAGCGTTCTTGCCAAGATGCCCGGTCGTCACTGGCTCACGATCAGCACGTCGTGCAGGCCCAATTCCGGCAAGCGGATACGGCCTTCGGCGTCCGCGCTCAGCTCCTTGCCGGCAATCGCCAGGCGCGCCGCCGTGGGACGCACGTCGCGCAGCCGGAGCACCACATCCCGGGCCGGCAGCAGCGGCCCGCCCACCGTGGCTCCGGCAGCGCCGGTGTCCGCGTCCGAGCCGGTCTCGCCAGCCACCGCCGGCTGGCGGTTCATTCCGCGGAAGCCCGCGTCGCCGTGGGGCATCAGGTGCGAGACGTTCAGCAAGTGAACCCAATGCTCGCGCGCGTTGGCCGGGTTGAGAAACACGTTGGTCACCAGCCAGCTCGGGCCTTGCACCTCCAGCGACAGCGGCCGGTGGCCGATGGCCTTCAGCAGCGATTCGGCCGCGTTGGCGTCGCGGTCCCGGCACCAGGCCAGGCCCGGGTCGCCGGGCAAGTGCGTCACCAGCCCCTGGCCCACGCTCAACTCGGCCGCCTTGCCCGGATCGAGCTTCCAGCAGGCGGCCAGATGCGAGACCGGCAGCGCGCGGCCCCACTCGTCGAAGCGCCCCGTCTGGGCCGTGGTGATCAGATGCCCGCCGCGGCGCACCCAGGCGTCGATCGCCTGCAGGGCCGCGGCCGATAGTGCCGCCGTGTTGGCCAGGATCAGGGTCCGATAGCGCCCCAGCGAGCGCGCATCCAATTGATTGTCGAACAGGAACTCGAACGGCACGTGCCGCTGGCTGAGCAGCATCCAGGTGCCGAGAATCCCGTCGCGAAAATCGGCCAGGTTTTCGCTCTCCGGCAGGTGGCCGAAGAAGTCGTGGGTATTCTGCGAGCAAAGCACGGCCACGTCGGCCACGTGCAGGCGCGAGAAATAGGGCTCGCGCTGCGCGGCCTCGGCATGAATTCGGGCCGCCAGCTCCGGCGCGCCTTCGATCGTGCTGTGCCAAGGCGTGATGCCGTGGCTGATCGCCGCCAGCAGGAAGGTCTTGATCTCCAACTCGTGCCAGGCCCAGTCCTGCAGCTTGGCCCCGCAGGTGGTCTTCAGGCTCGCCGCGCGCCACATGTCGGTGTGCCGCGGATTCATGTCGCGGCCGATCCGGGCCTTGAATCCCAGCATCATCCATTTCTCGTGGAAACGGCTGGAATAGCCGTGCTGCGACACGCCCAGGTCGTCGATCCGCCACATGGGGATCGCCGTCTCCCAGTCCTTGTTGCCAAAGGGCCAGAGATTGGTGTTGAAGGTGCACGAGGCCTGGGGATTGACCTGGTGGATCGCATCGCGGAAGTAGCGCGCCGTGCGCAGCAGCCGCTCGTTGCGCCACCGCACCCAGCGTTTGAAGGTCATGTCCAGCCAATCGACGCGCGCCGGCAGGTCCAGCCCCGTGTCTTGCTTGAACGCAGCCCGGCAGAACTCGCACACGCATCCCGGTCGGGCCGGATGGGGAATGCCGCCCAGGTAGAAACCGTCGAAGAAGAAACCGTCCAGGTCGAAGCGGGCCGTCTCGCGCAGAAGATTGGCGTGGTGCTCGACGTAAGGCGAGCTGATCAGGCACATCCCGACGCGCGCCTTCCAGCTCTTGCCCGGCTCGTCGATGTACTGCATCTGCCACTGGGGAAAACGGCGGGCCGGAGCAAAGTCCTCCACCTTGCGCAAATCCTGCGCGTTGAACACGACCCAATCCAGAATGCGGATGTCGCGGCGGCGCAATTCGGCAATCACTTGCGGCAGATAGCCGGGCTGCATGGCCGGATGGGGCTCGGCCAGGTCGGTCGCAAAGAACACGCGACCCTGCCCGTTCATCGTGCCCAGGGTCACCACGTTGGCCTGCTGCGCCTGCAGGGCCATGGCAAACTGCTCCGGATCGTCGCTGGGAGGCCGATGCTCCACGCCGCGCACCCGATCGCGCACTGCGGCAGGCCCCGGCAGCAGCGGAGGCAGCTCGCCTTCAGCCGCGCGCAGGGTGTCAATCGGCCGGACTTCGACCCGGTCCAGCATCAAGAACAACTCGCGTTTGTCGCGCGTGCCCGGCCCCACGGTTCGGCCCTGGGCCTCGATCGTCAGGCGCTCGCGCTGGCCCACAACGTTGGCCGGGACGGTCAGTTGGTACTCCGAGCGGCTGGCTCCCTGGCCGAACAGCACGGCGTGCCAGGCGTCGCCGACGCTGATTTTCAACGCGCCGCGCCATTGGGCGATGAGCGTGATCTGGTTGTGCCGGCCAGGCGCGACCGGCAGCCGCAGCGTGAAGCGGCTCTTGGCCCAGCGAAAGGTGCCCTTGGCGGCCATGGCCAGCTTCGATTGGGCGTTGGGCCCCTCGCGCTGGTAAAAACCTTCGCCCAGGCACTCCTCATCGCCCGGCGAGCCGATGTCCACGACCCAGGCCTGCTCGGCGGCCCGCGCCACAACAGCCCGCGCAGCCAGGATGCCCAGAATTCCCGCCCAGACGATGCTGCGCCACGGCATGGGCCGGCTCCCCTTCAGGCTGGACTACTTCTTCAGCCACTGTACGGCGTCGACCAACACGTAGCCTTGCGTTCCCTCGCAGGAAATGACCACGGCCGCCGGCCGCGCTGCGTCGAACTCATAGGTGCCCAACGACACGAACAGCTTGTCGATGGCCGGCGCCTGCTTCTGGTCCACCTCGACCGTCGCCTTGCCGCCGGCATGCTCCACCGTCACGGGCACCTTGCTGCAACGGTTGGGATTGGCACAGTAGGCCAGGCGGACTTCGTACCGGCCCGCCTCGGGCAGGCGTGCCTCGAAGCGGACCGACTTGCCGGCCTTGTCCGCGTTGCCGTCATGGCGATAGCCGTCGCCCACGAACGGCCGGATGGAATGCCCCCCAGCCCACTCGCCCGTGAATCGCGCCTCCGCGTCGTCGACCACGATCCCCGGCAGATCCTTGGCCGCCACCGCGGCGACCGGGGTGCGCAAGGGGCCGGTCCACTCCAGCACCTGCTTGTCGGCCAGCAAGCGCTGGCGGAGCTGCGCGTAGTCCACCTTCTGCACGTCCGCTCCGGCCTCGATGGCCAGCACCGCGGCCGTGGCCGCCGACTGCCCCAGGACCATGAACACCGGCTCCATGCGGATCGAACCATAGGCGATGTGCGTCGAGGAGACGCAGACCGGCACCAGCAAGTTGCTGCACTGGCCCGCCTTGGGGACGATCGATCGATAGCTGATCGGGTAGGGCGCGAAGCCGCCGACCTCCACGTCCCCCTCGTTGCGCGCGTGGCCCGTGGCGTCGACATACCGCTGCGTGTGGTGCGAGTCCATGCCGTAGGCGCCCATGCCCACCGAGTCGGGCGCGACCTGCTTGCCGCGGCAGTTGTGCTCGGTCATCACGTAGTCGCTCTGCATGCGCCGTGCTTCGCGCACGTAGAGCTGGTGCGGCCAGTTGTCGTTGTCCACGAACTCGTCCTTGGCCAGCCCGAAGGTCTGGAAGATCTGGCGGACCTCTTCCGGAACGCGCGGGCTGTTGGCCAGGGTCCACATCAGTCCCTTCTGGTACGTCTCGTGCTCCTTCCAGATCCGCTCGCGCGTGGCGTAGTCCCCGTCGGGATAGTCGTAGTTCATGCCGATGTTGTCGGTGGACACGGCCTGCTTGTTGTTGGTGTCGGTCTTGCGGTTGGGCATGGCGGTGGGCAGCCAGGGCACGCGCAGGTCGCCCGCCTCGAAGTTCCGCAGCAGCAACTCATAGCGCAGCGGATCGTAGCCGGCCGGCTTGGGCCAGGGGCGGCGGTTCTCCGGGGCGTCGGTCATGCACATCCGGAAGCAGTAGGCCTGCACGCGGCGATCCCCCTGCCCTTCCTCGCCCGGCCCTCCCGCCTGCACGCCCGGCAACAGGCCGCTGGCCGGATCGCCCGGTTTCAGATAGGGATCGACCGGCTGGACGAACTGGTGATGCTTGGCCTGGGCCGTCTGCACGCCGTTGAGGGTTTCCTGAAACGCGCTGTTGGCTTCGCGGCCGACCGCGTAGCTCACGCCGGCCACGGCCATCAGGTCGCCTTCGTAGGTGGCGTCGATGAACATCCGCCCCCGATACTCCTGGCCCGACTCCATGCGGATGGCCACGATCCGCGTCCCCTGCTTCAGCACGCCGCCTTTGCGATCCAAGCGCTGGCCGAAGACCACCGGCACGCGCGCCTCGGCGATCAGGTCGCGAAACACCTGCTCGGCCACGCGCGGCTCGAAGCCCCACATCGTGTCCACGTCGATGGACCGGCCTTTCTTGGTCTGCCGGTATTGCTCGAAGGTTTCTTGGCGCCAGGCCTCGGGCTTCTGGTAGTGCTGCCAGATGCGGTGATAGAACTCGCGCGACAGGCCGCCGATGACCTGCTTGTTGCCGATGTCGGTGGCTCCCAGCCCGCCGGAGCTCAGCCCGCCCAGGTGCTGGCTGGGCTCCACCAGCACGGCCGTCTTGCCCATGCGTGCGGCCTGCACGGCGGCCGTCACGCCGCCGCACGTGCCGCCATACACGACGACGTCGTAAGTCGGTTCCGCGCCCAGGGACGCCAGCCAGAGGAACGCCAAGGTGCAGTACGAAGTCATGGATCGGACTCCTGGGGTTGCCGGTGAACGATCAGCTTGCAGCAGTCAGCTTTCAGCGGTCAGCTTTCCGCTTTCAGCTTTCCGCTATTTCCACTTCAACACCGCGCCCGTGTCGGCGCTGGTCGCCATGGCCGCGTACTTGGCCAGGTAGCCGCTGGTGTAGCGCGGGGCGCGCGGCTTCCACTGCTTGGCCCGGCGCGCGAGTTCTTCGTCGCTCAGGCGCACGCTGAGCGAGTGGCCGGGAATGTCGACCTCCACGATGTCGCCCGGTTGCAGCAGGCCGATCGGTCCGCCCGCCGCCGCTTCCGGACTGACGTGTCCGATGCAGGCCCCGGCCGTGCCGCCGGAGAAGCGGCCGTCGGTCACCAGGGCCACCTTGTCGTCCAATCCCATGCCCTTGATGGCTGTGGTCGGGGCCAGCATCTCCTGCATGCCCGGCCCGCCGCGCGGCCCTTCATAGCGAATGATGACCACGTCGCCCGCCTTCACCTTGCCGTTGACGATGCCCGCGTAGGCCTCGGTCTCGTCCTCGAAGATCACGGCCGGGCCGCTGTGCTTCATCATCTGCGGCTTGACGCCGGCCGCCTTGACCACGGCCCCCTTGGGCGCCAGGTTGCCGTACAGGATCACCAGCCCGCCTTCCTGGCTGTAGGCCGTCTCCACCTCGCGGATGCAGTCCTGGGGATTGAAGTCGGGCCGGGCCTGGGCCAGGTCCGCTACCGACGCGACCGTGCGTGGGACGTTCGTCCCCTCCACGTTCCGCTTGCCCGAGCCCATGACCGCCGCCACTTGCAGGGCCTCGGGACTGGCCGTCGTGGCGCGCACGTCGTATTCGGCGATGTTCTGGCCGAGGGTCTTGCCGCTGACGGTCGGGCAGTCCGGGTGCAGCAGGCCGGGGCGTCCGCGTTGGATCGCGCCCAGGATGGTGTGGATTCCGCCCGCGTTGTGCACATCTTCCACGTGATAGCTGCTGCTGGGCGCCACCTTGCAGATATTGGGGGTGCGGCGGCTGAGGCTGTTGATCCGCTCGATGTCATAAGCCACGCCCGCCTCCTGCGCGATGGCCAGGATGTGCAGCACCGTGTTCGTGCTCCCGCCCATGGCCATGTCGAGGATCATCGAGTTGTCGATCGATTCGACGGTCACGATCTCGCTGGGCAACAGGCCGCGGCCTTTGCCCTGCTGGTCGAACTGCCGCACCATCTCCACGATCCGCAGGGCTGCGCGGCGATAGAGGTTCTTCCGCTCCTGGCTGGTGGCCAGCAAGGTACCGTTGGTCGGCAGGGCCATGCCCAGGGCCTCGCACAGGCAGTTCATGCTGTTGGCCGTGAACATGCCCGAGCAAGAGCCGCACGTCGGGCAGCCGGCCTGCTCCAGCTTCAGCAGTTCCTCGGCCGAGAGCTTGCCGTCCTGCTTGGCCGCCGCGCCGATGAACACGTCGATCAGGTCCACGCTCTTGCCCTCGGCCGTGCGCCCGGCTTCCATCGGCCCGCCGCTCACGAACAGCGTGGGGATGTTGCAGCGCATGGCGCCCATCAGCATGCCGGGCACGATCTTGTCGCAGTTGGGAATGCAGATCATGCCGTCGAAGCAGTGGGCGTTGATCATCGTTTCCACGGCGTCGGCGATGATCTCGCGGCTGGGCAGCGAGTACTTCATGCCCGCGTGGCCCATGGCGATGCCGTCGTCCACGCCGATGGTGTTGAAGATGAAGGGCACGCCGCCCGCCTCGCGCACGCACTGCTTCACATACTGGCCGACTTTGTCCAGGTGTACGTGGCCGGGAATGATGTCCACATGGCTGTTGCAGATGGCGATGAACGGCTTGCGGAAATCGTCTTCGCCGACGCCCGTGGCGCGCAACAAGCTGCGGTGGGGGGCCCGGGCATCACCCAACTTGACAATGTCGGAACGCATGATGAAACAACCTCTCCGTGTGCAGAAGCGAACAGAACCGAATGCGACCTTCTATTTTATGCCCTCCCCTGCCCGCCTGCCAGGGGATAGGCATAGCGGGGTCTGTTTCCATGATGGTACCGGCTGCCAGTTCCCGTAGGTCAGCACGATCGTCAGGCACGGAGTGCCTGACCTACGGCTGAAAGGCCTTCACCGGGGAGGCCGCTGCCCGGCCCGCGTTATTCCGACAACGGGCCGCGCGGCGTGTCGACGAACCGGTCCCCTTCCATGCGCCCAAAACGCTCGCCGCGCTTGATGTAGGTCTTCGGACCGCGCACGGCCTTGACTGGCATCCCGCCTTCGAACCACCAGTGGCTGTCTTCGCTGCCGTCGTCGCGAAAGCGAATCGTCTCCGCGATCCCGCCCCGGTCGTCGAACACCTCCCGGCTCACGCGCACGTCATCCGGACTGTAGTATTCGCGAATCGCCGGCCGGCCATCGCGATACTCCACGCGGCGAATCGCCTTGCCGTCGCGATTCAGGTCATGTGCCTTCTGCAACTCCTGCCCGGCAAACCACTCGCGGCGAATGACCCCGTCGTAGCGGTGCACCGTCTCGCGCACGGTCTTGCCGGCGTCGGCCCAACGCGGTTCCACCCACGAGAACTCGCCGGCAGGCTCGGCCAGCGCCGCCAGCGACGCCTGGCCGCCGATCCGCACCGCGTTGCTCGGTTCGCTGGCCAGTCCCGACCACTCCACGGCCACGGCCCGGTATTCACCGGCGGCCGCGAGCACGCGCGCCGCGCCCGGCTTGAGCAGCTTGTCGTCCACGGGGCGTCCGTCCTTGAGCAAGCGATAGCCGGCCGTCTCCGCATGGTTCTCGCCCGGCACCAAGTGCAGGGCCTCGCCCTGCCGCACGAGCCAGGGCCGGTCGGGCCGGCGCACCAGGGCCACGTACACGTCGGTCTGCCGCTGGCGCAGCAAGGGCGAGTCGTCGGAGCCGATACTCTTGCGCATCGCGGCGTTGGCGCGGCCCATCTGCCGCCATTGGCTGTCGCTCAGGCAGCGTGCTTCAAACGAAGTAACCGAGCGGCCCACGGCCAGGCTGACCTTGGCCGTGTCGTGCAACTGCCGCACGAGCCCCTCGAAGCTGGTGGCCGTCTTACGGCGATAGCCGATCACTTCGCGCTGCACCACCACCGCGCCCGCGCTGGGAAACCCGGCTGTCGACTTCACCACCAGGCGGCTAGCGTCGCGCGTGACTTCGGTGATCTGGGTCATCGGTCCGCGTGCCAGGTCGTAGTTGCTCACGAAGCAGATCTTGGTGCCGTCGGGGCTTCCCTTGGGGTCGGCGTCGTAGATGCCCGAGTCGTCCGCCACCGACTGGGGATAACAGATGATCGACAGCGGCTCGATGTACTTCCAGCCGTCGCCGCTACGCAGATCGGCCACCATGTGGTCGCCGCAGACATAGCGCCCGCTCACCCCGCAGGGGCTCACGTCGCCCACGCCGACCGCCGCCAAAATGTGCACGTCGGACGGAAAGGGCTCGTTCCAACGCCGGCCGCGTACGAATCCGTTGCCCAACAGCATGTACTCGCCATTGCCCAGCCAGCACATGTGGCACTGCTGCAGCGTGGGCACACCGATGCGGCGGTTCGCGCCGCTCAGATCGTACCACCACCGCGTGGCCGCAAAGGGATCGTTCTTGTGGTCCTGGCGTGTGAAGAACACAGGATGCCGCGGATTGGGCAGTAACTGCGAGCCCTGCACTTCCGGCAGCTTGTCGTAGCCGCCCTCGGGCCGGATGTGGATGCGGATTACCTGGAACTCCGGCTCCTGCCGGCGGAATCGCAACGCCCCGTACAGCCAGCGGTCCTCGCTGTCGGTCTCGCCCAGCATTTCCGGCCCCGGGCCGGGCGCGATGATCGTGCGCCGATCGCTGTCCAGATCGACCCATACGATGTCCGAGGTCCGTTGCCGCCGGTCATTCTTGCTGTAGTCCACGTAGAACAGCCAGTTGTGGTGTTTGGCCCAGCGGGGCGAGTCCCCCTTGCCGATCTCGCGTGTCCGATCGGCCTGGCAGTCGTAGACGTAGACGGTCGCGGTCGACTCGCTGCCCGAAGCGCCGAAATCGGTATAGCAGACGTAGCGTCCGTCGGGACTCCAGCACTGGGTGTTGTGATAGTTGGCATGATGCCGCACCGTGGGATCGTGCGTCAGCCGCCACACACCCAGGTTGGCGCCCAACTGCGGCGTCTGAAAGACGACCTTCTCGCCAGCCGCGGCCACGGTGGCGGCACAGGCCAGCAGAACGTACGAGAGAACCCGTGACAAGGCATACATGGCATCCACCCCCGGCCCAAAGGTCTATCATCCGCAAACCTTGCCCCCCGGTAGGTCAGGCACTCCCGTGCCTGACAGTCCCGGTCGGCGCAAGACCTGACCTGCTAGCGAAACCGCCAGGCACGGGGTGCCTGACCTACCGCTCTGGCGTCACCTCTTCCACGCGGCTCACGGCCTGCCCCTGGGCGAAGCGCGTGACCATGCGCTCGCCGACCGAAAGCTCCTCGGCCGAGCGAATCACCTGCCCGTCCGTGGCGCGCTGCGTCAGGCTGTAGCCGCGCGCCAGCACGGCCAGCGGACTAAGCGACTCCAGCCGCGCCGCCTGGGCCCCCAGCCCCTCACGCGCACGCCGAACCTGCTGCTGCATCGATCGCCCCATGCGCAGTTCCAGCTCATCCAGCCGCCGGGCCAGGTCCTGCACCTGGGCATAGGGCCGGCGCAACGCGCGATGCCGCGTCAGGGCCTCCAGTCGTGCGCGCGCCGCGTCCAACCGCGCGCGCAGCGATGAATTCATGCGTTTCTGGTACTGCTGCAAACCGGCGGCGATCTCCTCGGCCGCCGGTGCGATCAGTTCCGCCGCCTCGCTGGGCGTCAGGGCGCGCACGTCGGCCGCCAGGTCGGCCAGGGTCACGTCCACCTCGTGGCCGATGCCGGTCAGAACCGGGATCTGCGAGGCGCGGATCGCGCGCACCACGACCTCCTCGTTGAAGGCCCAAAGATCCTCCAGGCTGCCCCCGCCGCGCACGACGACGATGCAATCCACGGGCCGTGGCATGCGGTTCAGCGTGGCGATGGCCTCGGCCACCTGTTCGGCCGCCCCCTCCCCTTGCACGGCCACCGGCGCCACCAGCACATCGCCGCCGCGCCACCGCCGCCCCAGCACCTGCAGAAAGTCGCGGATCGCCGCCCCGCTGGGACTGGTCACCAGGCCGATCCGCTGGGCGAACCGCGGCAAGGGGCGTTTGCGCTCGGGCGCAAACAGGCCCTCCCGCGTCAGCCGGTCGCGCAGTTGCCGGAAGGCCAGTTCCAAGGCCCCCACCCCCTTGGGCTCGATCTGCTCGACAATCAACTGATAGGTGCCGCGCGGGGCGTAGACTTCCAGGTGCCCGCGGCAGATCACTTCCAGGCCGTCGTGCAGATCGAAACGCAGACGCCCCGCCGTGCTCCGCCAGATCACGCCGCGCAATTGGGCCTGATCGTCCTTGAGCGTGAAGTAGCAGTGGCCCGAGCGCGGACGCGTATAGTCGCTGATCTCGCCCACCACGCACACGGCGGGAAAACAATCCTCGACCAGCGTCTTCAACTGGCTGGTCAGTTCCCAAACCGAGAGGATGCGCGGTTCGGCCGGCGGTTCGGAAAACAGGTCTCGCTGGAACATGGGCCCGGACTGGCAAGGGAGCGATTCACAACGGGGGCAACGAGTCTCCCGTCGCAGAGTGACCCATTCTACCGCCTGGGAATCGATCCCAGAACCACCCCAGCCACGTCGGGCGGCCCGGCAGGACCGAACTGCCAGCAGGCTCCGGGGCCGGCTCTCGCCCGGATTATTCAAGACCCGAGTGCGGTAACGCAGAGTGCGCCCCTGAAGCCTGAAGCGCAAGCGAAGGGAAAATAACGAGTTGCCTTCGCTTGCGCGTCAGGCTTCAAGCGAGCCACGAATGATCGCGGCTAAGGACCTATCCCATAACCACCCCAGCCAGGCCGGGCGGCCCAGCAGGACCGAACGGCCGACAGGTTTTGGGACC
>CALARR010000347.1 GCA_937889015.1 uncultured Planctomycetales bacterium | reverse complement strand
GGCCTCTGGGTGCTGGCACTCAGCGGCTGCCATCCGTCGCCCCAGACCGAACCCGACAAGCCCCCCCTGGCCGGCACACGCGTCCGCTTGCTGATCGTCGGCGACGCGCCCCTGGCAACCGCCGCGGCCAGACTGCAAGGTGAATGGCAAGCCCAGACCGGCTCCGAGTTCGAAATCTCCCAGACGACCGAAGAACAATTCGCGCATGGCCCGAACCTCGAACAGGATGCCGTCATCGGGCCGTCGCATCAGCTTGGACCGGCGGTCCAGCGCGGTTGGCTGGCTCCGCTGGCGCGCAAGGCCTTGCAGGAAGCGACCGGCAACTGGTCCGAGATCTACGAACTGGCTCGCCTCCACGACACAAGCTGGGGCGAGAAGAACTATGGCGTGCCGCTGGGCGCTCCGATCCTGGTCTGCTATTGCCGCGCGGATCTCCTGGCCCGGCTCGATCGCCAGCCGCCGCGGACCTGGACCGAGTACCAGGAGTTGGCCCAGTTGCTAAGCCAACACGCGCCAGCGGCAACGCCCCAAGCGGATCGCACGGCGCAAGACTGGTCGGCTACGGCCGAACCGCTGGGGCCGGGCTGGGCCGGCCTGACGCTCCTGGCGCGCGCAGCCTGCTACGCCAAGCATCCCGACAACTACTCCACCCTGTTCCGCATCGATGACCTGGAACCGCTGATCGACGGCCCGCCCTTCGTGCGCGCCTTGGAGGAATTGGTCGCCGCGGCGAAACTCAGCCCCAAGGCGGCGACGGGCTTCACGCCAGCCGACACGCGCGCCGCCTTCTGGCAGGGCCGTTGTGGCCTGGCCCTGACCTGGCCCACCGCCGCCGAACCCTTGCCCAGCCACGGCGACTCCCAGGTCAAAGTGCTCTTCGCCGAATTGCCCGGCAGTGCCAACGTCTACCATGTCGGCGCCAAGCAGTGGCAGGCGCGCGCCCCAGGCGACGAAGGTCGAGTGACACTGCTCGGGTTGGCGGGCCGCGTGGGAATGGTCAGCGCCACGGCTCAGTATCCCGCGGCCACGCTGCAGTTGCTGTCATGGCTCTCCGCGGCCCAGCCCGAGCATCCGCTGGCAGCCGCCAGCGGAGCCACGACTCTTTCCCGCCCCTCGCAGGAGAAATGGCCCCAGGCGTGGACCGAAAAGCCGGTCGGCGCGGCGGCCGGACAATACGTGGCGATCCTCAAACGAGCCCAACAACGGCAACAGTGGCTCGGCGCCCCACGCATCCCAGGGCGGACCGAGTATCTGGCCGCGCTCGATCAGGCGGTCGCCGCCGCGCTGGCCGGCTCTCCCCCCGCCGACGCCCTGCGCCAGGCCGCCGATCGTTGGCGCCAGATCACCGCGCGCCTCGGTCCTGCGCAACAGCGCGCCGCCTACCTCCGCAGCCTGGAACTGGAGCCCGACTGAGTTTCTGTTGCGGAAAACCACTCTGATATCGGTCATTCTAGCGAAGCGAACAATCCGCTCGGTTCGAGATCCTTCGCTCCGCTGGATGACTCGGCGAGGACCTTCCGCAACAGGTGCGGCCGTTCGCTCTGCGGGTCAGGACGGCAGACTCCATCCTCTCCTCCCTTCGTGCCCTGGTGCCTTTGTGGTTCCTGCGGTCCGCTTCCCCGTTTCCCCCCTTTCCCTTTTCTCCTTCTTACACACTGGTCTGTGCGGCGGCCAGGAGCACGAAGGATGCTCGCAGATCCATCCATTGCACCCCGCAAGCAACCCCCCCTTGCATTCAGGCCTCCCGCGTCGCACAATGACAGAATATCTTTTGCCCCCGATCCCCGAAAATAACGAGGACCGTCCCATGGCCGACGCACCCCGCGTGATTCTCACCGGCTTCGCCGACGAAGCCGCCAACCAGAAGACCGCCACCCAGCAGTTCGCCGCCTTCGCGGCCCTCGGCCTGCAATACTACAGCGTCCGTTTCATCGACGTGGGCGAGGGCATCAAGAACGTGATGAAGCTCTCCAAGTCCGAGATCAACAAGATCCGGCACCTGGAGAACGAATACGGGCTGAACGTCTCCTCCATCGGCTCGCCGATCGGCAAGGTCAAGCTCAAGGACGTGGACGACGGCACCAAGAACGTCTACATCCCCTTCAAGAAATACCTCGCTCAAGACGTGAAGAAGGTCTGCCAGATCGCCCACGCCTTCGAGTGCAAGCTGATCCGCGGCTTCTCCTTCTATCATCCGCGCGGCACCAATCCGCGCGACCACCTGGCCCAAACCGTCGATCAACTGGGCCAGATCGCCGAGGCCTGCCACCGCTCCGACCTGACCTTCGGCCTGGAGGTCGAGGCGAACCTGGTGGGCGGCGACGGGCGCACCCTGGCCGAAATCTATCGCCAGGTCAACCATCCCGCCATGGTCCTCATCTTCGACGCCGCCAACATCATCGTCCAGGGCTACTCGACGGCCGATCTCTTCGAGGAATACGTGGCCATGAAGCCCGGCCTGGGCTGGCTGCACATCAAGGACTACAAGAATCCCAAGCCGGTGGCCAAGGGCGGACACGTCAACGAAGACATGCTCAAGAACTTCGTGCCCGCCGACCAGGGCGACAGCGCCCACGAGCGGATCTTGGGCGACTTCCGCCACATGCTGCCCGAACTGGAAGCCAAGCTCAAGCGGCGCGGCATTCCGGGCGTGTTCCTGGACCTCGAACCGCACGTCAAGGGCGGCGGCCAGTTCGGCGGCTTCAGCGGCCCCGACGGCCTGGGCGTGGCCCTCCGCGGCCTGTGCCGCGTGCTCGACTACTGCCGCATCGGCTACCACCTCCGCGACTTCGACGACATCAAAGCCGCTCGCGGCTTCTGAGAACCGATCCCAGAACCGCCCCAGCCAACCCGGACGGCCCAGCAAAACTGAGCTGCCAACACGTTCTGGAACCGGCTCCTAAGCCACCTCGCGCTCGATCTCCTCCAGGGTCACCGGGCGCCCGTGCGTCTCCGGAACCAGGAACAGGGCCACCAGCAGCGACGCCAGTGCCGGTCCCGCCAGGCAGGCGAAAAGCGTGGCGTAGGCGGCCGATGGGTACATGATCCGCCCGTCGCCCACCTGGGCCTGGCTACCGAAACTGTCCAGGATCGCCCCCGCCACGTTGCCCAGCACCCCCACCGCCACATACACCGCCGTGTTGAGGACGGCAATCGTCACGGCCACGGCGTCCGGCCGATTGAGCTCCTTCATCGTTGCCGCGTTCGCCGGGCTGCCGACCGTGGACAGCGCCAGCAGCACATAACCTGCCAGGTACACCCACCCCGGCGCAGACGCCAGCACGGCCAGCAGCATCAACACGGTCGACAGCAGCACCAGCCCCGCGGCGCCGACCATCACCGGCTTGCGCCGCTGCCCCGTCATACGCAAGGCCGGGCCGGCAAGCACCGCGGCCACCCCGCACACACTGGCCATGACCAGCACAAACAGGGCCGCTTCCGCCGAGCTCAACCCGACCACGTCTTGCATGAACTTCTTCCCCAGGATCCCCTGGATCACGAACACGATCGGAAAGTTGACCATGCCGCAGAACAACAGCGGCCGGCTCCGGCGATTGCGCAAGACGTCCCACAACAGCCCCAGCGAAATGCCGTTGCGGCGACCTGGCACGGGCCGCAATCGCCGCAGCACTACCCAGGCCACGCCCAATACCCCCAAGGATGCGATCGCCACCGCGAACAGGGCAGGACGCCAGCCAAAGCCGTGCACCGCGCGCTCAAAAGGCAACGTGGCCACGATGTTCCCCGCGTAACTGGCCAACATCGCCAACCCCAACAGGCCCGCAAAACGGTGGGCCGCAAACAGCGTGTCCACCTCCTTCACGATGCTCAGATACACGAAACTCGACCCAAACCCGATCAGCACACGGCTGAGGAAGAGCATGGGCGTGGTTTGCGCGCCGGGAAACAGCACCGCGCCGACGCACATGATGGCGCTGCCGAACAACAACGTTCGCCGGCCGCCGTAATGGTCCGCCGCCACGCCCACCACCAGTTGCATCCCGGCGTAGACGTAGATGAAGACCGCGCCCAAGGCCGTCACCGCCGAGGCGCTCAGGCCGAAATCGTGCTGCAGCTCGTCAAAAATCGTTCCCGGAATGCCCGTGCGCTGGAAATAGGCCAGACCGTAGATCACCAGCATCGCCGCAAACGCAACGAGCCGCGCGACCGCAGAGTTCTCGGTCGTTGCGGCGCGCGGCGACAGCGGCGATGGCAGATCAGTCTCGTCCATAACGGTGTTTGGCTTCCAGCGCGCGTGGCACCGCGGGTGACACCGGTTCTTGAACCGGTGGGGCAAAGCCCCAGGAGGTTCTGCACGCCGGCTCCCATCGGCGTAATGCACGATACTCGCCAGATCCAAGCCCGAAGCGCCAGGCGGCCTTCGCTTGCGATCCAGGCTTCGATCGCGCGCTGTACAGTCTTAACTGGATCACCAGGTGGCAGCGGT
>CALARR010000346.1 GCA_937889015.1 uncultured Planctomycetales bacterium | reverse complement strand
GAGCCACCGCGACGCGAGCCACCGCGACGCGAGCCACCGCGACGCGAGCCACCGCGACGCGGTGGCCATCTCCCAGCCCGGGGTTGGCCGCGCAGCGGCTACCCCGGGATAGCAGGCCCTGCGCAAGGCCGAAACCCTGAAAGGGTTTCAGTCGAGTACCGACAGTCGTCTCGTTGCGGCACCCACCGCGGGTTCGGCCTCAACGAACCACGCGCAAACGAGGGCAACACGCGGTGATTCACCCCCTTCAGGGTTGGATGGTGAGCCCACGACCCAGGGTAGCCGCTGCGCGGCCAACCCTGGGCTGAGAGATACTGCCCCTTCGGGGCAGAGCCCTGTCAACCACTCTCCCGAGCTTCTCCTCCCTTTCCCCTCCTTAGTTGCAAGAGGGGAGGAGGGGATGGATCACGAAAGGCCGAAAGCACGAAATGCGGATGGCGCAAGGCCTGATAGCTGATCGCAAGCGTTATGCTGAAGCAAGACCTACTTGCTGATGGCCGGAGGTGGTTGAACCGCGGATGAACGCAGATGAATGCGGTCGTTGGCCGCAAGCGAAGAGAAGGAACCACGAAGGGCACTAAAGGTCACGAAGGAATGGATGGCCGCACCTTCCGCCCTCTGGCCCTTTGTCCCTTGTGCCAGTCTCTGGCGTGCCTCGCCTGCGGCTCGGCGCGCCCGGCTCAGTGCCTCAGTGCCTCAGTGCCTCAGTGCCTCAGTGCCTCAGTGCCTCAGTGCCTCTGTCCCTTTGCCCCTCTGTCCCTTTGCCCCTCTGTCCCTGCTCCCTACCTTTCCCCGCTACTCGATGTGGCGGCGGAGGAGGGTGGCTTTGTCGAAGTTGAGGTTCTCGCCGCGCACAAAGCCCACGGGGATCGAGCGGTCGAAGATGTAGAAGCCGCGATGGCGGCGGACCTCGCCCGAGTCCAGGCCCAGTTCCATGCCCAATTCGTAGCCATCGGGGCAGGCTTCGAGGACGGCGGCGGTAGGGTCGTTGATGCGTTTGACCTCGAAGAAGCCGACGGTGATCCAGACGGCGTAGACGTTGCTCCGCGTGGTGAACAGATTGCCCAGGCGCATCAGGCTCTGATAGCGGAAGAAGGGGTTGCGGCTGCTGTCGTTGTAGCGGTTGAAGCTGGAGACGGTGGAGTTGTAGGAAGAGAAAGCGAACAGCGGCTTGTACGGGTCGAGAGTGCTGGGAGGATTCTCCTGGGGCTCTCGGCGGAAGATGGTGACTTCGTCTTCTGAATCCGGACGCAAGCTGACGCTGCCGGAGACGCTGGGGGCCAGATGCGCCCCGGCGGAACTACGGAATGGGCGCGCAAAGCGCGTGGGCAGGTTGGCGGTGTCCGGGGTGACCATGGCCTTGGCGACATGCTCCAGGTTGTCGGCTTGTGTGCCGCTGGTGACGCTGGATGTGAAGGTGCTAGGATAACCGCGCCGGCTGTAGACGAGCTTTTCCCACAGGGCGATGGCGCGCGCGTAGTTGGTCGCGGTGGGGGTGTCGTAGTCGGCATTGAGCAGGCCGCGGAAGACGCGGAAGCTGGTGATCGTGTTGAGGTTGACGCGGCCCGGTTCGCGGTAGGTCGAGACGTGATTGAAGGGCGGGTGGAACCAGTGATTGGTGTTGACCTGGGAGAGGGTGGTTGGGGAGGCCTGGATTTCGGTGCCCACGAAGGGCGAGGGGACGCGGAGATAGTCGAAGATGCGTGCGAATTTTCCGGCGGAACTGCGGCCGTCAAAGTAGGGCAGCAGATAGCGGAAGGGGCCCTCCGCTCCGACCGCGGGCGAGTTGGCATTGAAGTAGGCGGCAGGGACATCGTAGGGATTCTGTTGGTAGCGGATATCGCAGCAGGTGAGCAGTTCGGCGGAACTGGTCCAAGGGACCAGCATCAGCTCCAACTGGCTGACGAAGGGGCGGTTGTTCCAGGTGAGCCAGGGGGTGACAGGGGCGCGCGCGTCCGCTGGTTTGGGCCAGCCGTTGTAGCGCGCCAGCGAGGCGCTGCTCTCGTTGATCATCTGGCCCTCGTTGTAGTTGCGATTGGGCCGACCAAAGGAATGCGTGAAGGCCGCGCTGAAGACATGGTCGGCGCCGGCGGGGGTCGGCGAGAGCGTATGGTTTGGCGCAGAAGGGTCGCGCTCGGTGCGCCAGAGGACGTTGGGAAGCACCGTGCTGCTGACGCCGACCTCAGACACCTTCATCCGTTCGCGCGTGCAGAAATCACCCGTAAACGGGCTGGTTTCCTCCCAGCCTTCCTGGCCAGCGTCCATATCTCCTGTTGCGTTCTCCAGGCCGTTGAAGGTGGCCAGGTCGACCTGCATCATGTCCACGGTGCGGTAGGGATTGCTGAGGGGGTCCCAGGCAATCTGGGGGTTGGCGAGTCGCTGCAGATACAGCACGCGGTAGGCGGGATGCACCTTGTTGTATCGCAAGGTGCTCTTCCACTCGGCCAAGTTGAACTCGCGGTCCAGGGGCCAGTCGTGCACCTCGTCGAACTCGCCACTGTCATTGGCGTTGGGGTACTCGCGACTCTCTGAAACGCTGAGCCGCGCCCATTTGTCGGTGGTGCCCTCGGCCTGGTCGACCACGACGGCGACCACCGGTTGACCGCCCATATAGAGGCCGCTGCCAGCAGCCATCTCGTTGCTGGCGGCGGTGCCGGAGGGGAAGAACTTGGCCTGGACGGTCTCCGGATTGAGATCGGGATTCAGCCACATGCACCGCACGTCCGTTCCCTGGGTGCCGCCGTTCTTGAAGCCGAAGTAGCTGACGTGATCGGTGGTTCCGAGATCGTTGGTGGTGGAACTCTTCTTGTCGTCGCGCGGTCCCACGAGGCAGTAGCGCCCGGGCTTGATGTAGGAGGTTCTGGCGCGCGTGGTGGTGCCGACGTAGTAGCGCAGCGTTGCGCCGTCGTTGTACGTCGTGGCGCCGCCCAGGCGGCCCTTGGCAAAGTAGATAGCGCGGTCGATATCGGTGGGACTGGCCAGACGGTCCAGTTCCTCGCGGAAGGTGTTGTGAGCGCCGACAAGGATGCGCCACACCGGGTCGCCGGTCCCATCATCGCTGGTCGTCTGACAGGGATCCACGCCGTCCAGCAAGCGGCTGTTGTTGTTGACGGGCAACAATCGCGAATCGGCGCGATTCATATCTGCCGAGGGCTTATCGCCCGGCATGCGGTAAGGCACGGACGAGACCGTGGTGGTGTAGCTGTAGTTGCCCGGGTTATACAACTCGACAAACAAGGAACCGGCAGGCCGTTTTCTCTGGTCGAAGTCGTTGTCCTTCTTCCAGTGCTTGCCGATGTCGTCATCGTTGTCGGTGGTCTTGCCAGCGACGACATCGGGATACGTTGCGGGATCCTCCCCCTCGTCGAATCCGAGAGGGTCGCTATACTTCTCATTGGCCGTATCCTCGGTGCGGCGATCGTGGAAGGCCATGGTCTCGGTCATGATCAGTTCCGGCCGCTCGCAGCCCCAGACCACGTGGGCCGGGTCTGCCGGTTCTTGCCAGCCGTCAAAGGGGTTCTCGTCGAAGGCGAAGCGGGTCATGATCGAGTCACGGTCCATGAAGTCGACCACGTTGACGGCCCATTGGGCCAAGAGCCGCTTGCCCTTGTCCACGCCGTTGGAGTCGGTGCCCAGAGACGCGGTCAGGCTGGCGGTGTCGCAGACCAGGCAGGCCAGGCAGTAGAGGTTGCGCGCCAGGACTTCGCGCGGGACGTCGGTGGTGCTGCCGTTGCGCGGGTCGCAGGTCACGCCGGCGACCGGCGTGCCACCGGCGCCGTACTGGTCGGGCATGGTCTCCATGCCCAGTTCCGAGGGGCTGGGTTCGTCGACGATACTGTTGTTGTTGTCATCGCGAGCGTTGCCCAGGGGGCGGTTGACATTCAGGCGCAGCCCGGAGAGCAAATCAGGACCTAAGAGCGTGAGGGCGGCGCTGGGGCTGAAGCTGCCTCCCATGCGCTGACGGAGGAGATTGACGATGTGCCGGGCGGGAAAACCGCCGCTGGAGGAACTGAGGTCGCTGGGCACGGCCACGGAGGGGGTGGGGGTGTCCCAACTCTCGGTGGTCACTTCGCAGCGCCGCGCCAGCCAGGTCGAGGTCGCGCCCGTGGTCGAGTTGGAGAACAGACGCGTGAAACGATTGGCCAGGTAGGGAGAGTCGGCGTCGTAGGGGCGAAGAATCTTCTCGAGTTCGGCCGGGGTGAAGGGATTGTCGACCTGGCGGTTGTTGTGTCGGCGCCAGGCCTGCGCGGCGTTAAGGTTCAATTCGTAGGGTGTGTTGCGGCGGTGGCTGCCATCCTCGCCCATGCGCCAGTAGAAGGGGCGTCCTACGGCATCCAGGGCCACGGCGCAGTTGCCGTCCAGGTCGGGCGGCGAGCCATAGGCGTCGCGCGTGGCCGTCGGGCCGGGGTTGTAGTACATGCCGGCGTAGGGATAGCCCTTGTTCCAGGCCAAGGCGTTGATGGCGCCGGGGACTCCGGGCTTGGGGTAGACAAGACTGACGCCGCCGCCCGGCTCGTCGCCGTAGCGGCCTTCGGTCTCGTTGGTGGCATTGCCCATCAGGATGCGCTGGACAGACGAATTGAACACCGAGGGGCTGGCAGAGAAGACGGTCTGGTTGGAGCTTACGTTGGCGAAGAGCCAACTGAGATTGACCTCGGCGGGGCCGGCGCCCAACCCGCGCGGTAGCCGGGTGGTGCTGTAGGTCGTGTTGGTCGCCAGGTTGGTGCCCATCGTCATGGACGAGACGTTGCCGGCGAAGCGGAAATTGGTGCTGTTGGCAGACGTGAGGTAGCCGGAATCCGAGATCAGGTTGGCGGTGATGGCCCCGTAGTAGTTCCAGCGGTCGCTATCGGACGAGAGGGTGGTGTTGGAGGCCTGGAGCGGGCAGCCGTGGGCGTTGAGGTTCAGCCGGCCATCGAGGTCCAGGCAGAGGATGGCGAAGAGGGGCTTGTAGAGCCGGCCGTCGGCCGTGGAGCGCACAGGCAGGCCCAGGTCGACCCAGACGCTGTCGGCCACGCCATCGCCGTCGTTGTCCACGTCCCAACGGAAGGGTTGATTGCCCATGGCGTTGGTATAGAGGCCGTCCCACGCGGCCCAGGCGTCCTGGCCCGTGGTGTTGCTGCTGACGGGAAAGGTCGGATTGCTGCCGGTGAAGCTGGCGTGGATGGCGGTCGCGCCAATGGTCATGGCCATGGGCCGGGCCATGTACTTGTACTTTTCGGTCGCGCCGCTGGCCTGCCAATGGCGTGCCAGTTCCGGCCGATGCAGTGAGGGGATGGGGACGGTGGTCACGTTGCTGGAGAAGAATCGTTCGGGCGCGGGGACGGCCATGGCCAGGAGCATGTTCTGGTAGTCGGGCGCGTCGTAGTCTTCGTTGGCGCCGCCGCGCGGGTTGAGCAGGGGCGGCGTGCCGCTGCCCGAGATGGGCTCGCGGTTGCTCTGATCGAAGGGCCGCAGGGCCAGATCGCTCATCGAGCCGCTGGTGGTCATTCCGAACCCGGAGCCGGCGAAGGGCGCGCCGTTGACCACGTAGCGGATGCCGTCGGAAGAGCCGGCGGGGCTGGTCAGGTAGTCGTGCATCCGTGTGGGGTTGACCTCGTCGGTCATGAGGACCTGGTACTTGACCTGGCCGCCGCTGAGCGCGGCCGGGTTGGCGCCCACGATGCGGAGGCTGGCGCCGGAGTAGGGGCCGTTGAGCATGGTGAGCACGCTGCCGACGTAGGTCAAATACTCATTGCCGCCCAGGTTGGGATCTGCGCCCAGGGCCAAGACGCCGGGCAAGGAGGGGTCGGTGGAGCCCTGGGCCGCGAACTCCAGCAGGGTGTTGGCGCCGTTGGGGACCCAGGTGGTGGAACCGCCGCCCGGGATGACACCGATGCGCGAGTTGGTGCCGTACATATCCTCCAAGAGGCTGTGCGGGCCGATGGCCGAGCCGGGGTTGTTGGAGCCGCGCACGACCTGGGCAAAGGCCTCGTCCAGCAGATCGGCGGCCGGGGCCGACTGGGCCTCGATGCGCCGGCCGGCTTCGGCCGTGCGGCGCGCCTGGCCGGTGAGCAGGATGAACGACACGGCCAGCATGGCGAACATGGCCAAGAGACCCAAGATCACCAGCAGCAGCACGCCGCGGCGACGAGTGTGATGGGTTGCAAAGGTCATGGCTTATGTTCCTTGGTTTCTGGCTATTAGCTATCAGCTTTCAGCTATCAGCTTTCAGCTTTCAGCTATCAGTTTTCAGCTATCAGTTTTCAGCTATCAGTTTTCAGCTATCAGCTGTCAGGCGATTGGCTTTTCGCATTCCGCATTCCGCATTCCGCATTCCGCATTCCGCATTCCGCATTCCGCATT
>CALARR010000345.1 GCA_937889015.1 uncultured Planctomycetales bacterium | reverse complement strand
CAGGGGCACAGGGGCACAGGGGCACAGGGGCACAGGGGCACAGGGGCACAGGGGCGCAGGGATTCTGAAAGCGGAGAGCTGAGAGCTGAGAGCGGGGGCGTTGCGAAGCCGGAGCTTCGCAACGAGCGGGGGGAGAACCGATAGCTGAGAGCTGAACGCTGAACGCTGAGAGCGGAAAGCTGAGAGCTGAGAGCGGAGAGCGGAGAGCGGAGAGCGGAGAGCGTTGCGAAGCCGGAGCTTCGCAACGAGGAGGGGAAGCTGAGAGCCGGGCTTCGGGCTGCTTGTGGGGGGCGCGCGTGGCGGCCATAATGCAGACTGGCGAGATCCTTCTGTGCGCGGTGCGTGCCGATGTCTCTTCCCCAACTTCGACTGAACGGTCTGGGCCTGGGCAGTAAGCTGCCGCAGGGCAAGGACCAGGCGGCGGTGGCGGCCCTGGTGTTGCTGGCCTTGGGCGCTACGCTGGGCTGGTGGGTGCGCCAGGGCGGGCTGCAGGGGCGGCTGCTGGAGGTGGAACGCGCGCCGGCGCTGCAGGCCAGCTTTCTGGTCGACGTGAATGCGGCCGACTGGCCCGAGTTGGCTCAACTGCCGGGCATCGGCGAAGTCCTGGCGCGGCGGATCGTGGAGTATCGGCTGGCGCACGGTCCTTACGTGGAGTTGCGGCAATTGCTGGAGGTTCGCGGGATTGGGCCGCGCATGTTCGAGCGGATGGAGCCCCATCTGCTGCCGGTAGGGCCGCCCGAGGCGGTGGCTCGGCGCTGAGGGCCGGGTGCGACGAGGAGTCGTGGAGGCTGAAGTCCGTGATATGGACAACCGGCCTTGCGGGACCGGAGGCATTGAACCTTGGTGCGTGCGAGCACGCACCCTACGGACTCGTTTCAAGCGGCGTGCCTCGCTCCGTTGGGCGCGCCCTACGCCCTGCGTCCCCTTTCAAACGGCGTGCCTCGCTCCGTTGGGCGCGCCCTGAGGGGCGTAGGCCGGTCGCGTCTTGCCGCGTATAATGGTCGTTGGCCTATGGGCCATGGGTGGCCAGATGCTGGGTACTCGGACACGAAGCAGCGCTCCATGTTCCAACTCGTCAGTCCTTTTCCGCCGGCCGGCGATCAACCGCAGGCCATCGAGGCCCTGGTTCGCGGTCTGCAGCAGGGCAAGCAGCACCAGGTTCTGATGGGGGTGACGGGCTCGGGCAAGACGTTCACGATGGCCAACGTGATCCAGCAGGTGCAGCGTCCGGCATTGGTCATGTCGCACAACAAGACCCTGGCGGCGCAACTGTACAGCGAGTTCAAGGAGTTCTTTCCGCACAACGCGGTGCACTACTTCGTCAGCTACTACGACTACTACCAGCCCGAAGCCTACATCCCGCAGCGCGACATCTACATCGAGAAGGACGCCTCGATCAACCAGGAGATCGACCGGCTGCGCCTGGCCGCGACCAGCGCCCTGGTGAGCCGCCGGGACGTGGTGATCGTGGCCAGCGTCTCCAGCATTTACGGGTTGGGCTCGCCAGAAGACTATCGCTCGATGATGGTCGGCCTGCGTCTGCGCCAGGAGGTGGATCGCGACCAGACCCTGGCGCGGCTGGTCGACATCCAGTACGAGCGGAACGACATCGAGTTCCAGGCGGGCAAGTTCCGCGTGCGCGGCGACTGCGTGGAGGTCTGGCCGAGTTACGAGCAGTTCGCCTACCGCCTGGAGTTCTGGGGCGACGAGGTCGAGCAGCTTTCGATCATCAATCCGCTGACGGGCGAGGCCATCGAGCGGCTGGAAGAGGTGTTCATCTATCCGGCCAAGCACTTTGTGCTGCCCGAGGAGCGGATCGCCAGCGCAGTGGAAGAGATCCGGCGGGAGCTGGACCAGCGGTTGGCGGAGTTCAAGGACCAGGGCAAGCTGCTGGAGGCGCAGCGGCTGAGCGCGCGCACGCGTTTCGACATCGAAATGATCCAGGAAGTGGGCTACTGCCCGGGGATCGAGAACTACAGCCGGCCGCTGTCGGGCCGGGCGCCGGGTTCGGCCCCGGACACGCTGTTCAGCTTCTTTCCCAAGGATTTTCTGCTGATTGTGGACGAGTCGCACGTGACGGTGCCGCAGATTCGGGGGATGTTTGCGGGCGACCACAACCGCAAGAAGACGCTGGTCGAGCACGGTTTTCGGCTGCCGTCGGCCCTGGACAACCGGCCGCTGACCTTCGCCGAGTGGGAAGAGCGAATCTGCCAGGTGGTGCATGTTTCGGCCACGCCGGGGCCCTACGAGCTGGACAAGACGGGGGGCGAGGTGGTGGAGCAGGTGATCCGGCCCACAGGCCTGCTGGACCCGGAGATCGAGGTCTCGCCGGCGCGGGGGCAGGTGCCGCATTTGCTGGAGGAGATTCGCCGCCGGGCGAAGGTGGGCGAGCGCGTGCTGGTGACCACCCTGACCAAGCGCTTGGCCGAGGACCTGTCGGCCTATTTCAGCAAGCAGGACGTGCGCTGCAAGTGGCTGCACAGCGAGTTGGACGCCTTTGAACGGGTGGAACTGCTGCGCGATCTGCGCGAGGGGCATTTCGACGTGCTGGTGGGGGTGAACCTGCTGCGCGAAGGGCTGGACCTGCCGGAAGTGTCGCTGGTGGCGATCCTCGACGCGGACAAGGAGGGCTTCCTGCGGAGCGAGACCTCGCTGATTCAGACCATCGGCCGCTCGGCGCGGAATGTGAACGCCAAGGTGATATTGTATGCCGACACGGTGACGGAATCGATGCGGCGTGCGATCGAGGAGACGCGCCGCCGGCGCAAGATCCAGGAAGAATACAACCGCGAGCACAATATCACGCCGGAGACGATCCGCAAGGCGATCCGCTCGGGGATCGAGTCGGACGCGGCGGCCCACGCGCGCTCCAACGCCGCGGTCGGTCGCGGCGACGAGTCGCAGTTCATCACCGAAGAGTATCTGTCGGAACTGGAAGCGGAGATGATGGCGGCGGCCGAGGCCCTGGAGTTCGAGCGCGCGGCGGCGCTGCGCGACCGGATCATGCAGATGCGGGGGCAGATGGGCAAGCGGCTGGGCGAGGCCCAGGTGGAGCACGCCACGCGCGCGCAGCGGGGCAAGTTCCGGCCGGGGGCGCACCGCGGGGCGCGCGTGCCGAAGCCGAAGAAGGGAGGCTAAGGCGACCCGGGCGAGCCTGTTGTCCCTCCCATCAGCAACGCAGCGGGTGTGACTCAAGGGGCGGTCCTCGTTCTTACACACAATTCTCGTACGGATGAGGATCGAACAGTAGGGTCGTTCACGACCCTTGTCCACCATAGGCGTATTCGGCCCGGCATTGATGCCGGGACAACAGGCGACTCAGATTATGTGTTTGTCTCAGAGGCTCGTTCACGGGCCTTCTCCTGGGGCTTCAGCCGTCTCCGTGGGCTGAAGCCGGCACTTCGAGAACGCCCGTCAACCGGTGTTGAACCGAAAGCCCATCGTTCTTCCCACGCCGACCCGGCATGAATGCCGGGCCGAGTACCGCCTGCGGCGGAAACGCCCGTCAACGGGCGTTGCTTGTCGCCTGATTTGTGTGTGACAACGAGGGCTGGTGAAGGAACGCCCTACGGGCTTGCGGATGCCGGCAAAGCCGGCGACTGCAATTCTGCCCGCGGATGCTGGCTTATTTCGGCAGGAATCCGCGCTTCTCTGGCCGCGGAATGGTCGTGGCCATGCAGATCTCCACAGTAGCCTGGCTGCTGGGCTGAATTGTCTGCTCACTGCTCCGCCGGCCGTTTCTGATCGTATGGATTGTGCGGGATGCGCCGGTGCGTCGGGCTTCCCCTCTGGCGAAGCATGTCCTATGGTTGTCGTGTTGTCTTGGGGCAGCGTTTCCTCACATAGATAAGGTTGCCGTTATGCACTTCCGGTCGATGCGTTTGCGCGGGGCGTTGTTGTTGACGGTCCTTTTGCCGGGCGGCTGCCGGGAAGAGCCCGCGCAGCAGGCGCCGGCAGTGCCGCTGGTCACGGCGGCGGCGAGCATTGAGACTCCGTTGGCCGATCGCGAGGACCTGATCGGGCGGACCGACGCGGTGAGCAAGGTGGATATCCGCGCGCGTGTGAGCGGGTATCTGGTGAAGGTGGCCTTCAAGGACGGCGACATCGTGAAGCAGGGGGACTTGCTGTATCAGATCGATCCGCGGCCCTTCCAGGAGGCCTTGGACCAGGCCCAGGGCGAGGTGGAACGCCTGGTGGCGGAGAAGAAGTTGATGACGATCCAGGTCGAGCGGTACTCGAAGCTGGTCGAGACCAAGGCCGCCACGCAACAGACCTTGGACGAATATCTGACCAAGCAGGCCGGCAACATCGGCTCGTTGAAGGCGGCCGAGGCGCAGGTGGGCATCGCCAAGCTGAACCTGGAGTTCACGCGGATCACGGCGCCGATCACGGGCCGCATCAGCCGCACGTTGCTGACCGAAGGCAACCTGGTGCAGACGGACCAGACGCTGTTGACGACGCTGGTTTCGCTGGACCCGATGTACGCCTACTTCGACGTGGAAGAGCCCACGATCCTGCGGATTCGGAAGATGGTGCGCGAGGGAGTGATCAAGGCGCGCAACGAGCGCGAGGTGATCATCCGCATGGGGCTGGCCGACGACGTGGATCGCCAATTTCCGTTGGAAGGGAAGCTGGACTTCGTGAACAACCAGGTGGATCCGCAGACCGGCACGCTGCAGGTCCGCGGCGTGTTCGCCAATCCCTACCAGATGCCGGATAAGCCGCCGGTGTTGACGCCGGGGATGTTCGTGCGCGTGCGCATCCCGTTGGGGATACCCAAGCCGACGGTGCTGGTCAACCAACGCGCGATCGCCAGCGACCAGGGGAAGAAATACGTGTTCGTGCTCGACGCGGAAGGCAAGGCCCTGCGTCGCGACGTGAAGCTGGGCATGACCCACAAGAACCTGCGCGCGATCGACGAAGGGCTGCAGGCCGGCGAGCGCGTGGTGGTCAGCGGCTGGCAGCGCGTGCGCCCGGGAATGCAGGTCCGCGCGGAAATGGTGGATATGGAGACGCTGGTTGCGGTGCCTGGGCAGGCGGCGCCGGGCGGCGCGGCAGAGGCGGCCAAGCCGGCCGGACAGGCGACCGAGGCGACCTCCGCCGCGGCGGCCAAGAAGGAAGGCTAGCGTTTGAGGATTGTTCGGAACGAGTGTACGCGGGGCGGTTGGCTCGCAAGGTGGCCTTTCGCGGAGCGAAAGGCGACAAAGCGGAGCGAGAGGCCAAAGACCTAGTGTAATGAATCACAATTGAGGGTCCGTATCGTAGGCAGCCTGGGATGGCTGGGTTCCATGCCCACGCTCGTCGTGGGCATGCCGAAACTTGAAACCGCATGGCCACGCAAGCGTGGCCATGGCACCCCATAATGTCCCATCTGCGCGATGCACCACACTAGGTCGCGTTGGCCCTGGATTGCAGACCGAGCGGAAAGGTGGTTGGCGTGATTTCCCGATTCTTCATCGATCGACCGATCTTCGCAGCGGTGCTGTCGATCGTGATTTTGCTGACCGGGGCGGTGACGTATCCCAGCCTGCCGGTGGCTCAGTATCCGAACATCACGCCGCCCACGGTGCAGGTGTCGTGCAGCTATCCGGGGGCCAGCGCGCAGGTGGTGGCGGACACGGTGGCCGCGCCCATCGAGCAGCAGGTCAACGGCGTGGAGGGCATGCTGTACATGTCCTCGCAGTCGATGAACGACGGTTCGTACACGCTGACGGTGACGTTTGACCTGGGCACCGATCTGAAGCTGGCCCTGGTGCAGGTGCAGAACCGCGTGCAGTTGGCCATGCCGCAGTTGCCCAACCAGGTGCAGCAGCAGGGCGTGAACATCAAGAAGAAGACGCCCAACATCCTGATGGCGGTGAACCTGGTTTCGCCGGACGGGCGGTACGACGGGGTGTACCTGTCGAACTACGCCATGATCCACATCCGCGACGAGCTGATGCGTTTGCCGGGCGTGAGCGACGTGAACGTGCTGGGCGAACGGGACTACAGCATCCGCGCCTGGCTGGATCCGGAGCGGATGGCCGCCAAGAGCCTGACGGTGGAAGAGGTCGTGGCCGCCGTGCAGGAGGAAAACAACCAGGTCGTGGCGGGGCAACTGGGGCAGCCGCCGACGCCGGCCGGCCAGGAGTCGCAACCCACGCTCTGCGCGCTGGGGCGGCTGACCGATCCGGAGGAGTTCGGCCGGATCGTGGTGAAGCGCGGCGCGGCGTCCGACAATCGGCCCGACGTGCCCTTGGTGCGTCTGAAAGACGTGGCCCGGCTGGAACTGGGGGCCCAGCAATACGATCAATCGTGCCTGGTGGACGGGCAGCCGTCGGTGGGGCTGGCCGTGTATCAGATGCCCACGGCCAATGCCCTGGACACGGCGGAGGGCGTGTATCGCAAGATGGACGAGCTGAAGCGGGACTTTCCCGAAGGGCTCGACTACTGCATCAACTACAACACCACGCCCTTCATCCGGGAATCGATCCAGGAAGTGCTGAAGACGCTGCGCGACGCGGTGCTGCTGGTGGCGGTGGTGGTGCTGGTGTTTCTGCAGAACTGGCGCGCGGCGATCATCCCCCTGGCCGCCGTGCCGGTGGCCATCGTGGGCACGTTCGCGGTGATGGGGGCGATGGGGTTCAGCATCAACAACCTGTCGCTGTTCGGCCTGGTGCTGGCCATCGGCATCGTGGTGGACGACGCGATCGTGGTGGTGGAAAACGTGGAACGCTGGCTGTCGCACGGTCTGAGCAGCCGCGAGGCGGCGCTGAAGGCCATGGAGGAAGTCACCGGCCCGGTGGTGGCCGTGGCCCTGGTGCTGTGCGCGGTGTTTGTGCCTTGCGCGCTGATCAGCGGCATTACCGGCCAGTTCTTCCGGCAGTTTGCGCTGACGATCGCCGTGTCGACGGTGATTTCGGCCTTCAACTCGCTGACGCTCAGCCCGGCCCTGGCGGCCTTGCTGTTAAAACCGCACGGGGCGCACGTGCAGACGCCCTGGCAGCGGCTTTTCGCGGCGATCCGCGGCCGGTCCGGCGCCGGGCCGGCCAAGCGCGCGGCCTTGATGGTGCTGGCCGTGCCCTTGGCGCCGCTGGCTTTGGCCTCCGGAGTGTGGCACGGCGGCTTGCGGCTGTTCAACGCCAGTTTCGAGCGCGCCACGGGCTGGTACGCGCGGGGCGTGGGCTTGTTGTTGCGCGGGGCCG
>CALARR010000344.1 GCA_937889015.1 uncultured Planctomycetales bacterium | reverse complement strand
GCCACGGCGCGCGGCGTGGGCACGTAATAGGCGTGCTTGTCCCCCGTCGACGCCAACTGGATCAGCATCGTCTGCACGGCGGGGCTGCGCGCCTGGATCTGCACGCCATAGTCCACGAACAACTCGAACGGGTTGGTGGCAATGGCCACGTCCCCCAGGCGCAATACGTGCATCTCCACCGGGAACGTCTTCCACTGCCCCTTCTGTTGCGCCTCGTACCGCTCGACCACCAGCCCGTAGAAGTGCTCGTACCACTTGTCGCTCTTCGTGCGTTTCGCGTGCGATGCGATCTCCGCACATTCCTTCTTGGCGGCGGCGTACTCCGTCTCGGCAATGATCCGCGCCGGCAGTTCCAATTGCTGAACCTGGTGCACCAGCGGCACATTGCTGCGGATGTCCTTGGCGATCAGGTCGACCACGTCGTTGAAGGCGTTGGCCACCCGTCGTCCGGCCTCCTCGCTGGACGACACGCCGCGGAGCCGATCCATGCGTGCTTCGGCCGCCTTGCGAAAGGGGACCCTCGGCGTCTGATCGCCTGCCGGGGCGCAGAAGCCCACCACGCACAATTGCTCGCCATACCGTTGCCGCAGCAGTTGACGCACTTCGTGCCAATAGTCCGCGCTCACTTTGTTGCCCGAGGCGGCCTGCGCCGTAGCTGCCAAGGCAATGGCCGCCGCCTTCAGATGCTGCTGCTGGTCGTAGAAACAGAGCACGTGCACGGCATGATCCTCATAGCCTTCCACGTGGCGGAACTGCGGATCGTCGGTCTTGCCGAACATCTTGGCCGTCCCGTCGGCATACGTCACGCGGCGATTGTGCCCCACAACGGCCTGGCTCAGCCCATACCCCATCGCCCCCGGCGCGCGGCTCTCCCACGCCTGGACCACGGCCTGCGCCATCCGCTCGTACATCCAAGGCACGTACTCCTTGGGTTGCATGGCGTCTTCGTAGTCCTTTTCGTCGTACCGATCCTGCAGGATCTCCGGCGAGGCGTGCGTGTGCGTGGCGGCCAGGAACAGCTTGTTGATGTCGAAGCCCGGCAGTCGGGCCGCAACGTGCTTGCGGAACCCGGCCTGAATCCCCGGGCGGATGACGCACAGGTCGCACGACACCAGGATCGCCTGGTCCAGCGATCGCTCGCCGTCGCGCGATTCCAACGCCAGCACGTTGACCGTGCAGGGACTGGCCACCTCGCGCGCAATTCGCACCGTGACGTTGCCGGTCAGCGGCACCGGCCGATCGGGCGTGATGTTGGCTGAGGCCGTTCCGATCCACAGCCCACCCGGCGATGCCCCCTTCTGCGCCCCGCTGGCATCGGCGGCGACCGATGCCGAGGCGCTCAGCAGTGATCCTGCGGCCGCCGCAGCGACCGCGTCCTCCAGAAAACGGCGTCGCGAGACGCTCGTTGCCGTGATCTTCTCGTCGTGTCGCGGCGCAGACATGCATCGCTCCTTTGAACTGGTTCTGTCCCCCGGCCTCACCAACGCACTCACTGCTTCAGCAAAGCCCCGGCCGTCTTCTCCAGAAAGGCGACGGATTCCGCGTGCAGCGCCAGGTCATTCATGTCCGTCCGCTCCCACTCGATGCCAATATAGGGCTTTAGCCCCAGCCGCTTGACCTCGGCCAGGATCTCGGCGATCCGTCCCTGCCCCGTGCCCCAGACCGCGTCCTTGGCTTTGGGCTCGCCAAACGTCTCCAGGTCCTTGAGGTGGAAGGTCTTTACGCGCGAACTGACCTTCTTCAGCACCTCGGCCGGCTCCATGCCACAGCGGCACCAGTGGCCCGTGTCGCAGCAGAACCCCATCCGCGCGGAACGATCTTTCAGGGCCGCCAAACCGACTTCCGGGTCCCAATAGTGCGACGGCTTGGGATGATTGTGCAGGGCCAGGTCAACTTTGTACTCGCCCGTCAGCTTGTCGATCGCCTCCATCAAACTCTCGGCCGGCTCGCTGACGATGGCTTCAAAGCCCATCTCGGCCGCGTATTCGAAGAAGGCCTTGGCCCCCTCGGCGTCTTTCAGGCTCGTGTAGCAGGCAACCATGCGGATGCCCAGATCCGAGGCTTTCTTCTTCAGCTCCGCGCGCAAGGCCGGCGGCAACTCCGGCCCCGGCTTGGCCTCGGGGTTCTTGGGGCTGAACTTCTGCCAGGAAAACAGTTCCGCATTCCGCAATCCAACCGCGGCCATCGTGTCTAGCGCTTCCAGCAGCGTCAGGTTGCGGAATGTGTAGGCCGAAAAACCCACGCGCCAGCCGAGTTTGTCGGCGTTGGGTGTTCCCTTGATCAACGGCTCAGCGGCGTGCAGCAAACGGCCGCCCAATCCTGCAATGTGAGCGGCAGCGCCGACAGCGGCGCAACCGGCAATGAACCCACGGCGTGTGACGCGCGACATGCAAGCATCTCCTTCCTAGCGTGTTGACTGCCAATACTCCACGAGCACTCCCCCCAAGAACGCGGGGACGCCAAGCACCACGCATATTGTGTCCCCTGGGCAGGGAACGCCGCAATGCATTTCTGCGCAAGCACAAGGGATTTTTGCGCAGCGGCCGCTCGTCCCCGGCCCTTCCCCCCCGCGCACAAGCGGCAGGAGCGTGATTCGCCGCAGGCCACGGCTATACGCCTTCCAGATATCCCTTGGCCCGGCGCACGGTCTCCGCGTCCTTGCTGGCGGCGACGACCCGTTGAAGTGCCTTGGCGAACTCGTCACGGTTCGGATTGCGCAAATCGCGATGGTGTGCCAATTCGACAATCGAAGAGCAGGCCTCCTCGCGTACGGCCTCCTCCTCCAGCAACCCGACGAGCCACCGCAGGGTCTGCATGTGCCGGACCGCTTCGGCCCGTTGCACGGCGAGCCGCTTCTCTTCGACCCGCTGGGCCATGCCATAAGCCCCCTTGAGCATGGCCAAGGTCTCCGTGGGCGTGCGATCCCCCTTGAGGCTCACGACGCGGATATAGGCACGCAAGGCACTGATCTGCACGCCGAGGTCCTGGTCCTGCTTGGCCAGGTCGGCGAGTTGCGGAGCGACCGCGGCGTCAGGCCAGTTGCAGATCGCGCGCACGCCGGCCGCACGCAGCCCCTGCTGCGTGCTGGCTAAGGCTTCGTCGATCTTGCGCCGTGCCACCGCTCCGCCGACGCGTCCCAGAACGGGCAGGAGCCTGGCCGTGCTGGCGTCGTCGCGCATCGCGCCCACGATCGGCTCGACCGTGTTCTGGTGCTGTTTGGCAATCTCCAGGTACGTCGTCTCCAACCTGTCGCGATGCTGGGCGTTTTCGGCCGTCAGCAGGAGGGCGACCAGCCCGGGCAGGAGCGTGTCGTCGCCCAGGGCCACCAGGACCGTGCACACGTCGTCGCGCATCGCCGCGTCGTTCTCCACCTTGGCCAACTCCAGCACCAGTGGCAGGGCCTTGGTCATGCGGCGCGCCAGCAACACGTCGCTGAGCCTGGCGCGCTGTCGTGCCTGAGCCCTGCGAAAGGCCTCCAGCAGGGGGCCATCCACCAGTTCGCCGGGCATGGTCGACAGCGCCGTCAATGCGGCCTTCGACAGCGAAGCGTCATCCAACGCGTCAATCAACACCGGCACGCACTCGCCGTCACCCACTTTGGCCAAAGCCATCAAGGCCCGCTCGCGGAGCACCAGGTCGTCTTTCTGCCGGGCAGCCTGCATCAGAGTCGGCCTTGCACCGGATTCTCGGCGCGCGGCCAGGGCCTCCGCGAATCCGATTGCCTGGGCCGCCGTCCTGCCGCGCATGGACGCCAAGAGCCACGCCGTGGGCTGCGTTGCCAGGTTCATCTCTGCCACTCGGCGCGCCACCGCATCCTGGCCGTCGAGCCACGCCATCAACAGCGCGCCAGGATCGCCGGAGAGCTTGAACTGCCCGGTCAGCGCTCCGCGCCGGACCGCCGACGGGTATCTCGCGTCACTCAGCGCGGCGAAGATCTCGCCGGCGCCCGTCTTGTCGCCGGCAGCCATGGCCAGGGTTCCGCAGGCGAGATAGGCCTCTGCCGTCGCCGTGTCGTTGCTCGCCGCGACCAGCGTTTTCAGACAGCTCGCTGCGCGCGGACCGCCGATCCGCCCCAGCGCATGGACGGCAGCCGCCGCAACTTGCGCGTCCTTGTCGGCGGTTAATTTGCTCAGCGGTTCGATCGCTTCGCGGTCGCCGCGATTGGCCGTCGAGTGGATCACGGCCACCAGGGGCGCACCTTGGAGTGCCTGCAACGCCTTGCGCAAGGCCTCGGCCGCCGCCGCGTCGGGAATCCGCTCCAGGGCGCCGCGCGCGAAGTCACCCACGGGGCCCGCCTTCAGCAGTCCGGCCAGGGCCGGAACCTGGCCCTCGGTTCCGCACATGCGCAGCAGGATCCCCGCATGCTGCTTGGCGGCCAAAGTCGCGTCGCGGTCGGTCAACACGTCCACCAGCCTGGCGGCCATACGGCGTTGGGCGGCCGGGTCGGCCAGCGACTCTTCGACCTGGCGTTCGACGGCCAGCAGGGCCGCCTGGTCCCCGCCGTACTGATACTTCTTCAGTTCGGCCATGTCGTCGGCCAGGCACGCCCCCGCGGCCAAGAACCACGCCGCGATCGCCATTCCCACGGGATACCTCTGCATACGTTCTCTCCTTCGTGCGTGCGATCAGATCGTGTAGGGCTCGCGCATCGGCCGGCTGCGCATGGCGTTGGCCTGCGTGTCGTCAAAACTCTCGGTCTCCCAGTCCCACCGCAGCGTGCGCCGCAGTCGCACCGCTATGTCGGCTACGTTGCCGATCGTCGTAGCGCGGTGTCCCTGCTCGAATGGCGCGACCGGCTCCTGTCGCGTACGCACGCAGTGCAACAGATCGAGCGTGTGGCCGATCATGGCCTCCCCCGGACTGGCGTGCAGCCGCACATCCCCGGCGGAAAACTGCACATTGCGCAACGCAGGGTCCGAGGCCTCGAAGCCCGGCTTTCCCCAGTTGACTCGCACCCAGCCCTTGTCACCCACGAACCGGCAGCCGTTGGGCTGCTGGGAATGGTCGGTGAAGCGCACTTTCAGGCCCGATTCGTAGCTCAGCGTCACGTCCCAGCGACAACACGTGTCGGTCATGCCTGCTTGCGGGAACTCGCCCCTGCCCTCGATCGTGAACGGTTTGCTGGTGATCTCCGGGCATCCCCATTGAGCGATGTCCAGGAAATGCACTCCCCAGTTGGTGATGAATCCCGCGCAGTAGTGCGAAATCATGTACATCGCCAGCCATTCGCAGCGCTGCTTGTCGAACGGCACGTAGGGGGCGGGGCCGGTCCAGCGGTCGTAGTCGAACCCCTTGGGCGGATCACAGGGCGCGATGGACGGATACTCGCGCCCCGAGACCACCGAGACCTCGATCGTGTGAATCTTGCCCAAGTACCCGTTGCGGACCAATTGGCAGGCATGACGCACGCGCGCCATGCTGCGGCTGTGCGTGCCCGTCTGGAAGACCGTGCCGTATTGCCTGATCAGCCTGCGCAGTGCCTGCCCCTCCGCAATCGTCCGCGTGATCGGTTTCTCGCCGTACACGTCCTTGCCGGCGCGGATCGCGTCGCTATAGATCACGCCGTGCCAGTGGTCGGGCGGGGTCAGCAGCACGACGTCGATATCCTCCCGGGCCAACAGTTCCCGATACTCGTGATAGGCTTGGCAATCGCGGTACGAGCCCTTGGCGTGCTTCGCGGCATAGTGGTTGTTGCAGCGATCCTGGGCGTGCTCCAACCTGGGCGCGCGCACGTCGCAGACGGCCGCCACCTGGCACTCCGCGACGTCCAAAGCGATGCCGATGGCACTGATGCCGCGCACGCCGCAGCCGATGGCCCCCACCACAATCCGGTCGTTGGCCGCCACCTGGCCGTTCAGTCCCAAGGCACTGGCCGGAATCACCATCGGCGCAGCCGCCGTGGCCGCCCCCACCGCCAGAAAACGCCGCCGCGACCCCACTGCGGATCGATCACCGAACCGCCACGGCCTGCCGCGACGGCCACGCGAAACCGAGTCGGCGAATCTCTTGGAATTCGTTTCTGAATCGCTCATCATGCGCCTCGTCAATTGGGTGCCGAGGATGGCTGTCATCGCAACCGGGATAACGAAGACCCGATAACCCATCACTCTCGGGACATATCCTATAACCCTGCACCGTGGAAACAACAGGGCGTTTTGCGTCGATTCGCCTGTGGTTTTGCGACAAGCGGCCCCCAGGCCCGAGCCCCGCTCCCGGCAAGCACCCCGCACGACGCGGCACAGGCTGGATTGTCGCCGAAATCCAGGCTAGGCTGGACCCGCTGACGGCCTCCCGCCTGCGAACCATGGACAACCTCCCCATGAAGCACCACCCCCCGCGTATTGCCGCTCGCCTGGGCCTTCGCGTCCGCCGAGTCGCGCTGTTGATGGACCTGGACCTCGGATGCTGCCGCAACCTGATTCGCGGGGTCCATGCCTACGCCCTGGAAAAACGGGATTGGGTCTTGCGGCGCTCGCCCTGCGACCCGAAAGTGCTCTCCTTCCTCAGAGACTGGCGTCCTGACGGGATCATCGCCACGGTGTTCGACCGGGAACAGGGCCGCACGCTGCTCCGCCTGCGCCGACCTGTGGTCGATACGGCTTTCACGGTTCGCGCGCTGAAACTGCCCGTCGTGGATGTCGACCATGCCGAGGTGGGACGTTTGGCCGCAGAACACCTGCTCGAGCGGGGCCACGGTCATTTCGCCTTCCTGGGAAGCCAGTCGGCCCGCTACTCCTCGGTGCGCGAGGCCGGCTACACGCGGCATCTGGCCGCGGCCGGCCACCGCGTGTCGCGCTTTCTGGTGGAGTATCTGTACGAGGATTTCGCGACCAGCAGTTGGCAGAAAGACGAGCCGCAGATCCTCCAGTGGGTACGTCGCCTGCCGCGGCCCGTGGCCATCTTCGCCTGCAACGATTTCGCCGCGCGCGGACTGGTCGAGATATGCGGACAACTCGGACTGCGCGTTCCCGAAGACGTGGCCATTCTTGGCGCAGACGACGATGAGCTGGAATCGTTGCTCACGGTTCCGCCGCTGTCCACCGTGGCCATTCCGGCCAAGCGCGTGGGCTACGAGGCTGCCGCGATGCTCGATCGGCTGATGTCGGGCAAATCCGTCGAAACACCCCTCTTTCTCCCGCCCATTCGCGTCATCGTGCGCCGCTCCACCGATGCCCGAGCCACCGACGACGCCGTTGTTGCGGCCGCCCTGGAATACATCCGGCTTCACGCGTCCCAGGCCGTCGGTGTGGGCGCCATCGCCGCGGCCATCGGCGTTGGACGGCGCGACCTGGAACGCCGCTTCCGGCAGACACTCAAGCGTTCGGTGCTGGATGAGATTCGCCAGGTGCGGATCGAACACGTGAAGGAACTGCTCGCCGGCACCACGCTGCAAATGCCGGCCATTGCCCTCCGCGCTGGTTTCTCCAGCCCCGAACGCATGGCCGTGGTCTTTGCACAACTGACAGGCATGCCCCCCAGCGCCTATCGCCAACGGATTTCCGTGCAATGAGCCGCTTGTCCGCCGCATAGCCACTGGCCTTCCACCATACCCTGTACGGAAAACGACCTGTTCTTTTCGGCCGTGATGGGCTGCCCTGCGTACCCGGGTGAGCTGGACTCACGAACGATCTGCACCGGTCAGGTAAACTGGGCGGTTGTTGCCAACAGTAGAACAACACCAACATATTGTGGATTGACAGATCGCTAACACACGATATAGTAGCGGGAACCTGGTTCGCTCCGATGTTGATTCTGGTGGAGCCGACGGTATCGCACCCCGCGCGCAGGGGCCGCAACCGCCATCTCCGCCCGTCTCGCTTGGAGCGTCGCAAGAGGGAACACGGTGCGAATCCGTGGCTGCCCCGCAGCGGTAAGCAGGAACGAACGCCGTCACCAAGCACTGGCCTCGCGTGGGGCTGGGAAGCGACGGTCACTAGAAACGCGCAGGTTGGGCTCGTCCCGCCTGTGGTGCCTGCAAGCCCGAAGACCTGCCAGACTATCCATTTGGATCACGGTTACTTCCGAGGGGAAGGTGTGGTCGGCCCGGTCGCCCTGCCGCAGCGCTGTCGCTGCGCGCATTGCAGGCCGCGCCGCGCGGCTTTTCGCTCGGTCTGTAGAGGATGGCGGTTTGCTCGATCGTTTGCCGGCCGGCTTGCCTGGCTGCCGACCTTCGAGGCCGCGTCGATAGCGACACAGACAACAGGAATCGCGGGCCCGTTCGGTGCCCGCTCAAGGGAAAGGAGCCCGACCTTGGCCACCGCGTGCATCAGCACTTCCAGCGACTCTTCTCTGGCCGAGACCCTTGCGACCATCCGCAAACGCGATGGAGACGTCGTCCCCTTCGACGCGCGCAAGATCGCCTCGGCCATCCTCAAGGCCGGCAAGGCTGCCGGCGAATTCGACGCAGACACGGCGCGCATGCTCACCGTGCGCGTCCTCACGATCCTGCAGATCATGCCTCACGACGAGGCCCCTACGGTCGAGGATATTCAGAACGTGGTGGAAGAGGTCCTCTTGGCCTCCCCCTTCAAGAAGACGGCCAAGGCCTACATCCTCTATCGCGATCAGCACGCGCGCAATCGCGAAATGGTCCACAAGGCCGACCTGGACCTCATCGACAGCTACCTGGAGCGATTGGACTGGCGCGTCCGCGAAAACAGCAACATGGCCTATTCGCTCCAAGGCCTGAACAACTACGTCTCCAGCGAAATCAGCACTGTCTACTGGCTGAACAAGATCTACACGGCCGAGGTCCGTACCGCGCACCTCAACGGCGACTTCCACCTCCACGACCTGGGCCTGCTGTCGGCCTATTGCGTGGGCTGGGACCTGAAGGATCTGTTGGCCTCGGGCTTTCAAGGCGCCTCGGGCAAGGCCGAAAGCCGGCCGGCGCGGCATTTTCGCGCTGCCCTGGGCCAAATTGTCAATTTCTTCTACACGCTCCAGGGCGAGGCGGCCGGCGCGCAGGCCTTCTCCAACCTGGATACGCTGCTAGCCCCCTTCATCCGCTACGACCGGCTGGACTACACCGAAGTCAAGCAAGCCCTGCAGGAATTCATCTTCAATCTGAACGTGGCCACGCGCGTTGGGTTCCAAACCCCCTTCACCAACGTGACCATGGACCTGCAACCGCCGCGCGCCCTGGCCGACGAACCGGTCACCATCGGCGGCCAACTCCAGGCCGAAACCTACGGTGAGTTCCAGGCCGAAATGGACATGTTCAACGCGGCCTTTCTCGAAGTCCTGGGCGAGGGCGACGCCAAGGGCCGCGTCTTCACCTTCCCCATCCCCACCTACAACATCACGGCCGACTTCGACTGGGACGCGCCCGGCCTGCAGCGCCTGTGGGAAGCCACCGCCAAGTACGGCATTCCCTACTTCGCCAACTTCGTCAACTCGGAAATGTCGCCCGAGGACGCGCGCTCCATGTGCTGCCGGCTGCGTCTGGACTTGCGCTCGCTGGAACGTCGCGGCGGCGGGCTGTTCGGCGCCAATCCGCTTACCGGCTCCATCGGCGTGGTCACCATCAACATGCCCCGGCTGGGACATGTGGCCTCTTCCGAAGCCGATTTCCTGACGCGGCTCGACCGGCTCATGGAAACCGCACGCACCAGCCTCCAGACCAAGCGCCAGGTGCTCGAACATTTCACCGAGCAAGGGCTGTACCCCTACACCAAGTTCTATCTGCGGCACGTCAAGCAGCGCTACGGCCACTACTGGCACAACCACTTCTCCACGGTGGGCCTGGTGGGCATGAACGAGGCCTGTTTGAACCTGCTGGGTTGCGACATCGGCTCGCCCCAGGGCGCCGCCTTTGCCGGCCGCGTGCTGGACCACATGCGCGACCGCCTGCAAGAGTTCCAGCAACTCACCGGACACCTCTACAACCTGGAGGCCACGCCGGCCGAAGGCACTTCCTACCGCCTGGCGCGCTTGGATCACCAGCGATTCCCCGACATCCGCAGCGCCGCCGGCGAAGGCCCGGCCGAGCCCTTCTACACCAATTCCAGCCAGTTGCCGGTCAACTACAGCGACGACGTCTTCAAGGTCCTGGATCTGCAGGACCCGCTCCAGTCACGCTACACCGGCGGAACCGTGCAGCACGTCTTCCTGGGTGAGTCAGTCGCCGACCCGCTGGCCGTCAAGAGCTTTGTGCGCCGCGTGTGCCAACGCTACCGGCTGCCCTACTTCACCCTCTCGCCGACGTTCTCCATCTGTCCAAGCCACGGTTACCTCCGCGGCGAAGTGCCCACCTGTCCGCACTGCAACGGCCCCACCGAAGTCTATTCGCGCGTGGTCGGCTATCTGCGCCCGGTGCAGCAGTGGAACGCCGGCAAGCAGGCCGAATTCGCCATCCGCAGCACCTATCAGATTGGAGACGTCACGTGAGCATCAAGCCGGACACATGGATTCGGGAGATGGCCCGGCAACACCGCATGATCGAGCCCTTTGCCGAGGAACTGGTGCGCGAGGTCGATGGCCGGCGCGTGATTTCCTACGGGGTTTCCTCCTACGGCTACGATGTGCGTGTCTCGGACGAGTTTCGCGTCTTCACCAACGTCTACGGTTCGATCGTCGATCCCAAGCAGTTCGACACCAAGAGCCTGGTGGAGATGAACGGCCCGACCTGCCTCATTCCGCCCAACAGCTTCGCCCTGGCCGTGAGCGTGGAGACCTTCCGCATTCCGCGCAACGTGCTGACCATCTGCGTCGGCAAATCAACCTATGCGCGCTGCGGCGTGATCGTCAACGTGACGCCCTTCGAGCCGGGCTGGGAGGGCCGCGCCGTGCTCGAAATCTCCAACACCACGCCCCTGCCGGCCAAGATCTACGCCGGCGAAGGCGTGGCCCAGGTGCTGTTCTTCGAGAGCGATATGCCGTGCCAGAAGTCGTATGCCGACCGCCACGGCAAGTACCAGGGCCAGACTGGCCTGACGCTGCCCCGGCTCTGACTTGGGTACCCATTGTCCCGCGCGAAACTCGCCCATGCGCATCGGCGGAATCCACCCCTTCACGCTCCAGGACTTCCCCGGCCACGTGGCGTGCATCCTGTTCACACAGGGCTGCAACCTGCGGTGCAGCTACTGCCACAATCCGCAGTTCATCCCGTTGGAAGTGCCCGGCCAGGCGTCGCTCTCCGCCGAGCAGGCCCTTGCGTTCCTCGGCGCGCGCCGGGGCCTGCTCGACGGCGTGGTCGTGTCGGGCGGCGAGCCGACGCTGCAGCCGGGTCTGCTCCCCTTTCTGCGCCGCATCAAGCAGGAAGGACTCTTGGTGAAGCTCGACACCAACGGCCTGCGACCGGACGTGCTGGCCGAAGCCATCGGCCAACGATTGCTGGACTACGTGGCCATGGACCTCAAGCACGATCCTGCGCGCTATGCGGAACTGACTGGCGTGAGCGTGGATTCGTCCCTCTTGGCGGCCAGCCGCGACCTGCTGCGACGCAGCGGCGTCGCCTACGAATTCCGTACCACGGTGGTCCCGCGCGTCCACGACGCAGCGGCAGTCGAGTCGTTGGCCCGCTTCGGTGCCGGCGCCCCGCTCTACATCCTGCAACCGGTGCGTCCGACAGACCCGGCGGCGCAATCCACGCCGGACGCCGACGGTCCGATCGACGATCTTATGCGGCGCCTGCAGAAGGTGGCTCGGCGACACCTGGATCGCGTGGAGGTTCGGGGCGATGCGGCCCTCAGGTGAGAAATCCCGTCAGGTTGGGAATCGAACGAGACACGTCGGTGCATTCCCATTATTGCACCGGGTGCCAGGGCGGCTGCTGCCGCGGAGCGGCCGCATGTGAGTAGCCTGGGGTGGAGCGCAGCGTAACCCCAGGAGGCGACGCCGCAGCGGCACGCTCACCGCTCCGGAACGGCTTGACCGCCTCACTGAGGCCCAAATTGCCAAGGGCCGTCCCGCGGCCGCGGGAGGCCCAGATTCCAGCCGATAGGCCATAGCTCAGAGTGTCTTTGCCACCCAAACCACACTTTGGTATACTGCCCTCACCAAGCTCCTCTCTGAGTCCCCAAAGAACTCTGACGCCGTGAAGACTGCCAACCGTCCAATGCTTGGGAGCCTGCGAGGATTTCAGACGAGCTGCGTTCTTTCATCCCTTCCCTTCTTCGTGCTCTTCGTGTCCTCGTGGTTCCCTCTGTTTGGCTTTGGCCGAAGGCCGAGCCCGGAGTATCAGGGGCCCAAGGAGCTGGACGAAAAGCCAAAGGGGAAACGCTGAAGGTCCCGGTAGTGCCATGAGAGTCGTGCATGCACTTGCCAAGCTGCTTCACGTATTGCGTGGTCGGGCAGACAAGTTGGTCCAAGAAGGCCATCGACCTGCGCAGGCTGAGTTCCTGCGTCCTCCCAATCGGCAGTTCCATTGGGATGCCCTTGAGCGAGAATCGAAGGTGATCTTCGATCGCGGATGGGTGTGCCTCCAGGAAACCGCTGCCAACGACGCCTCGGTCGTAGTGCCGGCCGCCGAGATCCGCCGATTGTGCCGAGCCTACGCCAATGCCACCGCGCGCCAACGGACATCGCTGCGGCGCAAGGTCACTCCCGCCTTGGCCGCCGCGCTTCAGCACTTCGCCTGGCGCATGGCGGTTCGTGCCTTGCGCACCAGGTCGGAAGAGGCGATCAAGCTGGGTCTGGCAGCCCTTTCGATCGAGGACTCACGGACCGACATGCGCGAGACCTTGCGATGGCTGTCCCTGCTTCATCACGCTGCGGCGAAGATCCCGTGTGATGTCGAACGATGCTTCCAGCTTGCCGCCGTACTTTCATCCGCGGAGACGGGCGATCTGATCCGCGAGTTTCCTGCCAGGAGTCCGCAAGATCGCGCCATCTCCAGTTTCGCATTTGCTGAAGGAGTGAACGACCAAGGCCCAACCCTCGTATTGACCCTCAGATAAGCAATGCAACCAGGGCGACCAACGGGAGCCCGGTTTCGTGCGGCAAACGTCACCCTCACGTTGCATTGCTATTCTGAGCACCAATAGACATCCCCTGGCCACGACATACCTGACGACGAGGCCAATGCCCGAGGAGTATGCGTAATGACGAACGAAGGAGAATGGGTAAGATCGGTTCTCCGGACAAGACTCCACCATGATCTGCAACGGTGTAACGAAGACGACTGCAAGGTTGTCGTTGATTCCGGCAAGAGACTCACTTACGCCTATGAGATTCTCCAGTATCGCGTTGACGGCCCGGATCAGCCGCAGATCGCCGGCTATGAAACCGATCTACTTGTCTACGACGCACGGGATGATGGACACTGGATACCACGTGTCGTCGTCGAGTGCAAGAAGGGGAGCATCACGACACACGATGCCTTGACATACAGCACGAAGGCCGCGACCCACAAACAAGTCCATCCATACTTACGTTACGGTATCCTGATCGGTGACTTGGGTCCATCACTCCCCGGAAGACTGATTCGGCACGGGGCTTATTTTGACTTCATGGTTGCTTGGAGAAGCGAGACGCCGACTGGGAATGAATGGAGGGAGTTGGTGCAAATGTTGAAGGACGAAATCGTGGCATCTCGAATGCTACATGCACTCTTGAGCGACAGCCGATCCAAGGCCCGCAAGAAGGTCAGACTGCTTCATCGACCTCTTCGCCTGACAATATCGAAATAGCAGCGATAGTAGCGGATGAATTCGTAACAGTCGACGGGGCGGTGCCTACAGCGCACGGCTATCCATCGCGCGGCGTCGTGCCCCACGGCCAGGAAACCAGGCTGTCGCCAAATCCTGCCCACCTGTTCCTTTCAGCCCGGCCCGGTGGCTATAATGGGCGGTTGATCTCCTCCCCGCCTGCAACCCGGAGTCTCACCCATGCACCGCGCGCAGACGTTGTCCCGTCGTCATTTTCTGGCTCATTCGGCCGCCGTGGGCGCGGCGGCGATCTTGGTCCGACCGGCCCTTGCCCAGGCCGCCCAAGGCCCCGCCTACTTCCAGGATCGCGGCTGGCTGATCGGCTGCTGGACGCGCCCCTGGGCCAAAGAGGACTACCGCGTGGGCTTCGATGCCATGGCCGAGGCCGGTTTCAAATATGTGGGCTTCAGTGGGGCCAACACCCCGACCAAGCGCGTCATCGGCGTCAACACGACCGTCGATGAAGCGGCCCTGGCCGGCGAAGAGGCGCGCAAACGCGGCCTCACCGTCACCAACATCTATGCCGGCGGCCTGGCCCTGGAAAAGGGTCCCGAAAACCTCCGCAAGATGATCGACAACTGCCATGCGGCCCAGGCCTGGTCCGTGCTCCTCTCGTCGGTCAGCCCGGAAGCCACCTACGAACAAAGCTGCCGCACCATCGCCGAGTGCTGCGACTACGCGGCCGAGAAGCAGATCGCCATCGTGCTCAAGCCGCACGGCGGCACAACCGGCACCGCCCCGCAGATGCGCGACGCCTTCCAACGCGTCAACCGCAAGAACTTCACGCTGATGTACGACCCGGGCAACGTCTTCTTCTACTCCGAAGGAAAGATCGACCCGGCCGTCGACTGCGAGGCCATTCGCGGAGTGGTGACCGGCATGTCGGTCAAGGATTTTCGCGCGCCCAAGGACGTGGCCCTGACGCCGGGCACAGGGCAGGTCGACTTTGCCGCCATGATGAAGAAGCTCCACGCCGCCGGTTTCACCCACGGCCCCATGTTGATCGAATGCCTGGCCCCGGGCGATCTGCCGGCGACCCTGGCCGAGGCCAAAAAGGCCAAGGCGTTCGTCGAACAACTCCTGGCCAGCCTCAAGTAATCGCTCCGTCCATCGCTAACGAAAGCACCGCTCATGAACTTCAAAGCATCTCATCTGCTCGCGGCCTTCAACGCCGCGCTGCTCCTGGCTCCCTTCTCCGCGTTGCAGGCCGCCGAAGCCCCCATGATCCTCCGCGACCGCACGCCGCAACGCTACGAACTGAACGCGCGAGCCAGCCAGCTTGATCCGCGTGCCAAGCCCCATCCGGAGATCGAATTCGTGTTTGAAAAGGGGGGCAAGCCGGCCGACGTAGAGAACGCCACGGTGGACACGCGCGTCAAGCCGCAAGGCAAACTGGTCATCTGGTTGATGGGCTACAGCCCGGGCCTGTTCGAGCGGGTCAACAGCTATGGCCTGCACGCGATCCAGGTGCACTATGCCAACGGCTGGTTCGGTAAGTTCGGCAAGGACTCGCCCGGCGACGACGGCATGCTCGTAGGCAAGATTCGCCTGGAAGCGGCCACCGGCGAGGACTTCAGCCCCCTGGTCGACATCCCCAAGCCGGACGGCATGATGGAACGCGCCTTCCAGTTTGTCAAATGGCTCGCCAAGACGCACCCGCAGGGCCGCTGGGACTACTTCATCGCGCCGAACAAACGCAGCCTGCGTTGGGATCGGGTCATTATCTCCGGCAGTTCGCACGGTTCGACCACGGCGGCGCGATTCGCTAAGCATCAGCGTGTGGACCGGGTGGTGATGTTCTGCGGCCCGCGCGACCAGTACGAAGTCTGGCAGGCCTTGCCCTCGGCCACGCCGGCCAATCGCTACTTCGGCTTCACGCACGTCCTGGACGGCGGCTGGAGCGGCCACCACTATTGCCGCTCCTGGGAACTGCTGGGCCTGCACGCGTACGGCCCGGTGGTCGACGTCGACGAGGCCAAGGCCCCCTACGACAACACGCGCCGGCTGATCACGCACGCCGACGTGAAAGAGGACAGCCGCCGCGCCCACGGATCGGTGGTCCCCGGCGGGTCCGCCGTCAAGGACGAATCCGGCAAGTTCATCCATGAGGACGTGTGGCGTTACCTCTTCACGCATCCCGTGGAGAAAGTGGGCAAGGCGGTGCCGCAGGATCCCAATTGCCCCAAGGACCTGCGCGCCGCGGAAAAAGCAGAGAAGAAGTAACTCGCTGCGGACTACGGCTGCACGTCCAGCGTGACCCGATAGGTCTTCTTGGCCGGCTTGTCGGACTGCCAGGGGCGGTTGTACTCCAATTCCACGTGCGTTTTACCGCAGCCCGTCACGCGGAACACGTTCTCAAACAGGCCTCGTCCGCCGGTATCGGCCGCCGCGCCGTTGGCCGGGGCAAACTGCGGCCCGCCCGACGACTTCACCGAGGACGCCAACAACGCATCGCCCTGCAGCCCCTTGACACTCCACACCAGACCGCTGCGTTTGTCGCCCGGCAGGCTGATCACCACTTCCTTCGTGCCCTTGACCAGGACTTCCTTGCCCTCCGCTTCCAGGCCGATGTCCAGGGGACGCGGCCAGTCGGGCGCGGCCCGATCCACGCGGAACGCCAGGTAGAAGTCCTGGCGCGCAATGCCGCTGTCCAGCCTCTGGCGAATGAGCCTCGTGGCTCCATCCTGGCGAGGCAGGTCCAGACGCTCCGTCTTCGTGCCGTCCAGCAGGACGGTCAACTTCTCCGCCTCGCGCGCGGGACAGACACGGACGGTCAACGTGCCGTAAAGTTTGGTGTCGTGGAGCGTCGTGGCCTGATCGGTCAGCGGAAACCAGGCGCGCGTGACGCAGGGGGCCTCCACGCCCAGTCTCTGCATCTCTTCCCGCACCCAAGGATCGATCTTCGTATCCTCGGCCCCCTCCTTGCCCGTGCCCAAAACAACCGCCATCACCACCGGCGCGCCGTTTTCCAGCCAGGGCTCGCCCAGGTCCCGGCCATCGTGGCACTGCTTGGGGCGCGGCATCCAGCCGTGGGGTCCCCAGGGCACGCCCGGATTGCCGACCCAATGAATCTCGCCCCACGGAGTGCGAAAGTAGTTGCCGCGCGCCGGCTCGTCGACCGGTTTGCCGCCGAAGAGCAGTTCGCCGCGCGACCCCTGGCTCTTGCTGCCCGGCGCGGTCACGACCAGTCGGTACTCCCACTGCCCGCTGCGATAGGTGCCTGGCGCAGAAATGTCGATCTTGCCGGAGCCATCGCCGGCGATGCCCTGCGGAGCGTCGTCGCCGTGTGCCATACCTGCCGTCAGTAGAATCGTGATCCCCCACACGACGCCGATAGCTCTCAACACACGCGCTCGCACGGTTGTCTCCTCCATGGTGCCGAACCACGTTCACGAACAGCCCCGGTTCGGGCCGTCCGTGAACGACTGCGATCAGAAATGCGACATGTCGCACAGCATACTGAACCCAGCCGCAAATCGCCTACCCCAGTTCGGCCACGGCTTCACCGCAAGCGCCCGTGGGCGTCCCCATCGTCATCCGGCGGGCATTCTGCCAGCCAAAGGTGGCAGCCCATGCACGAGCCGGGTATACTCGATCATCTCGTGCGGTTGTGCATTCGTGTTCCAGACAACCCATTTTCCGGAAGGTAACGCCGTGGACCGCGCAACGCACCGTTTTCAGGCCCCGCATTTCCATCCGGCCCTGCGGCGTTCTGATATTTCAACCCATTCTTGCCCTCCCCTTGGGCCGTGGCCGCCTCGGGGATACTTTTCGCTGGCGATCCTTGTCGCCTTGTTCAACATGATTCCGGCGGCAGGCAGCAGAGCCGCCAACCCCGCATCCGGCCCGTATCAGACAACCGGATTTAAGGTGGGCGAGGTGACCGACACTTCGGCCATCGTCTGGACGCGTCTCACTCGTGTTCCTCTGCCCAATCCGTTTCCGCCTCAAGCCCCAGTTCCCAAGCAGAAGGAGGGCGCAGGCCGCAAGGGCAAAGCCGCCCCCCGTGTGCCGGACCTGCCAGCCGAACAGCTCCCCGAGTCCGTACCGGGCACAGCCGGCGAGGTCCGCGTGGGCCACCGTCTGGCCGGCCAAGGCGACTGGCAGTTCAGTGCCTGGCAGGCGGTCGACGCTCAGCGGGACTTCACACGCCAGATTCCCCTCAGCGGATTGCAGCCCCAGGCGCGCTACGAGTTGCGTGTCGAATCGCGCGGCGCCGGCGGCAGCCCGGCCGGCCAATACCTGGAAGGCGCATTCCGCACCGCGCCCGCCGCCGACCAGCCGGCACGCGTGCTGTTTGCCGTTTCCACCTGTCAGTCGCACTACACGCGCGATTGCCCCGAAGGCTACAAGATCTATGGCCAGATGCTCAAGCTCCAGCCGGACTTCTTCGTGCACACGGGCGATATCGTCTATTACGACTACCCGGCCACGCCCCAGGATTGGGCTCTGAACATCGATCTGGCTCGCCGCCTCTGGTGGCGCACCTACAGCCTGCCATCTGTGGTGGCTTTTCACCGTCAGACGAGCAGCTATTTCCAAAAAGACGACCACGACACCCTGCAGGATGACTGCTTTCCCACGATGACAAACAGCAAGATGGGCCAGTTCACCTTTGCCCAAGGGCAGGCCGTGTTCCGCGAGCAAGTGCCCATGGGCGAGTTGACCTACCGCACGCGCCGCTGGGGCCGGGATCTGCAAATCTGGATGGTCGAGGGACGCGACTTCCGCAGCCCCAACACCGATCCCGACGGGCCGGACAAATCCATCTGGGGGCCAACGCAAAAAGCCTGGTTCAAACAAACCGTCCGGGCTTCCGACGCCACGTTCCGCGTGCTCTTGAGCCCCACACCCTTGGTCGGACCGGACCGAGCCAAGAAACGCGACAATCACGCCAACACCTGCTTCGCGCACGAGGGGAACGAGCTGCGCCAGTTCATCGCCGCGCAGAAGAATATGGTCGTGCTCAACGGCGACCGGCATTGGCAGTATCATTCCATCGACCCCCAGACCGGCCTGCACGAGTACTCGTGTGGCTCCGTCAGCGACAAACATGCCGGCGGCTGGCCCCCCAACGGATTTGTCCCCGAGTACCACCGCTACCTGCGCGTGGCCGGCGGGTTTCTCACCGGCACGGTCGAACGCATCGATGGCAAACCGAGCTTGACCCTTCGTTTCTACGACGTCGACGGCCAGGTCCGGTTCGAAGATCGCATCGCAGGCGAATAGGCCTATTGGCAGCCAATGATAACCGCACATTGCAGGAGCTTGCTCATGACTCGCATTCGATCGCTGGCCGTCGGCGGCGGCGTGGCGCTCTTGGTTTGGATCTGCGCCGATCGGCCGGCCCTTTCGGCCGATCCCGAGGAACGTTTTGACGTCGTCGTCGTGGGCGGAAGCTCGGGCGGAGTCGGTGCGGCGTTGGGCGCGGCGCGCCTAGGCGTCAGCGTGGCCCTGGTCGAAGACACGCCCGTCCTGGGCGGCATGCTGGCCAACGGCATCTCGAACATCGATTGCTTCTCCCTCGAATCGCTCAGCGGCGTGTTCGAGGAATTTCGCCAGGCCGTGCTGGGACATTACCGGCCGATCATGGACCAGGACAAGGTCTTCCAGGCCAAGCCCCGCACGCCCTACCATGTCGACGGCCGCTCCATGCAATCGAACCACGCCAGCCAAGGCGGACGCTGGGAGCCCCATGTGGCCGATCAGCTCTTCAAGCAAATGGTCGGCCGGCATGCGAACATCAAGGTCTTCTACCGTCGTTTCGCCACCGGCGTGCTCAAAGAGGGCCGTCGCGTCGTGGCCGTGATAACCGAGACCGACCAGGGCCAGCGAGTCGTGCTCCGCGGCCGGGTCATCGTCGACGCCACGCACGAGGCCGACATCGCCGCCTGGGCCGGCGTGCCCTATCGCGTCGGACGCGAAGCGCGCTCGCCCCTGGAACCCCACGCCGGCCAGGTCTTCTTCTTCAACTCCACCGGCGAGTTCCTGCCCGGCACCAACGGCCGACAGGATCGGGCCCAGGTCTCCGGCGGAGTGCGTCTCTGTATCCAGAACTATCGCCCCGAAGAGGGCGATGCCCACATCCTGCGCCAGCCCCCGCCCGACTACAACCCGGCCGAATACGAACATTCGGCCTACGGCGGCGGAACCAGCATGCCGGGCAACAAGTCGGAGATGAACGTCAATCCCGTGGGCAACGAGATGCAGATTGCCAACTGGGATTGGCCCGAGGCGACCCACGCCGAGCGACAAGTGCTCTACGAAAAGTACAGGAACCACGCCCTGGGATTCCTGTACTATCTGCAACACGAGAAGAAACGCACGCATCTGGGTCTGCCGCGCGACGAGTTCATCGACAACGGCAACGTGCCTTACCGTGTCTTCATCCGCGAGGCCCGGCGCATCGAAGGTCTGGCCACCATGACCGAGGCCGACATCAATCCCTTCATCCTTGGTCGTGGCCTGATTCCACCGCCTCAGCGCACCAGTGTCGGCGTCGGCCACTATCCAATCGACTCCAAACCGGTGCGTCCCAAGACCGACGTCTCCACGCCCGACAAAGGCGACGGCGATTTCTTCCTGGTCAACGTGATCAGCGCCTTCCAGGTTCCCTACGGAGCCATGCTGCCTTGCCATGTGGACGGGCTGCTGGTGCCCGTCGGCCTCTCGGCCACGCATGTGGCCTTTTCGGCCGTGCGCATGGACCCCACCTGGACGATCCTCGGCCAGACCTCGGGAATCGCCGCGGCCATGAGCTGCCAGCGGGGCGTCGAACCGCGTGCCATCCCCATCGACGACCTGCAGCGGGAACTGGTCCGCCAGAAAATCAAACTGGCGTTCTACTGGGATCTGGCAGCCGATCACCCGGCCTTCGAAGCTGTTCAGTTGCTCAGCGTCCGCGGCGTGGCCCAAGGCGATGCGCAGCGCTGCTTCCGCCCCGACCAACCGCTCACCCGGGCCGAGGCGGCCGGCATGCTCTATCGGGCCCTGGAACTGTGGCCCAGCGTCAGCAACGTGCATTTCGCGGATGTGCCCTATACGCACGAGGCCTTCCGCGAGATCGAAACGCTTTTCGACTGTGGTGCCTTGGCTGCTCTGGGCGTGCAGCCGCGTTGGCCCGCGGTGGGCGGATATGTGGCCGGCAAGCATGCTGGTTTTGGCCAGCAGAACGCGTTTGGCGACCTGGAACCGCAACGCGCGGTCACCCAGCAGGAGTTCACAACCATGCTCCGCATCCTCCAGACGCGAACCACGGTCTCTCCCGAACCAGCGCCGCGTGCGCCCGTGACCGCCTCCACGGAAGACAACTCCCCGCAGTTGACCCGCGCCCAGGCCTGCCAGATACTGTTGGAATCCGTGAGGTGAACCAGCGTCGACTGGTATTGCTGGCCAGGCCGCCTTGCGGGCCATTCCGTAGGTCCGGCACCCCGTGCCTGACAACCAGTTCCGTACGTCCGGCACCCCGTGCCTGACGACCAGTTCCGTACGTCCGGCACCCCGTGCCTGACGACCAGACTACTACATCGTCAGGCACGGGGTGCCTGACCTACCAATACTCGTGTCCAGCAGTTGTTCATAAGGTAACTTCCATGAAGCGCGCAATGGTCTTGTCGGGCATGCTCTCCCTGTACGTCTTGCCGGCCCTCGGGGCGGCCCCTGCTCCCTGGAAACCTGTGGTGCCCAAGATCGCGCTCATCGGCGACTCGATCAAAGGCGGCTACGCCCCCCTGGTGGCCAAACGTCTGGAGGGCAAGGCCACGATCGTCTCCGTCCCCAACAGCGGTGGTGACAGCGCCAATCTGCTGGCACATTTGGACGAGTGGCTGGCGCGCGAGAAGCCGGCCATCGTCCATTTCAACTGCGGCCTGCATGACCTGAAGCAGCCCAAAACAGTGGAGTCCCCTGCCGAGACCGGCACAACGCGGCACCAGGTCGAACTCGCTGACTACGAGTCGAATCTCCGCAAGATCGTCGCGCGTCTGAAGCAGGAATCGGACATCGCCGTGGTCTTCGCCACGACGACGCCGATCCTCGACCAGCGTCACGCTGGCCGCAAGGCCACTTTCGACCGCTGCGAGGCCGACGTCCAACGCTACAACGCCGCGGCCATCGCGGTCATGCACGAAGCCGGCGTGCCTGTCCACGATCTGCACGCCCTGGTCGAACAAGAGGGCCCCGCGACCATGCTCGGCCCGGACGGCACGCACTACACGCCCCAAGGCTACGAGCGCCTCGCCGAGGCGGTGGCCGACTGCGTGCTGCGGCACTGGATCGTGCTGCAATTCTCCGGTCCCAGCAAGCCGCGTCCCAGCGGCCCGGAAGCCGCCGCGCGCTATCGCCAGGTCGAAGCCGATCGCGACGCCACGGTTCCGGCCGCCTACAAGAACCTGCCGATCGGCAAGTTCCAGGTCCCGGCCGACGCCCAGGCCTGGCAGAAGCAACGTGAAGAGACCTTGCGTGTTGTGCGGCAATCCTTGGGCGATCTGCCGCCTCGTCCGGCAAAGCCCAGCGCGCGCGTCGTCAGCCGCGAATTGCGTCGCGGCTACGCGCTGCAGCGTCTGTCGATCGACAACGGCGATCGCAACGACATCAGCGCCCTGTTGTTGATTCCCGAGCGGCGTCAAACCCCCGCGCCGGCCATCCTCTGGCTGCACTCTTCCACGCCTGACAAGAACGGCCTGATTACGCCCGGCGGCAGCGAGGAGACGATGGGCGAGTTGCTCGTGCGCGCCGGGTTCGTCGTGCTCGCGCCGGACGCCTATTACTATGGCGATCGGGCCGAGAACGTGCCCGGCGGCGCAGTGGAAACCTATCGCCGCGGCTCGCCCGACGCAGCCAACTTCGTCCAGGACCGCCTGCTGAAGCTGAATCTGTGGCTGGGCCGGACCCTGTGGGGCATGTTCGTGCGCGACGACCAGATCGCTCTGGATTACCTGTGCACCGTGCCCGAAGTGGATGCCAAGCGCATCGGCGCCACCGGCATGAGCATGGGCAGCACGCGTGCCTGGTGGCTGGCGGCCATCGACCAGCGCGTGGCGGCCACTGTCGGCGTGGCCTGCCTCACACGCTACGAGAATCTCATCAACCACGGCAACCTGCGCGCCCACGGGCTGTACTATTTCAGCTACGGATTGCTGAAACACTTCGATACCGAGGGGGTTCTGGCCTTGATCGCGCCGCGCCCCTTCCTGGCCCTGACTGGCGACCTGGACTACGGTTCGCCGGTCGATGGCATCCGCGTGTTGGAAGAGAAGGTCAGCGGCGTGTATCGGGCCGTCGATGCTCCCGAACAGTTCAAGAGCATCGTCTATCCCGAGGTGGGCCACAGCTACACGCCGGAAATGCATGTCGAGATGCTCAACTGGTTCAAGCACCATCTCAAGCCCGAACCGCAATAGCCCGAAACCGTCGCGAAGACTCGCTGGGTTCCTTCCTCGCTCCTGCAGAGAGGCTCGTTCACCCATGCACGCCGTTTTGCTCTCGTCCCTGTTGTGTGCGATCGCGGCCGGCGCCCCGCCGGCCGAGCCGCTCTGGGTGCAGTTGGGCCCGCAAAACGTCGAGCACGGACTGTCGGTGCCCTCGGCCGGCGACGGCATCAACACGCCCGAAACGATCGCTGGCAGCCCTTGCCGGCGGATTGCGCGCGACAAGTCGCACTATCTCTACGTCAAGATCGACGATCGATTGGTCCCCGCCGGCGAGTACGACGCCTACCTGGCCATCGAGTTCTACGACGATCGCGTGACGGTCATCCGCGTCCAGTACGACAAAGTCCCGTCGCCGGCGGATGCGAACAGCCGCTACGCGCCCGCCGAGGACCTGTGCCTGGGCCTCGATGCCCGGCGATGGCGCAGGTCGGTCATCCGCCTCAATCCGGCGCGCTTCGGCAGCGGCCAGAACCACCAGGCCGATTTGCGTTTGCACGCCGAGGGCCTGGCCGTGCGGCGTATCGAGTTGACCTTCGCTCCGCCCGCCGATTATCGTCCCGGCGGCATGGACCGCGAGTCGCTGGAACTCTTCCGCACCCACATCGAAAGCGGGGTCGAATTGACGTTCGGCTCCGACGCCGATCGCGGCCAGGCCGCCTTGATGCGCGCCCTGGGCGTCACCAGCGTCGAGTCCTACGTCACCTGGCAAACCGTGGAAGACGCCGGCCAAGGACGGTGGGACTGGAGCCGCTGGGATCGCCAGGTCGAAGTCCTCCGCGAGGCCGGACTGAAATGGGTGCCCTTCCTGATCGCGGGACCGGGATACGCCACGCCCAAGTGGTACCGCGAATCGGATCAATCCGTGCCCTATGTGTGCCTGGAGCACAGTCAGGCGGGCAAGATCCAATCGCTGTGGAATCCTCGCCTCCGCCCCTGGATCGAGCGATTCCTCAAGGCCTTTGCCGATCGTTACCGCGACAGTGGAATCGTGGAGTCTGTGCTCTTGGGCGTGTCGGGCACCTATGGCGAAACGCTCTACCCGGCCGGACCGGCCGATGGCTGGACCTACGTCATTCCCGGGCCGTTCCACAATCATCGCGGCTGGTGGGCCGGCGATCCCTTGGCCGCCGAGAGCTTCCGCAACTACCTCGGCCAGCGCTATGCCCGCATCGATGCCCTGAACCAGGCCTGGTCCAGCAGCTATGCCGACCTCCAGGCGATTCGCCCCATGCTCCCCGAGAAGGCACCGTCGCTGCGCGCCCGGTCCGACATGGTCGAGTGGTACTTGGACTCGATGACCGAGTTCGCTACGTTCTGGGTGGCCGCCACGCGCAAGCTCTTCCCCAACACGCCCATCTATCTGTGCGTGGGCGGATCGGGCGATCGCACGATCGGGGCCGATTTCGCCGCTCAGGCGCGGGCCATCGCCCCCTACGGCGCGAGGATCCGGATCACCAACGAAGCCAGCAATTACGCCCTGAACTTCAGCATCACGCGCGAGGTGGCCACCGCCGCGCGCGCTTATGGCCTGGACTTCGGCTTCGAGCCCGCCGGACACGTCAACGCCTACGGAAACGTGGCCCGGATCTACAATGCCACCGCCTCTGGAGCCAAGCAGTTGTTCTGCTACACGAACAATGTGTTTGCCGAACCAGGCGGCTTGACTGCGTTCCGCCAGCATGCCAGTTTCATTGCACGCCGCACGCCGATCGTTTACGCGGCCGTCTACCTCCCGAAGACCTCCTGGGCCCTGGAGCCGTCCTCCCAGGCGCAGGGCTTTGCCGCGGCGCGCGATCTCCGCGATCGGACCGACTTGGAATTCCTCGACCGGCTCACCATCCACACGCCCTTGGCGCGCGAGGTCCGCGTCCTGGCGATCCCCGACGCGCCTTACGCCGAAGCGAAGGAAATCGAAGCCCTGCGCCACTGGGTCGAGCAAGGCGGTATCCTCCTGGCCCGTTGCCAGCCCGGTCGCCCTTGGCTCCGCACGCCCGAAGGCAGCGACGAACTGCGACGATCGCTCTTCGCCGAACCAGCGGACGGCCAACCGGCCAAGCGTTCGCTCGGCCGAGGAGCCACCCTGGCCCTGCGTTGCGCCACTCCGGCCGAATTCAACTCCGCGGTGGTCGAGGCCCTCTTGCATCCGGACCGATTGGTCGCCGGGGCTCGCGGCGTGGCGCTACCCTCGCCCGAAGTCGATCTGGTCTACGCCACCGAACTGACGGACGGATGGCTGTACCTCAACGCCAACTCTCAGCCGCGCACGGTCGCGGGACAAGAGATTTCCGCCGGCGGAATCCTCTGGCGGGCCAAGCCGTAGCGACGGCCTATCGCCGCATACAACAGGCCTTGTACTTCCGCCCCGATCCGCAAGGGCACGGATCGTTCCGCCCCACAGGCCGGCCCGGTGAAATACGCCCCTCCATCGCCTGACGTCGCTCGGCGCGCACACGGTGCATGACGGCGCTGGCATCGCGACCGGCGCGGAGCTCAACGGCCATGGCCTGCATCACCGGATCGATCGCCGCAAAGAACTCCCGGTACCCGGCGCACAGGTAGTTCAGCCCTGGCTGCCCGTCGGGCGTGGCCAGAAAGCGATCCTTGGGACAGGCTCCATGGCACACAAACAGGTGGGGGCACTGCCGGCAGAAGTCCGGCAGGCTGTCTCGTTTCTCCTGTCCGAACTGCTCCTGCTGCGGCCCGTTGGCCAGTTCGGCGATGCTCTGTTGATGGATGCTGCCCAGCTTGTGGGGTTCGTCCACAAAATGATCGCAGCTATACAAGTCACCGTTATGCTCGATGGCCGTGGCTCGACCACATGTCTCCGCGTAGACGCATAAGCTGGTCCCTGCGCCCACCCAGGCCGACAGGGCCTGGTCAAAGTCCCGCACAAACACCCGCCCCACGTCCTGAAACAGCCACTCGCCGAAGACCTCGGTCAGGAATCGGCCGTACTGCTCCGGCAGGACGCTTCGCACGCTGACCAGTTCTTCCGGCCGCCGGCTGTTCGGATCGCCCCGTAGCTCCACGCCCGGCAGCCGCTCCACGATCGGAATGAACTGCATGAACTCCACTCCCTGCTCTCGCAGGAAGCGATACACGCGCCGCGGATGGTCGGCGTTATGGCGGTTGACACACGTCAGCACATTGAAGGCCACGCCATGTTTCTTCAGACGCTGCAGCGTCTGCAAAACGCGTTGCTGCGTGGGCCGACCCGCCTTGTCCCGCCGGAATTTGTCGTGCAAGTCGGCCGGGCCATCCAGCGACAACCCCACCAGAAAATGATTGGCGGCCAGGAACTCGCACCAGGCGTCGTCCAGCAACAGTCCGTTGGTCTGCAGCGAGTTTCGGACCTGCTGGTTGGAGCGCACGTGCTTCCGCTGCAGTTCCAGCACGCGGCGGAAGAAGTCCAGGCCCATCAGCGTTGGCTCGCCCCCCTGGAACGCGAAGTCAATCTCCGCCGCACCAGCCGGCTGAGCCTCCAGATACTGGCGCACGTAGGCCTCCAGCGTCTGGTCGCTCATACGCCAATGCTCCTCCTGCGGATACAAGTCAGTCTTGTGCAGGTAGAAGCAATAAGCGCAGTCCAGATTGCACACCGGACCAATCGGCTTAGCGATGACGTGCAGCGCCGAATCGCGCCAGGCAAGTTGAGGCATGCAAGAACCGCGCGAGAAGCCTGTTGGGACCTATTACCACCAGCATACTCGGCCGCGGCAACGCCCGCAACGCACGCGGTTGCCTCGCCACCCCAACCATGTCGCCGCACACTCCCGCGCGCCGCGTGCTGCGTGCCACGATTGCTGCATCAAGCCGGCCAAGAAACGCGCCGAGCCCACGGGCCACTTCACGTGGGCTCGGCTTCTGTTCGTTTCACACGGCACGGGCCCCCGGCCCGTGGTCGGCCAACCGGTTGATCAGCCGTACTGCTTGGCGAAGAACGCCTGGCTGCCCTTGGGGTCGGGCTTGATCGTCCGCGTGCCTTCCTTCCAGTTGGCCGGACATACCTCGCCGTTGGTCTCGAAGAACTGCAGGGCCTTCACCATGCGCAAAGCCTCGTCCACGCTACGACCCAGCGGCAGGTCGTTCACCACCTGGTGCCGCACCTGCCCCTGCCGATCGATCAGGAACAGCCCGCGCAGGGCGATCCCGTCAGGCAAGAGCACGTCGTAAGCCTCGGCGATCTTCTTGCTCAGGTCGGCGATCAGCGGGTAGCGTATGCCACCCAATCCGCCCTCCGTGCGAGGCTTTTCTGTCCAGGCCAGGTGCGTGTAGTGGCTGTCGACCGAGCAGCCCAGCACCTGCACTCCCAGGGCCTCAAACTCCGCATTGGCCTCGGAAAAGGCAATGATCTCCGTGGGGCACACAAAGGTGAAGTCCAGCGGATAGAAGAACAATAACACGTACTTGCCACGGTAGTCGCTCAGCGAGACCGGCTTGAAGGACCCGTCCGGCATCAGAGCTTGAGCTTTGAAATCCGGTGCTTCCTTCTTGACCAAAACTGACATCGATGCCTCCTTATGCTGCAAGACGGAAAACGTTTTCTGGTTCACTCGCCGCCAGCCGACCGTCCAGCGCGACTTCCGGTCACGTCGGCCGTGCCAGTAGCGACGTCGCAGTATTTATCGGTCTTGGGCGAAAAATGTCAACTGCCACTGTGCGTAACCTGCCCCAACCATCTGGCGTGCCTCGGCCAGTCGCTATGACGACCGTAGTATTTCGCTCGAAAATCCCCAAGCCTCCCGCGTTTCGCGCCGCGTTCGAAGCGTAACAGGCCCTCTGTGGAGAAACAGAACCGCGCCACTGGACATTTTGGCGATTCAACGGCCGCAACATGGCTGACGTATGCGACCGTCCCCGGCGAGGGCAGAATGGAACACGCTCCATCCCGCGCACCCCCGTAGCTACCAGGAGGGGGGCGATGCGATCCCTTCGATCGCGCTTGACGCCGCATGTGGGGACGGATACAAGCGTAAGGATGGGGGAGTCGCAAGAATTCCGATTTCTTGTCCGCTCCCCGGGCAGGCCGCGAAAACGCACAGCTCGCTTGCGTCGCTCGGTTACCAGCAAGCGCGCCAGTTCAAGCCAGGAGGCAGCAAGATGGCGATTCGTAAGGGCGTCGGTGGTTCTTGGATCTGCTTTGGGCTGGCAGCTTTTGCGTTCGGGCTCCTGGGAGCGGGAGTTGCCTCGCTTCGAGCCGAGGACTGGCCGACCTATGCCCACGACGTCGCGCGCAGCAACGTCACTGCCGACAAGCTCCAGACTCCCTTGCACTTGTGGTGGACCTATCAGCCGCAGTTCAAGCCCGATCCGGCCTGGGCCGATCCCAAACCCGTGCCGGTCGAGGGCTTGCTGGAGTTGCGCCGCGTGCATTTCGACGATGCCTTGCAGCCGGTCATCGCCGGCGGTCGCCTCTATTTCGGCTCCTCGTCGGAGAACAAAGTCTGCTGCCTGGACGCCTCCTCTGGCCAACTCCTCTGGACCAGGATCACCGGCGGACCGGTGCGCCTCGCCCCCACGATTTCGGATGGCCGGGTCTACGTGGGCTCGGACGATGGATACGCCTATTGCCTCGACGCTGCCAGTGGCGCCGAACGCTGGAAGTTCCATGCCGCTCCCGAAGACCGCCGCGTCTTGGGGCATGGACGCATGATCTCGCTGTGGCCGCTGCGCACCGGCATCCTGGTCGACAAGGGGGTGGCCTATTTCGGCGCCGGCATCTTCCCCGCCGAGGGCGTGTTCCTCTACGCCCTCGACGCACTCACGGGCCGCCTGCTCTGGAAGAACGACTCCTGCGGCGAGGCACCCCAGAGTCGCGTCTCGCCCCAAGGCTACCTGCTCGCCTCGGAGACGACGCTCTACGCCCCCATGGGGCGCGTGTCGCCCGGCGCTTTCGACCGGGCCACCGGCGAATTGCAGGGTATGACGGCCTTCGGCAAGACGGTCGGCGGAACCTATGCCCTGCTGGCCGAAGATCGCGTCTTCACCGGCACCGAAGAACTCGTCGGCTACAGCGAGAAGAGCGCCGCGGACCGCTTCGCCATCTTTGGCGGACACAAACTGATCGTGGCTGGCCCGCGCGCGTACGTGGCCACGGGCGACCGCCTGATGGCCTTCGATCGACAGACCTATCCCGCAGCCGCACGCAAACTGCAGATCATCCGCAATAGTCGCGAAGCGGCGGACAAATCCCTCACCGCACTCCGCAAGGAGAAAGGCGAATTGACCCGCGACATCGCCAACCTGGAAGCCGAACTCCGCGGGCTGGAGAATGCCGGCACGGGCAAAGATCGCCTGACCGCACAACGCGAGAAGCTCAACACCCAACTGGCGGCCAAACGCAAACGCCTGGAGGACTGGCGATCGCTCGTCGCCAAACCCACCCAGGCCAAGGCGGCGGCCGAAGAGGAATTCAAGCAGGCTCAGGCCAGACTCTCGGAGGTCTTGCACTGGGACGTCGAATCCGACTGCGACCAGTCCCTGGTCCTGGCCGGCGACCTGGTCTTGGCCGGCGGAAATGGCCGCGTGCTGGGCTTCGATGCGGCCACCGGCAAGACCGCCTGGTCGGCCAAGATCCAAGGCCAAGCCAAGGGGCTGGCGGTGGCCAATGGCAAGCTCTTTGTCAGCAGCGATCAGGGGCCGATTCACTGTTTCGGCGCCCAACCGCAACCGGCCCAACTCGTCAAGCCGGCAGTCGTCGAGAACCCCTTCGCCGATGCCGCTCAGGCCAGCCTCTTGCGCCAGGCCGCCCAACAGGTCTTGCAGCAGAGCAAAATCCAGCGCGGCTTTGCCCTCGTGCTCGGCTGCCGCAACGGCGCCCTGGCCCTGGAGTTGGCCCGGCACTCCGAATTGATGGTCTACGCGGTCTGTGAGGACGAGACCAGCCTCGCCGCCGTGCGCGCGGCGATCGATGCGGCGGGCCTCTACGGCGCCCGCGTCTGCGCCGAGTACTGGCCCGCCAATGCCTTGCCGTATTCGGACTACTTCGCCAACCTCATCGTCTGCGAATCGACCCTCCTGGGCGGCCCAGCCCCAGACGCGGCCGAGACCTTCCGCATGCTCAAGCCGCTGGGCGGCGTGGCGCTGTTGGGCTTCCCACAACCTGAGGCCGCGCAGCAATGGCTCAACCGCCTGCCCGACGAGTCGAAGGACGTAACGGGCGAGAGTCCGGCCTGGGCCAGGCTGCTGCGCGGAGCCTTGCCCGGGGCTGGCAGTTGGACCCACCAGTACGGCAATCCCGCCAACACCGCCTGCGGCGACGACCTGGTGGTCAAAGCCCCCTTCAGTGTCCTGTGGTTTGGCGAACCAGGTCCGGCACCCATGCTCAGCCGGCACGCGCGCGCCGCGGGCCCGGTGTCCATCGACGGCCGGTTCTTCTCGCAGGGCGAGAACTGCCTGATGGCCTACGACGCCTACAACGGGCTGAAACTCTGGGAACGAGACATCCGTGGCGCGATCCGCCCCACGGTCTCGCACGACGGCAGCAACCTGGCCCTCACTCACGACGCCCTCTTCGTGGCCGTAGCCGACACCTGCCTGCGGCTCGACCCGGCCAGCGGCGAAACCCGGGCCACCTACGAACTGCCCCCGGATCCCGATTCACCGGCCCCTGCCCAGGACTATCCCAATCAGGCCAAGCGTACAGGCAAGACCGATGCGGCGAAGGACGCCAAGGCCGAGGCCAAGCACCGCTGGGGCTATATCGCCTACGACAGCGGCCGGCTCTATGGCAGCCGTTGTCCCAGAGGCACCGAAAGCACCGGCCTCTTCGCCATCGACGTGGCCAGCGGCCAACGCCTTTGGGAATTCCGCGCCGAACGGATTCCACACAACTCGATCGCCATCAGCGCGGGGCAGGTCTTTCTCGTTAACAGCGATGTGACCCGTGAAGAGGTCCAAGCCGTTCTCCAGGCCAAACGCCGGGAAGTGCAAGCCTTGCCGCAGGAACAGCAAAGCGACGCTCTGCGTGCCCTGGCCAATCCCGACATTCGCGCCGTGGTGGCCTTGGACGCAGCCACCGGCCAGGTGCGGTGGCGCCAGGTGTACGACCTGACCTATTGCGGCGGAAACCAGATCGCCTGCATGGCGCAGGACGGCGTCCTGCTGGTCTTCGGAGTCTATCTCGACGGCCACTATTGGAAGCAATTCTTCGCCGGTGATTTCGCCGGCCGGCGCGTAGCGGCCTTGGCCGCCGATGACGGACATGTTCTCTGGTCGCAGCCCGTCGGTTACCGCGTGCGCCCCATCATCGTCGGCGACACGCTCTACGCCGAGCCGTGGGCCTTCGATCTCCGCACCGGGAAGACCAAGACCCGCACCAATCCCATCAGCGGGCGCGAGGAGACGTGGCAATTCGCCCGGCCCGGACACCATTGCGGATGCCCCAATGCGGCCCCGCACTGCCTCTTCTTCCGCTCCTACTGCCTCGGTTACTATGACCTCGACCGCGACTTGGGCACGCAGCACTTTGGCGCCCAACGTCCGGGCTGCTGGATCAATTTCATTCCCACGGGCGGACTGCTTGTGGTCCCCGAAGCCAGCACCGGATGCCTCTGCCCCTTCCCCAATGTGTGCAGCATCGTCTTCCAGCCCACCGACCGGATGAAAGGCTTCAGCTACTACAGCGCCGTGGGCAGCAGTACCCCCGTGCAGCGCCTGGCCCTGAACTTCGGCGCACCGGGCGACCGCAAGGACGCCGCCGGCAATCTGTGGCTGGGCTATCCTCGGCCCGGCGGCTCCCTGGTCTTTCCCTTGAAGCTCGATCTGCTGCTGTCCAAGGGTGGCCGCTACTTCGCCAACAGTTCCACCTACACTCCGGTCTCAGGCACCGACGATCCGTGGCTCTTCGCCTCGGCGGTGCAGGGAATCGTGCGGTGCAGCGTCCCCTTGTTGAACGCCGACGACGGCACAGCCTTGTACCGCGTCCGTCTGGCCTTTGCCGACCCGGACCACTCCCAGGCCGGCGCGCGCGTGTTCGACATTCAGTTGCAGGGCCGAACCGTGCTCTCCGACTGTGACATCGTACGCGAGACAGGCGGCCCCAACCGGGCCCTGTGGAAGGAGTTCGACGGCATCGAGGTCCGCGACAACCTGCTCCTGGAACTGGTGCCCAAGACCGACGGCGAACTGCCGCAATTGCCCATCCTCCAGGGCTTGGAGATCATTCAGCAGCGCGTGCTCAGTATGGGCTGCGCCGTCAAGGACCTGAGTTTCAACGCCAGCGAGCCACGCCGCTCGACCGAAATCCACTTATCCAATATCCATCCCGCCCCCGTGCGCGGTGACTTGCTCCTCAAACCACCGGCCGGATTCAAGGCCGAACCGCAGCGTATCGCGGTCGAGTTGCAGCCCGGCCAACGGCTGGACATCCCCTTCACGGTCAGCGTCTCGCCCAGCCTCCGCGCCGGCAACTACACCATGCCCGTACGGCTGATCCGCGCCGACGGCAGCCTGGAACTCGAACGAACCGTAGCCCTGGAGCATCTGGGCCGCTACGGCCGCGTCGCCCTCCCGGCCATCGAGGATAGCTACGTCAGCCAGCGCTACATGGACCAGAACAAGGGCGCCGCCGGTGTGCTCCTCGTCGATGGCGGCGCCAAACGCATGGGCGACGAATCGCACTCCGTGGCCTATCTCAAGTTCCGCCTCGACCTGCCCGGCAAGCCGATCCGCGCCACGCTGCGACTCCGCAACGCCGGTAACCGCTCGGTCAACGGCGGGCAGATCTGCCTGGTCACCGAGCCCTGGGACGAAACCAAGATCCACTATAGCAACCGGCCGGCCATCGGTCGTAGCCTGGGCCAGGTCGGCAAGATCGAGTCCCGCGAACTGGCCGAAGTTGCGTTGCCAGCAGAGGTCATACCGCGGCAAGGCGAAGTGAGCCTGGCCATCGACCCCCTCAATAATGACGGTGTGGACTATGTGGCGCGCGAAGGCTCGGATCCGCCCCAGTTGATTGTCGAGTACCAGGCGCGGTGACATCCGCCTGCCGCCTTGGTAAAATGGCCGCATGCCTTTGCGCGAAAGGACCCTCGGTGAATAACAGCCGCAGTTCGCACCACGACTCTCAGCAGCCGACCGGAAGGCCAGACGCGGCCTGTTCGGCAAATCCTCCCCGGACCGGCTCTCAGGGCCTGACGCGCGGACAGTGGTTGGTGTTGACTGCGGCGTTCCTGGGCTGGATGTTCGACGGAGTCGAACTGGGCCTCTTCCCCTTGGTGGCCCGCCCTGCCCTGCAAGAACTCCTCAACGTCTCCGGCGATGCCGGCGTCGGCAATTGGAATGGGATCATCGCCGCCTGTTTCCTGCTGGGCGCCGCCTTGGGCGGACTGGTCTTCGGCTGGCTGGGCGACCGCATCGGCCGCGTGCGTGCCATGGTCGTCAGCGTGTTGACGTACTCCGTGTTCACCGGTTTGGGGTGTTTTGCAACCAGCGCCTGGCAGTTGGGCGCCTTGCGCTTCATTGCCGCCTTGGGTATGGGCGGCGAATGGGCCGTCGGCGTGGCTCTGGTCATGGAGTGCTGGCCCGAACGCTACCGCCCGCGCTTGGCCGGGGCTATCGGCGCGGCGGCCAATGTGGGCTTCCTGTTGATCGGCGTCGTGGCCTATTTCTACCCGGTCACGGGTGACACCTGGCGCTACATGATGGTTGTCGGCGCCTCGCCCGCCGTCCTCGCCCTGTTCATCACCTTCTTTGTTCCCGAGTCCGAGAAGTGGAAGGCCTCGGTGCAGACGGCCACCAAAACGCCCATCATCGAGATCTTCACGGCCGGCCAGCGCAAGCGGACCATCCTGGGGATAGTCTTCTCCGCGATTCCTCTCATCGGCACCTGGGCGGCGGTCTCCGGCTGGATCCCTTTGTGGGCCGAGCAGATCCAGGAAAACGAATCCATCCGCCAGCGCGTGGCCCTGGTCCGAACCGAGATCGAGACCGGCACCGGCCAGCCGCTGGAAGACCCCACCCTCCGCAAGTTGCTCAACGAAGAACAGGACGACGCGGTCAAGAGCGAAGCCGCCAGAGCCAAAGCCGGGATCCAAATCATCATGTCCATCGGCGCGATCGTGGCCTGCTATGTGGCGCCCCTGGCCGGCGGACGTTGGGGTCGTCGCCCCGCCTACTTCGGACTCTGCCTGCTCTCGTTGCTCTCCTGCGCCTTCATGTTCCGCACGCTGCACACCTTCGATCTGACCTTTGTCATCAGCGGCCTCGTCGTCGGCGGAATCACTTCCGCCTTTTACGGCTGGCTGCCGCTGTACCTGCCGGAGATCTTTCCCACGCGGATCCGCGCCACCGGCCAAGGACTGTGTTTCAACTTCGGCCGTGTCCTGGCCGCCGTGGGCGCCATCCAGATGGGCGTGCTGGTCCAACTTCTCGGCGGCAACTACGCCAGTGCCGGAGGCACCATCACCCTGATCTATGGGCTGGGCCTGATCCTCATCTGGCTCGCGCCCGAGACCAAGGGCAAACCCCTGCCCGAATAAGGGAGATTTCACATGACACCCCTACGAAACGCCAATCCTGCCGAGGCCTATATGAACCCTGTATGGCGCAAACTGGTTGTGCTCCTGGCTGCCATCTTGATCGTGCTCGGCGCCCTGTTGCTGGCTCAGCAGGTCATCCATCGTGCCGAGGGTGCGGAACCCCAGCCACCCAAGACGACTCCGGCCACCGCGGCTCCGGCCAAGTCCGCCAAACAAGAGGATCCCCACGCCTGGAAAAGCCTCTTCGACGGAAAGACTCTCACCGGCTGGAAGGTCCCCAATTTCGGCGGCGAGGGTGAGGTCAAGGTCGAAGAAGGCGCGATCGTCATGGAGATGGGCAATCCCATGTCGGGCATCACCTGCACGGCCGAGATCCCACGCACCAACTATGAACTGTGCCTGGAAGGTAAACGCCTCCTGGGCAACGACTTCTTCTGCACCACCACCTTCCCCGTGGCGGCCTCTCCCTGCTCGTTGGTCGTGGGCGGCTGGGGCGGCACGGTGGTGGGGCTCTCCTGCGTCGACTTCTACGACGCCTCGGACAATGCCACCACGCAGTTCCTGGACTTCAAGACCAACCAGTGGTATCGCATCCGCATCCGCGTCACCGAGGCCAAGATCGAGGCCTGGGTCGACGACGAACAGGTAGTCAACCAGGAACTGCCCGGGCATCGCATCTCCATTCGCGACGAAGTCGATCTCTGCCAACCCCTGGGAGTCGCCACCTGGTGTACAGCCGGCGCCGTGCGCGGCGTGCGGATCCGCAAGCTCACGCCCGAAGAAGAGCAACCCGCACCCAAGGACGCCAAGAGCCTTCCCCAGAAAAGCCCCAGCTAGGCCGGGCGGCCCAGCGAGACTGCGTTGCCGACAGGTTCTGGGGCCGGCCCTAAGACTCCCGCCGCCGGCAAGAAGTAGCCTCTGTCGTCGCAAGCGGCCGGTAGGTCTGCCATTCTAGCGAAGCGAAGAATCCGCCCCAGACCGAAACCCTTCGCCTCGCACAGCATGACCTGGCGTGGACTTTCCGCAGAAACCAGGTTGGCGCCGGGCCAGTACCGCGCTGGCGCACAAAATCCGGAAATCCGCTTTCCGCCGCAGCTCTTCAGTCCTTCACGCCCAGCTTGATCTCGTCTGAGTTGCCCTTCAACTCCGGGGCGTACATGGCCCAGGCACGCGTCGGCAGGGCGCTGAACCGCCCCGGAATCTCGGCCCGCATGCGGTAGGCCACACTGTGCTTGCCCCGGGCCAGACGGCTGACGAAGAACACCACCCGGTTGTCGCGAAACTCGGTATACGCCCCCAGGGCGTTCCCCGTATAGCCGCTCCGCAAATCCACCGGTTCGAACCCCGCCGGCTTCATGTCCTCGAAGATCAAGTACTCGTAGTCGTTCTTGCTGTCGATCTCCAGTTCGATCTCCACCAGGTCCCCGCTGGTCAGCACGGCGTCGTTGGCCAGCTCCAGGCGTTCGTACTTCTCGATCTTCTGTTGGACGACCTGCCCGCGCGCGCCGGCCGCGCTCACCGCGGCATCGACCTTCTTCAGCCGGTAGTACTTGCGATCGACCTTCACTTCCAACCCGGCCTTGCGGATGAAGTCCTCCAGCGTGAAGGTGGTCAGATAGCCGTTGTAGTACAGCGGCCCGCGCCCCTTGCGCTTCAGTTCCACCTGGTGCTGCCCGGTCGTGACCTGCTCGCCCTCCAGGACCACCCGGTCATCGAACTGGAACAGGTTGGCCGCGGTGATCTCCACCGCCTTCTGCAGTTGGCCGTCGAGCCAGACCTCCACCGTCATCTCCGGCTTGTCCTCGCCGCTGGCGCGGAGGAAGTCGGCCATCGCCTCGACACACAAGGCCGTGTCGCGCGTCGAGTTCCAGAACGTGGCATGCTTGCGGTTGTTCAGCAGGTACTTCACCAGCCGCGAGGCGAGCTCGCCCTTGGGATCGGTCCGCGACAACAGCTTCAGATAGTAAGCCTGGGCCTCATACTCGCTGTTGTACCAGCACCACCAGTAGTTGCGCTCGGGCAGTTTGAGCCAGGCGGTCTGGTTCTCGTCGTCCTGCTGCACATACTGACTGATGTTCTGCAGGACCATGGCCAGTTTCTCGGCCTCCTGCTGCTTGTGCAGGGCCAGGCCGTACATCCCCAGGCCGTAGACGGCCAACTGCGTGCGATCCCGGTACAGGAAGTCCCGCATCGCGTCGCTCTTCACGCCCGCGTCGACCAGCACCATGTACACCAGGGCGTCAACGTTGTCGGTGTGTTCCTTCCAATGCTCTTTCTTCGGCTTGACCAGCGCGTTCTGCAATTCGGCAACCTGCTTCTCCTGGTAGCGCGTGAGCCAGGCCACGCCCCGTTCGAGCATGCTCGGCACCAGGGCCACGTCATTCGCCTGGGCGATCTGCAAGCCGTGGACCACGATCGCCGTGGTGTGGGCCGACGGGTACTCGCCCCAGCCCGAAAACCAGCCCCAGCCCCCGTCAGACAATTGCATCTCGTTCAAACGCTGCACGCCCTCCTTGACCATGCGTTGGACTTCGGCCTCGTCAAACACCGGGTTGCGGTCGCGGCGTTTCCACTGCCCGGCGCGCTGCTGGGCATCGCCCAACTCCTGCGCATTGAGATTCGCCCGCTTGTCGCGAATCTCCTCCAGTTTCAGCCCCATGTCCAACAGGATCTTCTGCGTGATGACCGAGGGCAGGAAGCGGTTGAGCGTCTGCTCGGTGCAACCATAGGGATAGTCGGCCAGGTAGGGCAGCGCGTCGACCATTGCGCCGGCCAAGGTGGGTGACCAGCGGATCTCCAGCCGCGACTGGGCCGGGCGCCGCTCTTGCGGCACGTTGAAGGTGAACCGCCCTGCCTCCTGGCTCGGACGCACGGTGCCGCTGGCCGCCTCCATCTTCAGCATCCCGTGCACGTAGCAAGGGAACTTCATCTCCATCGCGTCCGACTCTTCGTCGCTCAAAGCCTTCATGCGGATCGTCGTCTCGCCCTCGTCCAGCACCTGCACGCGCCAGTCAACCCGAGCCTCTTCGCCGGCCGCGATTTGCACGGTCCGCGCCGCTTCAGCCGGCGCGGCGATCAGTCGGCCGTCGACCTCCAGAAGCACGCGCACGCTCTTGGCGCTCTTCAGATAGTTGTGCACGTTGGCCGACAGCACCACCTCGTCCTTCTGGACGAAGAACCGCGGGGCCTGCATGCGCACGATGAGGTCCTTGCGCGTGACCACGTCCGCCACACCCTCGCCCACCTTGGTCCCGTGGCCCATGCCCCAAACCTTGATCCGCCAGGTGGTCAGGTTCTCGGGCATCTTCAGCGCGACCGTGGCTGTGCCGTCGGCCTCGGTGGTCAGCGCCCCGGCCCAGAAGGCCGTGTCGGCAAACTGGCTGCGCACCGTGGGCTCGACCATGGCCGGCGCGGATTCCGCCTCAGCGGCCGGCGCCGCTGCCTTGTCCGCCATGCCCCCCATGGCCATAGCGTCTCTCGGCGCGGCGCTGGGCTCGGCCATCGCCTTGGCCAGCATCGGCGCCCCGCCGCGCCGCGCACCGCTCATCTCCATGGAGTACATCATCATGCCGCCACCGCCGCGACCGTTGAAGCCCGCGCCGACCTCGGCCATCATCTCGTGCCCAAACACCCCGACGTCGCTCATGCCAGGCTTGTTGGGCTGGTCGATGTTGCCCCCGCCGCGCTGCAGGCTGCTCTCCGTCTGCGGATTGTGGCGCCGCCGCCATTTCCAGAAGAACGCCTTGATGTCGGGCACGTTCGAGCCGCCCGAAACGTACTCCACCGACTTGTCATAGATCGCCACCACGGTCGAGCCCACGAAGGGCTGGCCGTGGAAGTCGGTCAGACGCAGGCGGACGGTCGCGTCCTGCCCAGGTCGATACGAATCCTGCGACGGCTCGACCGTCACGTTCAAGACCCGCTTTTCGGGCGGGACGATGATCTCCTTGACCTCGCTGTGTACGCGCCCGTCGGCAATAGTCAAAGCCTCGACGAAGAAGTTCGGCATGTCCTTCTTCGCCACCGTAATCTCCTGCACGCGGCTCTTGCCCTCCAGACGCAGAATCTGCGGTGGCAGATACACGCCGTTGCTGGGGCGCACAAACAGCAGTACGGTGCCGTTGCGCCGGGCGGCGTTCACCAGCAGCCGCACCTTCTCATCCGGTTGATATTCGGCCTTGTCGGGAATCAACTCCAGGGCATTGAAACGGAACTGCTCATCGCTGCCCGCCCCCATCACGCTGAACACGTAGCCGCCCGTCACGCTCTGCCCTTGCGCGTCGGCCAGCGTGTAGGCCAGGCGATACTGACCGGCCTGGGCCGCGCGGACCTGCATCCGGGCTGCCCCTTCTTCATTCGTGGCCAGGTCCCAACGCTCCACGGCCGTCTCGACCGGCTTGCCGTCCTGATAGCGAATCGCCAGAAGTTCCAGCTTGCCCTGTCCCTGCACGCGCTTGCCGTCCAAACGCCGGGCGGCCACGCGCACCTGCACCGTATCGCCGGCGCGGTAATAGCCCCGCCCCGTCCAAACCGTTACCGCAAACGGCTTGCGTCCTACCAGCACCTGGCCGCTGCCCACGATCGTACGCCGCGACTGATCCACCACTTCCGCCGTAATCGTGTATTGATGGTCGTCGTTGGGATAGAGGGCTTTGGTCGGGGCCGTGTCAATCTCGACCTTGACCGTCCCGTCCGGCCCGATCGGCGCCTCGCGGTCGGCGATCACCTCGGGCGGCTGGCGGCTGGCCGGCATCCAGAAAGGCAAGGGCCGCCAACAACCCCAGTCCCGCCACCCCGGATACCACTCGTAATCGGCCGCAAACCACCAGTAGCCGGCCCCGTATAGCCAATCCCAAGGCCCCAGCGGATACCACCGCTCGGCGCGCTTGGTGCGCGTGACCTTGTACTTCACCTTGGCGTTGGTCACCGGCGAGCCAAAATAGTACTTGGCCTTGATCGTGGCCTCGATTCGCTGGCCCAACATCACCGGCTCGGCCGGCGCATCGACCGTCACTTCGAATTCCGGCTTCTTGTACTCCTCGACGCGGAAGCTGCCGCCCCCGCGGCGCACGATGGCCAGCCGGTACACGCCCAGCATGGCGTCGGCCGGCAAGTCCAACTCTCCCTCGATCCCGCCGTAAGCGTCGCTGGAGAATGCCTTCTCCAGGATCTTCTCCCCCTTGGGATTGTGGATCTCCACCGGGAAGGTCTGGTTGGCGAAGTCCGACGTGTCTTCCTGATCGTACTGCGCCCGGCGGACCCAAAACTTGAAATGCACCTTCTGCGCCGGCCGATACACGGGCCGATCGGTCACCGCATAGACCTTGATCGCGCGATACTCCGCCTCGCGCCACCGCCCGCTCCACACGCCCGTGAAGCCCAAATAGGCCAGCCGGCCCTCGGGCGTGGTCGCCGTAATCAACCACTGGTAGTCGCGCGGTTGCTGCTCCGCACCCAACACAACCTGGCCGTCGCCGTCGGTGAACTCGGCGTACTGCTTGGTGAGAATCTGGAAGATCCGCGCGCTGCGATGCTCCTGCCGATAGCCGAAGAACTCGACGTTCGTCTTGGCCAACGGCCGACCGTCCACCGCGTCGGCCACGTAGTACAAGGTCTTGCCGTCCAGCGGCTTCTTGGCGATCACCGTGTCGGCCACCCAGACCACGATGTGGCACGTGTTGCCCCCCTGCATCCGGGCCGTAAGCCAATAAGCGCCCGCCTTCTGCAGCGGCGTTCGCACCGTGACCTGCTTGTCGAAGTGCTTTTCACGCGGCTCCAGAGGCAGCGTCCAATTGGCCACCTCCCGGCCCACGTACTTCTCGCGCTTCCCCTCCACCAATCGGTAGCCCAGATCGCTGATGTTCACCTTTTCCCAGTCCAACTCGTTTGGCCGGCTTTTGAGATACTGCTTTACATCCTCCAGCAACTGCTGGACGTTGATCTCCTGGGCCGTGAATTGCACCGAGCGGCCATTGCGGAACCGATACTCGACCGCGGCCCCTTGGCCGGCCGGCTGAGTCATGGTTCCTTCGAAACGCCCCCAGTTGCCCTCGATCTGCCGCAACCGGTTGCGATACTCGGCGTCGCCCGAGATTTCGATGCACTTCCGCCACCACTCCGCCGCGCGCGGATACTGCCGGCGGTTCTCAAACTCCTCGGCCAAGGCCACGCGCGCCTCCAACGCCGGGATCGACGAGCCCGATTCCCTCAGCAGCTTCGACAGCAGGCCGGGAATCTGCGCCGCCGGACCACCTTCCGCCACCTGCTGGTAGATCCTGATGTAGTTGAACTCGTCGGGCAGCTTAAATCGTTTGATGCCTGTGGCCAGCCTCGCGATCGTCTCGTCCTCGCCCAGGGTGTGCAGGGCATATACGCCGCTCTCGTCCGTTCCGCTCGAATCGCGGCCGAAGAACCAGCTCCACTGGGCCAGAGTCTCTACGCCAAACTGGGCGCGAAGAAATCCCGCCAGCTCCAACCTGACGCTGGCGGCTTGCTGCGGGTCGAGTTCGATCGCCTGTTCCAGACACCACCGCCAGCGCTGGCCGTCGTTCGCCGCCGCCTCAAAACCCTTCGGCACCGTGTAGTAGACCGGATGGCCCTGCTCGTCGACCGGAGCGTGGCTCGACTCGCGCCAACCGCCCCATCCGGGCTCATAGTCGGGCAGCACGGCCAGGTCGCTCAACTCCTGCAGACGCCATGCCTCTTCGTGCCCGCGATTGTTGAGCAACATCTGGGCCAGATCCCGCCAGTATCTGGCCGACACGACGTGCTGCTCTTCCCGCTGGGCCAGCGGCATGGCCTGAACCATCAGTTGCAGGGCCCGAATCCGGTCCCGGTCTGCCGAGTTGAACACCTCGCCCCCACCGCGGTGTTCGCCGCGCTCGAACTTGCCGGCAATCACGTAGCCCTGGTGCGGCAGTCCCATGTAGGTATGCGCCGCCGACCACAGCAGCCGCCACTTGTCCTTGTGCGTCGCCACGGCCGCTTCGATCAGCGCGTCGGTCTCGTTCACCCGGCCCAGTTCCGTCAAGCACTGCACGGCCCGCTTCAGGTCGTCCCCGACGTTCTCGGCAGTCGTTTGCGGGTCCAAGACCAACCCTCGGAAGCACTCGTAGGCGTCCTTGTAGTTGCCTTGGGCGATGGCATTCTGATACCTGGCGCGATCGGCAGCAGCCACCTTGGCCTCCTTTGCCGGCAGGGGGACGGAAATCGCAGAAAAACCCAACAGCAGGGCCAGCAGTCCGACTTTGGTCGCGTTCATCGTCTGATTCCCTTCTTCGTGCCTTGGTGACCTGACGCCCCTCTATTCGGGCACCAAGTCTGCTTTCGCGCTCCACTCCACTATGACGAACCAGCCCACCGTGTGGATTCCTGGACATGGGAACCTACCCGAGACGCATCACAGCCACGTCGAGCGGCCCAGCAGGACAGAGACGCCGACAGGCTCGGGGACCGGCTCCAAAGGCCCCTAGTTCCCCTTGGCCTGGATCACCGTGATTTCCATGGCATCGCGTTTGGCCCAAGGGATATCCAGGTCAAACCACTCGATATGGCTGACGTACTTGGCGCGAACGTGCTGCAAGTAGTCCTCCATCCCCCCGGCGGAAATGCCCGCGTTGTCCGCCACCACAATCGCGCCCGGCGTCAACTTCTTCTCCAGCCCCTCGAAGCATGGGTAGTAGTTGGAGGCGTTGCAGTCGATCAGGACGAAGTCGATCGGACCTTCCAGTTCTCGGCACACTTGCCGAGCATCGCCAATTTTGACTGTCACAAACTCCGCCACGCCCGCCTTCCGAAAGTTCTCTTCCGCCTCCCGCGCCGTCTCCGCTCGGATCTCGATCGTAATCAACTTTCCACGCCCCGCGGCCTTCAACTCCCGCGCGATCCACAGGCCCGAATAGCCGATCGCCGTGCCGCACTCGACCACCACCGCCGGCTTGGCCTGGCGCACCAACTCGGTCAGGCGTTTGGCCTTCTCCGGCCCCAGCATATACACCGTGCGCCGCCGGCACGCCTGATCCACCTCATCGATCACGGCTTGAATCTTCTGGCTCTCCGCGGGCGAAAGGCCTGCCGACGCATCCGCAGTCAGGCCGGCCAACAATGTCAGTATCAACACGCTCATCGAGAACTCCTTGAATTACGACCGATTTCTTATTGGGCCGCGCACAGCCAGTCCCCGTACCGACCGGGCCTTACTGCGTCTGCCCCAACTCTTCCAGCCGCACGTTGTCCAGCCAATACATACCAGGATAGTGGAAGAAGAACGTAATCGAGAGGGCCTGCGTGCCGTCGGGTGCAGAAAACAGGTGGGGAGACGTTTGCCAAGTCTCCGCCTCTTTCCCAAGCTCAGCCCGATTCCACGAGTATTGCTTGGTCGGAGTCACCGCCTTCCCCTTCTTGTCGCGGAAGATGATGCGTGTACGCACACACGCTTCCGGGTCGCGTGGCTCGACCGGCTTCTCGGCATGCGCAAACATCAGCCGGTAGCTGGCCCCCGGTCGGGCCTCGGCCGAGAATTGCAGCGAGACACGACCCTCCTTGGGAATTCGCAGGCACAGGGCCTGTTTGCCTTCCTGCACGCGATGGCCGGTCAGTTCCATCGTCGCGCCGCCCTCCAGGTTGATGCGCAACTTCTCGCTCACCTGTTCCGGATTCAGATTCTCGAACGTCCCGCAGGGCAGGCGAATGAGCTTCGGCGACCCCAGGCCCCAACCTTGCGCCAACCGGTAGAAAGGCCCACGCGGCGACATGCGGTTCAGTTCATCCGGGTCGGCCTCTTCCAGATATTTGACCAGGGTCGGGGCATAGTTCTTCAGCCGCTGGATGACCGCCTGGCGTCTCTCGACCGCCTGCACCAGCGTCTTGGCTTCCGTTTGGCTGGCCTGCGAGCGGCCCTCCAATCGGCCGGCCGCGATCATCCCACGTACGGTCCACACCAACAACTCGTGATGATCCAGCAGTCGTTCCAGCCGGCGTTGCTGGAGTTGGTCCAGCTTTCGTCCCTTGGCTTGATTTAACAGGGCCGTGGCCTGATCCAGGATCGGCCAATAGGCCGCCAGGGCATAGCCTCCTTGGCCGCCCGCGTTCTGCGTGCGAAAGGCGGCGTCCACGGCCGGCTCGGCTAAATCAACTCCCTCCAACCGCACCTTGCGCAGCCGTTGTTCCAGCAGGCGGTAGTAGCCCAACACGTCCTCTCCCGCCGCCCCATACAGCGCGCCGTAATAGGTATTCTCCAACTGGCCCACGTCGGCGTGCTGGTCCCACATCAGCCGGGCCATGAGCCAGTGCCCGGCCCCCATCTGCTCGTAGGACTGGCCCACATACAGGTAACCACCCCGCATTCCGGCTGCCTGTTCCGATTTGAGTCGTTCGCCCAGATGTTGCGTGAGTGGGGCAATCAGGTGCAGGCAGGCCGAGCCGTGATAGTAGATGTCGTACTTGTACAGCCGCGCCGTGAGTGTGAGCCACTGCTTCTCCCAAGCCTGTTCGCGCGGCCACTGCATGCCCTGCGTGTGGGCACTGTTGGTGGCCAGAAACAAGGCCAGGCTCGGATGGGGGCGAGTCCGCCGCGGCGGCTCCTTATAGAAGCTGTAGACATACGCCCCCAGAAGTTTGTCGGGATGCACCTTGGCCACCCGCTCCGCCACGGCGTTGTAGAAGGTCAACAAACGGTCGGTGAGCACCGGTTCGCGTTGTCCCGCCTCATGCGGCACCGCATCCAAGGCCCGGCATTGGGCACAGCGGCAAAAACCGCCGCCGTCGTTGGGCGAAATGGAAAACATATCCCGCTGCGGAAAGCGATTGAAGAACTCGGTCGCCGTGCGCGCGAAGATCTCGATCACCTCGGGGTTGCTCGTACACACCTGACCGCCGTGGTGGCCCAGGTAGTGCTTTGCCTGGCGCCGGCCGTCGATCTCGGCATAGTACTCGGGATGCTCGGCCCCATATTTGTCGATCGGCAGGATCTGGTGCCAGGCGTGGCTGTGAGATACGGTGTGCGCGTGCCCTAATCGCAGCCGGCGGCCAAAAAGTCCTTGCGTGGCCCCTTCCGGCGAATAGGGCAAGGCCCGGTACGACCAATCGGGTCCGTCGGTCACATCCAGATCGTTCACCGCCAGCCGCTCAAGCCGCGGGACGATGGTCCCCAACTCGTCGTGCCACAGGAAGAGCACGCGCGCAAACCGCTCCAGGAACTCATAGACCCCCGACAACGTACCGCAACGCGTCGCGCTGGACCGTTCCACGTCCAGCGTACCGCGATACGCGTCATCGCCCACGATGTGGATGTCTGGACCTACGGTCTTCATTCGGAAACCTTCGGCCGGCAGCCCCTCGGCCCGCACGCCGGCCGCCTCCGACGCCGGATTCGGCCCGACAAAGATCTGGTCCAGTCCTTCGGTCGGCTGAGATACGATGGGCAACTTCACTCCGCTCGCCTGCTCCACGAAATGCTGCAACTCCTGGGCCGCGAGACGCCCCACCTTGGTCGCCTGGCGATCGAGCACGATCTGATACGTGCTCCGGCCATTGGCGATCACGATCCGCTCGTCGGTCCAGCCCTCGCTCGCAATCGCGGCCCATAGCACCGGCAACAAGACAACCCATGCGCACTTCATGCTGCAAACCCTCACGGTTGATCGAACTGTCGTTCAAACTCGGCGATTGTTTCGGGCCGTTGCTGGCGTCGTTCCCAGGCGGCCTGGCGCAACGAATAGAGCCCCGCGAAAATCACCCCCACTCCACCCACGATCAGCAGCGTCTGCGGCGTCACGGCCATCCGCGCCAGCAACATCCCCGCCAGCGAGGCGACCAGTCGCGTTGTCCCGCTGAGGAAGACCATGATGCCCACGTAGCGGCTGGTGTCTCCGCCAGGCGGGGCGAAATGCGTCACGCCGATCTGCCACCACAGGATCCACCACCCGCCTTGCACGCTGCCCCGCAAGATTCGGCCCAGCACGGGCAGCAGCACCAGCGCAGGCGGAAACAACGCCGCGCACATCGGCGTGGCCGCCAGCAGCAAGGCATCGCCGCCCCACGCAAAGCGGACCCCGGCCCAGGCCACCCAGGGATTGGTCCGATCGAACCACCGTCCCAGCGTTCCCGTCGCCACAAAAGCCGCCAGGGCCGGCAAAGCGTGCATCAAGGCACTCGACCCCACGTAGCCGAATCCCAGGTCGCGGCTCAAGAAGGCCCAAATCAACGAGAAGTAGAGCATCTGGAAGAAACTGTCCAGAAAGCACCCGATCAGATAGCGGCGATAGCGCGCGTCACGCCCCAGAATGTCCATCGCTTCGCGGAAGCTCTTGCCGATTTCCGGGCTCGTGGCGCGGCTGGACAGATCCAGCTTCTCGTCCACGTGAATCCGCCGGAAACAGGCGAAACTCGTCAGGCTGAGCAACCCGGCCAGAACCATGAACAACTGCGCGGCGTGCGCAGCCAACCAGCGCAGAAACAGTTGTCCCACACCGGCCAACTCGGCCCCTCCGAACGCCTTGACGTGCTCCGCGGCCAAATAAAGAACGGTGGCCGAGACGATACTCGACGCCACGAACGCCAGCGACGACCACTTGCGCACTTCGCCCGTGGCATGGCCGCGATGCTCCACCGGGTAGTTGGCCCGTAGCACCGCCGTAATCGCCGGTCGCGTGACCACTTCGAACATGGCCCCCACGCCCAGCAGGGTCAGGAACCAGAACGCGCTGCCTGTGGCCGCGGCCATCGTCAAGCTGCACAGCCCGGCCATCACCCCGGGAATGAAGACGAAAGGCATCTTCGGGCGCGAAGCCATGCGGCTGCCCAGATACAGCGCGCCGATCATCCCGATGCCGGCATACGCCTCGCGCAGCGGCAAATGCCAGTTGGCCGCCTGAAAGGCCTTGATGGCGATGATCGGCGCGTTCAGCAGAATCCCGCCGGCGGTTGCGTCCAGCAGCGCGTAGGTCAAGTGACGACGAAAGGTGCGCGCCGCGTTGCCCGACAAGGCCGGACCGCGGAAAAACTCGCGCACCGTGCTCAGCTTGCCCACCGGCCGTCGTCCTTATGCCCGGGCCACCGACTGCGCGTTACTCTTCCTTTACCCCTCCAGCGACCAGGGCTTGCGGTACTCGTAGTGCAGCAGGTCGCTGGCCGCCTTGTTGTTGGTGATCGTTTCCTTCTCGGCATCCCACTCGATCACCGAGCGGGTCACCAGGGCGATATTGCCCAACAACGCGTAGCTCGTCGAGCGGTGGCCGATTTCCACATCGCAGTTGGGGTTAGCGCGCGAGCGCATGCAGTCCAGGAAGTTCCGCGCGTGCTCGGCCGTCAGCGACATATTGCTCTTGCGCAGGTCTTCCTTCTTCAGGTCGGCCGCCTTGATCTCCGTCTCTTCCATCCGCGGCTTGTGGTCCTGGAACTGGCCCCCCTTCTCCGGCAGAATCTTGATCATCGAGTCATTCAAGTACGCCGTGCCCTGCGTGCCGCGCAGTTCGACATAGCCGGGCTGGGGCAGGGCCGGATTGCCGCTGGCCTCATATTGGCCGAAGATCACCAGCCGGCCCGAGGGTGTCTCGAACGTGGCTTCCATCGTGTCGGGAATCGTCCGGTCATCGTCCACGACGAACCGCCCGCCCAGAGCCGCAATCCGCACCGGCCCCAAGTCGTTGGTCATCCAGCGGATCATGTCCAGAAAATGCGTGCCCTGGTTGGCAATCTGCGACGAATAGAGCATCCACCAGCGGAACTTGTACGGGGCGATGTTCTCCTGGAAGGGGCGCTCGGGGCGCGGGCCCAGCCACATGTCCCAGTTGAGCGTCGGCGGCGGAGCGCTGGGCTTGGCGCGGCCCATCCCCACCGGATACATGTTGCTGCACTGATAGCAGCGGCTCACCGTCACCTTGCCGATCTTGTCGGCCTGGATCATCTCCGCCGCCTTGGCGTACAGGGCCGACGACCGCCGGTGCAATCCAACCTGCACCACGCGCTTGTAGCGCCGCGCCGCCTCGACCATCTTCCGGCCCTCGAAGACCGTGATCGACAGCGGCTTCTCCACGTACACGTCCTTGCCCGCCTTGCAGGCCCAAATCGTCTGAATCGCGTGCCAATGGTCGGGCGTGGCGATCACCACCGCATCGATGTCTTTGCGATCCAGCAGCTTGCGGAAATCACTGCACAACTCGGCCTTGCCGTCCAGACGCGCGTTGGCCTTCTCCAGCGCCGTTTGGTCCACATCGCACAACACGGCCAGGTCGGCGTCGGGCTGCACTTTGAACGCCTGGATCAACTGGCCGCCACGATTGGCCGTGCCGATGAAGCCCACGCGGATGCGGTCGTTGGCGCCCAGCACCCGAGCCGAACTGGCAGCCGTCATTCCCAGCGTGACAGCAGCGCCCGCCTTGGCGAAAGTGCGACGAGTGATCCCCTGACTCATGGAATACTCTCCGGAAGGAAGGTTGCGGTTGGGTCGCGGGGCCGTCGTGCGCCACGGTTCAGCTAAGAGCCTATCCCAGAATCATCACAGCCACGTCGGGCGGCCCCGCAGGACCGAACTGTCGACAGACTCTGGGAACGGCTCTGAAAGCGGCCAAACGCTCCCGGGCGGGACGGGAAAATGGCGGCCACAGGGCCCAGGTTGGATATGCCCCCAGATTAGTGGATCGCCACGCCCAAGTCAACGTACTTGGCCGCTTTGGGGGGCATTTCCGTATCGGCAGCCCCACACGAGAAAGCCCAACCGGAGGAAATAGAGGAGATCACGGTGCCCAGTCCTCCTCCTCTCTATTGCGTCTCAGGTAAGCAATGCCGTGAGGCCAACCATCGGGAGGCCGGTTCTCCGGGGCAACGGGCGGCACAGCGACGACATTCCTTTTCCGACACCCAATCGCCTTTGCGGCTTGGTGCCTGCGCGAAAGACCCTCCCGCTCTTCCGGCCTGCCTTGGCCGAACAGCCCTTGGCAGCGCTCGCGATGTCGTGCTCGATTCCTCCCTCAGTCCCGGAGGGTTCGTCGCCAAGAGCACGAGTTCGACGGCCGGTTCGGTCCCAGTCTATTGAGGTCCGCATTGCCAATGATCGTTCCGCGGCCGCGGGAGCCCCGGAATTGCGATCCTTGACTGCGCCGGCATCAATCGGCCAGCTCGGCCGACAACTGGGCCTCCAGCTCTCGGCCGGCCTGCAGCGCGGTTTCCCGCTGCTCCGGCAGCGAAACCACCTCGTCCAACCAGCGCAAGTAGCGTTCCAGCGTGGCCAGGGGCCAAGCGCCAGCCGCCTTCTCCAGCACATCCTCGACCCGATGCGTGCACTGCACCAGCACCTCCACCGGAACGACCATCGCCGCTGACTTGACGGTGTGCAGCGTCCGCCGCATCTCGCGCCGCGGTTCCTCGCCGTCCGCCGCCTGCAACTGTGCCAGCAACTCGTGCAAACGGTTGCTGTGCTGCATCAATTCGCGATGAAAGGTGGGCCACAACTCGGGCTTCGCGCCCTGGGGAGCCGGGCCTGCGTCCGCCTGCGCGCCGCGATCCGCGGCCTGCGCCTGCTGAGGCTGACCCCGGGGCTCTTCCCGGCGCGCCGCCGCGCTGCGTGCGGCCTCCGCCGGCTCGCCGTGACCCGCCGCAGGAGGCTGGTTCTGCTCCGTCGCGCAGGGTTGGGATTCCCGCGGTGCGGTCAGGGGCTGGGCGATTTCCGGTCGGCTGGCGGGGGAGGCTTTGACGGCCAGCGACGATTGAGCCATGGCGGCCACGCTCTGCAGGGCGGCCGCCGATTGCTCGCGCCGCGCGTTGCCGATCAACTCGTCGGCCATCCGCACGACTTCCGCTAATTCGGGCTTGGAGACCTGGGCGTCCGCGCCTACGGCCGCGCCCTTCTTCTTGTTGTCCGGCGTGACGATCGAAGAATACAGCAACACCGGAATCCGCCGCAGTTCCGGGTGCTCTTTGATCCTCTTGGTGAGGTGCAAGCCGTCGATCTGCGGCATCTCCACGTCCGCGATCAGCAAGTCGGCGACCTCATCCAGGCGCTGCGTCTCTTGCCACCGCCGCTGGATCCAGTCCCACGCCTGCTCCCCGTTCTCAAAACACTGCAGTTGCGTGTAGCCGCTGCCGCGCAGCGTATTGCCCACCGCCTCGCGGATCGTGGGCGAGTCCTCGGCCAACAGGATACGCCGCCGTTCGCGGGGCGCCCCCTCCGGGTTCGCCACGGCGTCCGTGCGGAAGTACTGATCCGTCACATCGTCCAGGATCATCTCGAAATCCAGCATCACGATCAGCCGGTTGTCGCAACGCGCCAAGGCGGTCACCGGCGTGTGCGAAAGCGCCTCCAGGCCCGGTACGGCCAGAATCTCCTGCCAACTCAGACGGTGGATGCGTTCCACCTTGTCAACCAGGAAGGCGGTCTGCTGCTGATTGAAGTCGGCCAGGATCATGGTCGACTCCGAAAGATCGCCGCGCGGCTCGATGCCCAGGTGGTCTTGCAGCGAAACGCAAGGGATCACCTGGTTCCGGAGTTTGAACAGACCACGGATCGAGCGATGGGCTCGCGGCAGGGCCGTGATTCCCATCCTCGGCAAGACCTCGCGGACCTTGGCCACGTTGATCCCAAACGTGTAGTCGGCCACATCGAATACCAGAAGCTCCAGCTCGTTGGTGCCGCTCTCCAGAAGGATCTCTTTGTCGAGCAGGATATTGCCCAGAGCGCTTGCGGTTGCCATCGAATCTCTCCGAGACGCAAAGCCTGCCCAACTTGCCACTGCGAACCTTTATCGGAGATTCCGCCTGCCCAGGCTGAGCAAGATGTCCGCACGCGCCACGACCGGTGCAGTGAGAAGAAAGCGTCCCGCGGTGGCCACCACGGCCTGCACACAGCGCCGTCAGATCCGGCACCATCCGCGCCTTCGATCCACGGATTGTGCAAGAATGGCCGACAACCGCCGCGCAAACGACAAACCGCCGGCCCCTACCTGTGGCCCACACAGCGATGGCGACTGCTCGCCACCCGCATTCACCACTTCAACCCGAACTGGTCGCCTCCGGCCGAAGTTCCCAGTCCGCCTTTAAGTGGTGCGGAGGGTTTCTTGCGCGCAGCGGGCGGTGGGGGAGCTGCTTCCGCCGGCCCCTCGTCTTCCTTCTTCGCCGTCTCGGGCTTGGGGGCCAAGAGCTTCATCGACAGACTCATGCGCTGGGCGTCGGCATCGACCGACAAGACGATCGCCTCGACCTGCTGCCCCTCGCTCACCACGTCCGTGGCGCGCCACACCCGGCGGTGCGACAACTCCGAGATGTGCACCAAACCTTCGATGCCCGGTTCCACCTGCACGAACGCCCCGAACTCCATGATCTTGGTCACCGTGCCGGTCACGACGCTGTTGGGCGAGTACTTCCGCGCGGCCTGGGTCCACGGATTCTCCATCATCTCCCGGTAGCCAAAGCCGATCTTGCCCGTCGCCGGGTCGATCTTGGCGATCCGCACCTGGATCCGCTGCCCTTCGGCCAGCACTTCGCTGGGGTGCTTCACCCGAGCCCAACTCAACTGGCTGATGTGCAGCAGGCCGTCGACCCCGCCAATGTCCACAAAGGCCCCGAAGTCCATCAGCTTGCGAACCACGCCCTCGTGTACTTGCCCCACTTCCAGCGAAGCCATGAGCTTCTGCTTGGCGTCTTCTTTCTCGCGTTCCAGCATCGCGCGCCGGCTGAGCACCAGGTTCCGCCGCTGCGGATTGGCCTCGACCACCACGCACAAGAACCGCTGGTCCACGAACTCGGCCATGTTGTCCACGCGAAACAGCGAAATCTGGCTCACCGGGATGAAACCCCGAATGTGATTCACATCGCATTCCAGGCCGCCCGTGTTATGGCCCGTCACGTGGGCTTCGACCACCATGCCTTCCTTCAGATCGGCCCAGTCACCGACGCTCGCGGCGGCGTGCGGCACGCTCAGCTCATACAGCCCCTCGTCAGGATTAAACCGCTGCACGACGACCTGCAGGATGTCGCCGGGGTTCGGCGGCTCGTCCATCTGCCGCAATGGCACCACGCCCTGCTCGCGCCCCCCCAGTTCGATGAACACGTCTTCCCGCCGCACCGCCACCACCCGGCCTGCATGCTGCGATTCGGGCTCCAGCAACTCCTGGCCGCTGACCCCTTCCCCTCGCGTCATCAGGTCTTCCAACGTCATGTCGCCGAACACCGCGTCCAACTCGTCGTCCAGTTCCTGCGACTTCTTGGGTGGAATGATCGTGCGCGGCTGGCTGGCACGCAGGACACGCGGAGATTCCTCTTCCTCCTCACCCTCGTCCTTCCGACCACGCGACCGCCGTGGGGCCGCAGTCCGAACCGGAGCCTCGACCGTCGCACGCGGCGACGCTGCCGAAACCACGGCTGCCGACTCAGCCGCCACCGGCGATTCCTGCGCCACCGGCGACGGCGGCGCCACCGGGGTCACCACCGGCGCTGCTGCCACGGGTTCGACCACCGCCACAACCACCGGCGGCGGCACCGGCTCAGCCGGCGGAGCAGCACTCGGCGCCGCAGCCTGGGACACCACGGGCTCTGCCGGCGCGCGCGTCGTTTCGACCTTCGGCTCTGGCGTCTCGACGGCCGTTGGGCCCTGCGGCTCGGTTTCGGGACTCGCCGCCTTGGACTCGCCCCCCACCACCGGAATCGGTTTGGGGCGATAAGCGGCTGGATCGCGCTGCGAGCCGATCAGGATCTTCTTGCGCGAGGCGGCCGACGCCTCGTCGGACGACTGCGATGGATCCTGCCCACTGGGAAGGCTAGCGTCGGAAGTGGCGGCGGAAACGGAGGAAGCGGCGGGGCGGTCGGAGGGCTCTGTGGTCATGGTTCGGAAAACCTCGGGAGGGGTCTTGGCCGACGCCGGCAACGGCAGCGTCGGGCCACATGGCAAGACCGAAGCCCACTATTGTAGCAGACGCCGGCCCACGCCTCCAAGGCTCCGCAAGCCCCGCCCCCCAACTCGGTTCCGACCCCCAGAATCTCCATCCACCTTACCTGGACGAATCACCCCATCCGCAGGTGGTGAGTCAGTAGATCTCGATGCTCTTCAGCACGCTTCCGCCCGAGGTACGCGAGCCATTCAGACACCGCGCCGCGGCCTGAAATAGGCTTTCGGCCAGGAAGTTCTTGGGCGGCAACGCCACGGTGGCGGCACCGGCGCTGACCGTCATGGCCTTGTCGCTGCCGGCGCGACTGCTCACCCGACGCACGTCATCCACCAACCGGTTGCCCATCTCCACCACTTGCCGACGCTCGCAGTCCGGCAGCACGACCGCCAGGCCATACTCCCCCTGCGGAAAACAGACCATGCCCGGATGTTCCATCTTCTCGCACAAGGCCAGCAGCAGCCGGCGGTGCAGGTCCAGGGTCTCTGAGCCGCGCGACAGGAGGATTTGATCGCCTTGATTCATCTCGATCAGCAACAGACTCAACGAACAGCGCGCCTGGCGGCATGCGGCGACCGCCGTTCCCAGGTGACTAATCAGCGTGCTCGTCGGATCTTCTCCCGTCCGCTGCAGACCAGGGGAACGCTGCGCGGCCGGGTGCGAAGCTGTGGGCGCTTTGTGACGCCCTGGCACAGGGTGTGCCACCAGCAGACTCTCGCCTTCCCTCGCCCCTTTCTCCTCGCTGGCCGACGGCACGCTTGCCGGTCGCGCTGCGCGCCGCTGGGGCTCGGTCAGCGATTGCGACAGGGTCTGCAGTTCCGTCAGCAGCGATTCCTCGATCTGCGCCTGCTCTTGCTGCCGCCGCAACAAATCGCCGGCCACGTCGGCCGCAATATCGGCTAACCGCGTCTGGGCCTGGACCAACACGTCGCGATACTCCACCCCTTGCGGAAGCTGCAACGAAAGCACGTCCGCCAGGTGCCGAACCTTCTCGTCCAACGTGTCGACCAGGCCTTCCAACTGCGTCTGGCTCAGTTGGCGATAGCGATTGCCAACCTGCAGCAACTCGCTGAGCGCGGCCGAACTGCCATCCACCAGCAATCGGGCCGTCAATTCGGCCAGGTGTACGATCTGCGGCAAAGCCTTGCGCGACGTCCGCGGTGGAGTTTGGTCGATCGCCGGGCCAATCGCCTCGACGATCACCTCGGGAAGCCCCCAACTGCTCAGCAACCGGGCCGAGAGCGTCGTGTGATCGAAGCCCATCGACTCCGTCTCCAGGGCGCACAGGTCGCGGCCCGCGCCCTGCACCTTGTCCACAAAACGCACATACGGCGTGCCCAACTCCTGGATCAACAGCAGCATCCCCAAATCCTGCAACAGGCCGCAGATGAAAGCCTCGTCGCCGGGCTGTCTCCAGACCGTCTCGCTCAGTTCGCGCGCCGCCACGGCTTTGGTCAGCGTTCGCCGCCAATACCGTCCCAACACGTCTCCCGAGAGGCTCGCGAACAAACCGCTGGGCAGGCTGAACCCCAGCACCAGCATCTTCAGCGGCTTGGTCCCCAACAGCGCCAAGGCCTGATTCAGGTCCGACACCTCGCGGCTCAACCCGAATAGCGAACTGTTGACCACGCGCAATAGCTTGCTGGTCAGGGCCGGATCGTTCTCAATGCACTCCTTCAAGGCCCGCGTGTCGACCTGGGGGTTGTTGGTCAGGTCCAGGACCTTCATCGCCACCGCCGGCAGGCTACAGAGATTCTGTGCCCGGGCGACAAGACTGTCGAGGGTGACTACCGGGGTGGACATGCGTTCGACAATGCAACGATGCGGACCTACCGGCCGCGCAGATGCCTGCCCGGCCTCGCATCTGAAGTCTAGAGCGTGTTCCACCCACGTGTGGCGTCTTTTCGCCCGTTTGGGTCGGAAAACGATGACGCAAGTACGCTAGCCGCACTTGCTACTCCCGCGCTGGGAAGACAATTCAGCCAACCAATTCCACCCACGGACGGCCGCGGCAGATGGCGCATCGGGCGCGCAAACAGGCCCTCGCCGTCACTCCAGCGCACAAACAACCCTCCCGTAGGAGGGTTGTTGAGTACTGCCAATAAGGGATCAAGCCGTCCCAGGCACAAACCGGCAAGGCACGCTCCGCGCTGCACCGAGCGAACGTCCAGCAAAACCAGACGGCCGGAACCAGCACTCTCCCTCCAACGCCACAGCCCCTGGCGATCGGCACTCGGCCGAGCCCGGACCCGTTTTCTACGACGCGCCTGACCGTCAACGGCTGACGCCGCGCAGGCTACTTGCGGTGCCGAATCCGGGCACGCATCCGACGCTTCTTGCGGCCGAGCTTGCGTCGGCCTTTGCCACTCTTCTTGACTCCCACGCGATGCTCCGTATCAGTTTATTAAGTCGTTGTCTGAAGGCGTCTTAGAACCTATCCCAGAACCACCCCAGCCGCGTCGGGCGGCCCAGCAAGACTGAGCTGCCAACAGGTTCTGGGACCGGCTCTTAGAATCTTGTCTTAGCCAGGTCGGGCGACCTGCGGGCGTCCGGCCTTCCGGAACCCACCCCCCCCCGCGAGTTGCGTTCCTCTTCTGAAGATCCACAACGCCTGGCCGCCAGTGTCCCCTGCGCTCGCTCGCACAAGAGAAACCCCAACTATAGCAAACACGTCCCCGCGGGGGCAAGGGGGGGCCCACTGCGGAACGCTTACGACTCTTGCCCCGATCTCCGCACCCCAGTCGTAGCTCTTTGCCAAATCCTGGCCAGACACGTCGTCCTTTCTGCCTACCCCTATCCCTTTCCCCTTCTCCTACGCACGCACGGCCCCGCGTCCACGCCAGTCCAGCCCGGACAAGGACGCCAAGGCCAGGGCCAGGGCGTGCGTCCCATCCCGCCCGTGACCTTGGGCCTGCACCGCCAGGTACAACTGTTGCGCCAGACCCAGGCCGGGCAGCGACAGCCCCATCCGCTTGGCCTCCTCCAAAGCAATTCCCATGTCCTTGATGAAGTGTTCCACGAAGAAGCCCGGCTCAAATCGGTTCTCGATGATCCTGGGGCCGAGATTGGACAAGGACCAACTCCCGGCGGCCCCCGAGGCCACCGATTTCAAGACCGTGGGCAGATCCAGGCCCGCCCGATATCCGTACAACAAGGCCTCGCACACGCCTACCATGTTCGAGGCGATCAGCACTTGGTTGACCATCTTGGTGTGCTGTCCGGCCCCGGGACCGCCCTGGTGTACGACCGTCTTGCCCATCGCCTCCCAACAGGGCTTCAAGGCCTCGGCTGTGGCCCGATCACCACCGATCATGATCGAAAGGCGCGCCTCGCGTGCACCAACATCCCCGCCCGAGACCGGCGCATCGAGGCTCTGCACGCCGCGCTGCGCGGCCTTCTCGGCGATCTCCACGGCCAACGTGGGCTGGCTTGTGCTCATGTCCACGATCACACAACCCCGGCGGCATCCCTCCAGCACCCCTTCCGGCCCCAAGGTCACCTGCCGCACGTCGGCCGGATAGCCAACGATGCTGAAGATCACGTCGCTGGCCAGGGCCACTTGCCGAGGCGAGTCGGCCCATTGCGCGCCCTGGTCCAAAAGCCCTTGGGCCTTGGACCGCGTGCGATTGCAGACCGTCGCCGAGAAACCGGCGCGCAGCAGGTGCGCGCACATGCTGCCCCCCATGACCCCTGTGCCGATCCAACCGATCCGCGTCTGGCCGGCGACAATTGGCGTACTGCTCATCCCAGTCCTTTCTCCAAATTCGGTTCTCTGCCAAACGGCCAGTGCCCGGCCAGCCAAGCCCAGTCCCACACAGTAGCCGCCGCCGCATGCTCCTGCAAGACGGATCCATGACTAGCATGCGGACGCAACTCCCACACGGCAGGCCAGGACTTTTGCCCGACAGCGTTGCGGCCAGCTCAGGTGGTCCGACGGGGCGGAGTTGCCGGCAGGTTCTGGGACCAACTCTTACTGCTCCGCGCATCTGCCGCGGTCGCACAGGGTCAAGACCCTCGCCTCCGCCCTGACAATCCGGCCCTGCCCCCTGCCCAAACCGGCCGTTGCGTTTCCCTCGATCAGCGGCGAGAATGGCGGAACGCCATCTTCGGCCTCTCCTCTCGCGCAGCCGCCAGACTCCTATGGCCGATCCGCAACCACACCCGCCCGGCCCCGACCAACCGTCCGCCGATCAAGCCCAAGAAGCCCCCCACACCCTGGTGCGTTTCCTGAGCCAGCTCGGGCCGGGCCTGATTCTGGCCGGGGCCGTGGTCGGATCGGGCGAGTTGATCGCCACCACCAAGACCGGCGCCCAGGCCGGCTTCTGGCTCTTGTGGTTGATTGTCATCGGCTGCGTCATCAAGGTCTTCGCCCAGATCGAGTTCGGACGCTACGCGATCTGCACCGGTCGCGCCACTATGGCGGCCATGAACGAGGTCCCCGGACCACGATGGCGTGTGAATTGGCTGTTGTGGTACTGGCTGGTGATGTTCGTGGTCAGTATTGCCCAGCTTGGCGGCGTGGTGGGTGGCGTGGCCCAGTCGTTGGCCATGAGCGTGCCCATCACCGGCGACTTCAATCAGCTTCTGGAGGAACAAGACGCCTGGGATGCCCAGACGCCCAGCGCGAGCGCCGCGAAATCGCCCCCTGCCAGTCGCGCTCCGCGGCCCAACCGGCTTACCAAGGACGATGCCTATTGGGCCGGCCTGATCACGGCCATCACCATCCTCTTGCTGGTCAACGGCCGCTACAGCCTGGTCCAAAACGCCTCCACAGCCATGGTCGCCCTGTTCACGGCGGTGAGCGTGTTCTGCGTGATCGCGATGCAGGGTCAGCCCAACTGGGCCGTACACGCCCGTGACCTGTGGCAAGGACTGCAATTCCGCCTGCCCCCATCGCCGGGCGGAAGTTCCTGGACCCCGCTGGCCACGGCCCTGGCCAGTTTCGGCATCATCGGCGTGGGCGCCAACGAGTTGATCGCCTATCCCTACTGGTGCCTGGAGAAAGGCTATGCGCGCTTCACCGGCCCCTGCGATCCCTCCGAGCAATGGGCACGCCGCGCGCGCGGCTGGATGCGCGTCATGCACTGGGACGCCTGTTTCTCCATGCTGGTCTACACCTTCGCCACAGTGGCCTTCTACTTGCTGGGGGCGGCCGTGCTCCACCGGCAAGGCTTGGACCCCGAAGGCAGCCAGATGATCCGCACCCTCTCGCAGATGTACGTCCCGGTGTTCGGCCGCTGGGCCGAAGGGTTCTTCATGCTCGGCGCCTTCGCCGTGCTGTATTCCACCTTCTTCGTGGCCAGCGCCAGTCACGCGCGCGTGGCGGCCGACGCGGTCCGCGTCTTCGGCGCTGGGGCCGGCGACGAAAAGGCTCGGCTGTGGTGGGTCCGCTTCTTCTGTGTCGGCTTTCCCACCTTGGCCTTCCTGGCCTTTGCCTGCATCCGCGCCCCGGTCGGGCTGATCTTGGCCAGCGGAGTCATGCAGGCCATCATGCTGCCCATGCTGGGCGGCGCCACGCTCTACTTCCGCTACCGCCGCTGCGACCCGCGCGTCGCCCCTGGCCCCCTGTGGGACATCCTCTTGTGGCTCTCGGCCTTGGGCCTCTTGATCGCCGGCGGTTGGGTGGCGATCGATCAACTCCTGAGACTCCTGCCGCGCGCGTCCTGAGCCCATGACTCAACTCGCCCGGCGAATATCGGTCGTAGCGATTCTCGCCTTACTCGCGGTCGTCTTGGCCACGGCCGTCTGGACACATGATCGAACATCTTCGCCGCCCCCGGCCCCTTCGCCCGGCGAGTCGCTGGACAGGCGTTGCCACCGTACCGCCGACTGGCTCCGCCGACAGTTGGGCGATTCTTTTCACCTGTTGGTCCGATCGCCCTTCATCCTGGCCAGTGATGCGCGCCCAGAGGACTTGCAGGGCTGGTACGAAACGCTCATCCTGCCTGCCGCCACGGCCATGTCCGATCGCTACTTCCGCACGCCGCCCCACGAGCCGATCACTGTGATCCGCTGCTCCGGCGAGCAGGAGTACCGGCGCACCGCCGAACACCTGTTCAGCCAATCGCCACCCTCCCCCTACGGCTACTACCGGCCGCATCTGCGGACCATTCTGCTCAACGATCAGCAGCGAGGCGCAGCCGCGGCCCGGCACGAGTTGACCCACGCCTTGATGGACTTCGATTTCCCCGCGGCTCCGGCCTGGCTCCGGGAAGGGCTGGCGGCCCTGCACGAGGACGGCGAACTCGCCGTCGGAGATCACGGCATCCCCCTCGACCATCGCCGGCCTGTGCTCCGCCGGGCCCTGAGCTCCGGCCAATTACCTTCCTTGGCCGCGCTGCTGGCACTGCAGACGCTGCACGACGAACACGAGTCGCTGCACTACGCCCACGCACAGCATTTCTGCCGCTACCTGCAACAACAAACACTCCTGGAACCGTTGTATCAACGCCTGCGCGCGGCAACCACCGATTGCACCGGCCAAGACACCCTGCAACAACTCGTTCCCGATCGCACCTGGTCCGAATGGGAAGCGGCCTTCCGCCGCCATCTCCAACGCGACCTGCCACCGTAGCTCATGCGTCCGGCCACCGCCGAATATACCAGAAGTCGGGCAGCATGACACGTGCCATGCTTGCCAGGCAAGCGCGGCAACACATCCGGCCCGTGCCGCGCGTGCCACGGGCCTTGCCAGGGCACAATCGCCCCTCACGCGCGCACCATCCCCTCACGGACGACGCACTACAGAAACAGCGCCGGACCGCCGAACTTGAACAGCACTTCGGTGCCGCGCAGACGATAGAACAGGTGCAGGCAGCTATCGCACCGCACGCAGACCACGAACGGCCGTACCGGAAACAGATAGGCCGGCAGAAGATTCCGGATGGTGCTGAAACGACCTTTCGCCAAGCAGCAAGGACACTTCATGATGGGATGCCGTACAGAGATGCAACCGCCCCTCGCCAAAAGCGAACACCACAGATCAACCTTAACTATACTTCAGATCCACCAGGAATAAATACACCTGCGAGGGGGTGGCACTCTGGCGGCAGCAAGACACCGCACACCTTCCCGAGGGGGAGCTCGGTCCGGTCAACGGTTCGGTTTTCACCCGGTTCCCCCGAGGCCGATGGCACATCCCGGGCACCTGCCGTCCGCCTTGGCCAGCAGGCCAGCCGCCCACGCCGGACTGCGCAGAACCTGCCTCCCGGGCCCATTGGCCAGTCCCTGGCAGCCACTTCGCGCCACACGCCGCGCTACAGAATGAAGCGGCTCAGATCTTCGTCCTGGATGATGCTCTCCAGGTGCCGACGGACGTAAGCGGCGTCGATCTGCACCGTGCTTCCGCTGCGTTCCGGGGCTTCGAAGCTCAAGTCCTCCAGCATCCGCTCCACGATCGTGTACAGACGCCGCGCCCCAATGTTCTGGGAACTCTGGTTCACCTGGAAGGCGTAGCTGGCCAGGGCATCCACGGCGTCCTCCGTGAATCGCAGTTCGACCCCCTCGGTGCCCAGCAGGGCCTGGTACTGCTTGACCAGCGCGTTGCGCGGTTCGGTCAGGATCCGCACGAAATCCTCCTTCGTCAGATCCTTCAACTCCACGCGAATCGGGAATCGTCCCTGCAACTCGGGCATCAGGTCGCTGGGCTTGGCGCGGTGGAAGGCCCCCGCTGCCACGAACAACACGTGGTCCGTCTTCACAAAGCCGTAACGCGTCTGAACCGTGGTCCCCTCGACAATCGGCAGCAAATCGCGCTGCACGCCCTGACGCGACACGTCCGCCCCGTGCGCCTGCTCGCTGGCCACGATCTTGTCCAACTCATCGATGAAGATGATGCCCAGGTTCTCGGCCAGATCCACCGCGGCGGCATTGACCTTTTCCTGGTTGATGAGCGACTCGACTTCCTGCTCGAACAACACGTTGCACGCCTCAGAGACGCTCAATTCGCGCCGCGCCGAGTGCTTGGGGATGATCTTCTCGAACATCCCCTGCAGGTCGAAGTCCATCTGCTCCATGCCCACGCCCGTAAACAGCATCGGCACAGCCTTCTGCTCCAGGGCCAGTTCCACTCGCTGCTCGTCCAGTTCGCCAGCCAGCAACTTGGCCCGCATCTTCTCGCGCGTGCGGCGATGGCGTTCGGCGGCTTCGCGATCCTCGGCGTCGCTCACCGGGGGGCTGGGGACCAGCATGTCCAGCAGCCGTTCTTCCGACCGCCGGCGCGCCTCCTCTTCGACCGTCTTGCGCTCCTGGCTGCGGACCAACCCGATGGCGTTCTCCACCAGTTCCCGCACCATGCTCTCCACGTCGCGCCCGTAGTAACCCACCTCGGTGTACTTGGTGGCCTCCACCTTGATGAAAGGCGCTCCGGTGAGCTTGGCCAAACGTCGGGCGATCTCGGTCTTGCCCACGCCCGTCGGACCGATCATCAGAATGTTCTTGGGAGCCACCTCGCAGCGCATGTCGTCGGCTACGCGTTGCCGCCGCCAACGGTTGCGAATCCCGATCGCCACGGCGCGCTTGGCGTCGTCCTGGCCCACGATGTAGCGATCCAATTCGGCGACGATCTCACGCGGTGTCAGTTCTCGCACGCCAACTCCTCGACCATGATGTGCGTATTGGTGTAGATGTCGATCCCGGCGGCGATCTCCAACGCCGCGCGCACGATTTCACTCGCGCTCAAGTTGCTGTGCGCTACCAGTGCCCGAGCGGCGGCCACGGCGTAACTCCCTCCCGAGCCGATCCCCAACACGCCGTCGGTGGGCTGGATCACGTCGCCCGTGCCCGTCAACAGAAGCGTGTGCCGGCTGTCGACGATGGCTAGCAAGGCCTCCAATCGCCGCAACAGCCGATCGGTGCGCCATTGCTTGGCCAGCTCGATCGCCGCTCGCGGAACATTCGACTTGAATTCCTTCAGTTGCCCTTCAAAACGCTCCAGCAGCGCAAAGGCGTCGGCGCTGGCGCCCGCAAAGCCCACCAGGACCCGGTTGTCCATCAGCCGGCGGATCTTCATGGCGTCGCCCTTCATGATCGAATTGCCGACGGTCACCTGCCCGTCGCCCCCCATGGCCACGAACCCCTGGTGACGCACGGTCAGTATGGTGGTCGATCGAGTCTTGGGCATGGTTGTCCTGAATGTGCATCTGTTGCAGAGAACCACGTTGAGGTCTGTAATATGCCCCAAACCTGAGTTGGCCGCCAGGGGCGGGCCCCCGCGCGGTGGTGCAACCGCGCAGCCTCGGTTGCCGTTGCCACAAAGACTGACCAACACTTTAGCGGGGGGACAAGCTCATCCGCGCAGCCCCATTCTGTTTCGCGACCGCATTTTTGGGCCCACAACCGTTGAATTGGTCATTCGGGTAGACTAGGGTAAGTATTCTTAATGCCTAGATGAGGGGCCTTGCGGCTGGAGCTTGTGCCGTATCAGAGACGGACGATTTCGTGCTTCGTCCGCCTTGCCCACCGCCTGTGTCCCGCGTTCCCAAGCGAAGGAGGGTCTCCAAGATGCAAACACGATTCGGCCTGGTGGCTGTCGTGGTCCTGCTGGCGGCAGCCATGTTTGCCGACACCGCTACGGCCGCGTGCCGCCGGCACTGCCTGCGCCGTGCCAAGTGCCGGCACGCGGTCTCCACCTGCTGCGAGCCGAGTTGCCCGAGCGTTTGCGGGCCGGTGCAGAGCCAGCCCGCGCAGGCCAAACCCGCTCCCGTGGCGCCTCCGGCTCCTCCGGCCGTCAAGGCTCCCCCGGCCCCGCCAGCGCAGCCTTTGACGCCGGCCCCGACGGAAAGACCGGCCGTCAAACCGGCCACCCCGCCCCCCGTGGCTCCGCCTGCGGTGAAGACTGCGCCGCCGGCGCCCAAGGCCCCGGCCATCGAGAAGCCGGCCGAAAAGAAGGTTGAAAAACCGGCTGAGAAGAAGGTTGAAAAACCGGCTGAGAAGAAGGTTGAAAAACCGGCCGAGAAGAAGGTCGAGAAGCCGGCGGAAAGGAAGGCCGAAAAGCCGGCTGAGAAGCCCGCCGTGAAGAAGGCCGAAAAGAAGATCGACCCGGCCGCCACGAAGAAGGTCGACAAGCCGGCGGTGAAGAAGGCTGAAAAGCCGGCCGAGAAGCCCAAGACCGACAAGCCGGCCGAGAAGAAGGCTGGCAGCGTACTCCCGGTCTTGCCCACCGACACCAAAGACAAGAAACCCACGGAGAAGAAGTAATGCACCACAGCCTCGGCGCCCCTTCCGACCCAGGTCGGTGAGAAGTGCCGGGAAACACGGATAACGAGCCCCGTCGCAGGATCTGCGCCGGGGCTTTTTTATTGCCCTTGGCGGTCGAACGTGGCAGATTCCGCGCGCCATGGCCAGTCGCTATACTGGTTCTTGGCCCTTCCCGCGTCGCGCCGGCTGTCCCTTGTGAGTCGCAACGGCGTGAGCCCGGGGACGCGCCGCGTGCCTGCAGACACCCCAGGCGCTCCATGACTGCGATCCTCGCGCAGTCGACGACCGCCTCCCGCCCCAAACCGCCCCAAGTTTCCATCCCTTTCAGGAGTATCCCATGCCTGCCATTGCCAGTTCCGCGTTGGTCTTCGTCCTGTCGTTGCTGGCGGCCGACCGGCCCGCCGCAGCCGCAGGGGAGCGTGAACGACTCGACCGTGGCTTGGTGGCCATTCGCGCCGAGCAGGGCCAGGTCTACGTCGGCTGGCGCCTCCTGCCCAGCGACCCGACCGATGTGAGTTTCAACGTCTATCGCCAGAGCGGGTCAGCGGCCACGAAACTCACCGCGCAGCCCGTGGCCAAGACGACCGACTATCTCGACACGTCCGCCCCGGCCGGTCCGGTCAGCTACTTCGTTCGCGCGGTGACCGGCGGCGCGGAAGCCGCTCCCAGTGCGGCCGCTGCATGCAGCGCCGACCTCATGCCCTACCAGTCCATCCGCCTGCAAGGACCCTACGACTTCCAGAAGATCGGCATGGCCGATCTCGACGGCGATGGCCGCTTGGACTACGTCATCAAACACCCCCAAGACAATATCGACCCCTACGAGAAGTACTGGAAGCCCAGCCCCGATACCTACAAGTTGGAGGCCTACGCACATGACGGCCGCTTCTTGTGGCGTTACGACCTGGGCTGGTCCATCGAACGTGGCATCTGGTACTCGCCGTACCTGGTCTACGATCTCGACGGCGACGGCCGGGCCGAGATCATCGCCAAGACCGGCGAAGGTGATCCTCGCGACACCGACGGCCGCGTCCAAACCGGCCCCGAATACGTCACGGTCCTCGACGGCCGCACAGCCAAGCCCCTTGCACAGACCGCCTGGCCCGCACGCGAGTCCTTCAAGGATGAAGGCTACAATCGCGCCTCGCGCAATCAGTTGGGTGTGGCCTATCTGGACGGCAAGAAGCCCAGCCTGATCGTGGCACGCGGCACCTACAAGCAGATGACGGCCGTGGCCTACGACTACCGCGACGGCAAACTCCAACAGCGGTGGCAATGGAGCAACGTCGGGGCGCCCAAGGAGTGCCAGGGACAGGGCGCCCATTGGATGCACAATGTGGATATCGACGGCGACGGCCGTGACGAGGTGATTCTCGGCTCCGTCGTCCTCGACCCGAACGGCAAGCTGCGGTGGACTACCGGGCTGGGCCATCCCGATTCGCTCTACGTGGGCGACATCGACCCCGCGCGCCCGGGACTGGAAATCTACTACAACATCGAGTCCCGTCGAACCCGCGACGGCATGTGCCTGGTCGAGGCGGCCACGGGCAAGCTGCTGTGGGGCTACGACCAGCCCACGCGGCATGTCCACAGTTTCGGCCTGTGCAGCGACATCGATCCGCGCCACCCCGGCAGCGAGTGCTACGGCGCCGACACCGATGCGGAGAAGAAATTCGCCTTCGGACTCCTGCACAGCGCCACAGGGCAACTCATCAGCCGCGAGAACCTGGGCGGTTTCGGCCTGCGCGTCGCCTATTGGGACGCCGACCGCCAGCGCGAACTGATCCGCGACAAGAGCATCGTCAAGTACCTCGGCGGCCAGGTCGGCCAGATCAGTGGCAAGTTTGTGGCAGCCGCCGACATCCTCGGCGACTGGCGCGAGGAGATCATCGTCTCCCTGCCAGGCGAGATGCGGATCTACACAACGACCCTGCGCGCCACAGACCGCCGCCTTTGCTTGTTGGCCGATCCCATCTATCGCAACAACGTGGCCCACGCCACGATGGGCTACTACCAATGCCCCATGACCAGCTACGACCTGGGCCGCCAGCCGTAGACCTCGAAATCTGCCCTCCGACCCTGCGGAGGGGCGACATCAGGGCGCCCCATAGTCGCCCGCTGGCATGCGGCCAATGCTGCCCGAACGCGGCACCCCGATGCCAAGTCCCAACAAACGACACCCCGCCGATTTCAGCCTGAGCCGAAATCGGCGGGGTTCGCTCCCGGATGCCCGCTGGGCAACGAGAAGAATCAAAAATTGTACTTCGCCGTGAATCCCGTGTAGAACGACTCGCCGTTGCTGTAGCCGTTCCCCTTCCAGAAGGTCCGCCACGGCATGACTTCCACGCCCACCAGGAACTTGGAGGTCACGTCGTAGCTCACGTTGGCAAACCAGAAGGAGTTGTAGATCCGGCCGACGGTGACGTCGGCATCCACCGGGTCATCAATCGAGTAGCCGACATGGCTGTGCAACCGCGGAGTCCAGTCATACCACACGTCGACCCAGCCACCCGTAGAACGAATCGGTTCTCGCGTTCCCGGAGTCGTGGGCGTGCCCATGTCGATGCCCTGCAAGATGCCGCCCAGGTAGGCCCCCAGGTTCTCGCCCGTGAAGAACTCGGCTTGTACGCCAAAACGGCACGTGATGGGGATCCGGATGTCCGCGTTCAGCGACCAGGTGCGACGCGCAAGATCGTCCACCGGATTCGCCCAAGTGGGCGCCCGGAAGTCGAAGACCTGTTCGCCGATGTGTCCCGAAACGCCGAATTCGATCGGCCGGCAGCCGCGGCCGCGCGGACCGAGGGTGGTGCCCAGACGTCCTTCGATGACCGGCCAGGCCGCATGGTCAGCATACAAATTGGTGGCCACGTCCGACGTGATGTCGGTGTTGATCGACCCCTGAGCCGTGAGCAAGAAGGTGTCGGTCAGAGCCATGTAGCGATCTGCGCGGAACTGGGCTCGGCGATAGCCGATATTGCCGCCGCCCCAACCGACCGAATACATCAATGTGCCTGGATAGAGAGGCGAAATCACATCCCAGGTCTGACCAGCCAAGAGACGAAACTCTTCGTTCTTGATCTCGAAATACGCGTGCCGCAGCAGCACACTGGCCTTATTTTCCGAATCGATTGACCGCTGGAAGTCGATTTCGACCTTTCCACCGCTTTGCGCGCAACAGAAGAACGGAATGCGAGGGCCGCCGATGTCGAGTCCAAGACGCGTGGAACGCGCGTCCGTGTGGAAAGCCGGTTCACCCTCCAAACTGTCCGGATAGACATACATCACGTAATCGCCCACGAAAGTCCGCGACGTCTCATAGGAAGCCGTCGCCCACAAAATCCCGTATGGCTTGATCGTGAAGTCGCCTTTCTTCCAGGCGTTCTTCTGAATCTCGGCCCGCACCTGGTCCATGCTCGGCGCGGGCGACAGCATGGGATCGGCCAGCGACGAGCTGTAGTCATTGGCCAGCGGTGGCGAGACGGGCGTTTCCATCAGCGGCCCCTGTTGGGCTCGCAGGGTCGAAACTTCCGACCGCAAGGCCTGGGTCTCGGCTTCCAGTTGCTGAATACGAGCCGTCCAATCAATTTCGCCAGAAGGAACGGCCGTATCGTAGATGGGTCCTGCTCCAAGAAGCAGCAACCCGATCCAGTGCGAGAGGGGGGCGTGCATAGGACATCCTTGCTCTAGGGGGCCGCCCGGCGTCCTCTCTCGACGCCGGACCGATCAGGATGACAACCGTGCCATCCCGTATAGTCTCTATCGGACGTATCTCCCCCATGCTTAACAATCTGGAAAATCTAGGGATTATAAGCAATTCCGAATATAGCGGCACCGCACGCATAACAGAAAAAAACCTCCCCCATTTCAAGTTATTCACATACCACCGTTGATCGTTTTCAGTTCGGTTGTACGAGTGGTGACGGCGCTGCCCGACCTTCGCGTTGGGAGTCATTCCCTCTTCTTCCAGCAGCCATTAAGATAGGGCGGGGATGCGGCAGGCAGGGCGCCTGACCGATTCCGCGGAGAAAGGCCAACCGAGAACCGAACTAGCAGCGGCACGGAGACCTCATGAGAAACGTGATTACCCTGGTATTGGGTGGGGGACGGGGAACGCGGTTGTACCCACTGACCAAGTACCGTTCCAAGCCGGCCGTGCCCATCGCCGGCAAGTACCGCTTGATCGACATTCCCCTCTCCAACTGCCTCAACAGCGGCCTGAACCGGATCTACGTCCTCACGCAGTTCAACTCCGTCAGCCTGCACCGGCACATCCGCAGCACCTACACCTTCGACCCCTTTGACGGAGGGTTCGTCGAAATCCTCGCCGCGCAGCAGACCAACACCAGCGCCGATTGGTACCAGGGCACGGCCGACGCCGTCCGCCAGAACCTGCGCTACGTAGAGCAGCACGGAATCGACAAGGTGCTGATCCTCTCCGGCGACCAGCTCTACCGCATGGATTTCCGCGACATGATCGCCACCCACGAGCGTACCGGGGCCGATGTGACCATCGCTTCTGTCCCGGTCCACAGCAAAGACGCCGCGGGACTGGGAATCATGCGCCTGGATGACACCGGACGCGTGGCCGGATTCCTGGAGAAGCCGAAGACTGAGCAGGAACTGGCCCACGTTCGCACCAATCCGGCCTGGATCGACGCGCAAGGTATTCCCAGTCGGGGCCGCGATTGCCTAGCCAACATGGGAATCTACCTCTTCAACCGCGACACGTTGGTGGACGTGCTGCGGAAAACCGATTACCAGGACTTTGGCCGGGAAGTCTTCCCCGCTTCCATCCGCACCCGGCGAGTGCAGGTGCATTTGTTCGACCGGTATTGGGAAGACATTGGAACGATCCGCTCCTTCTACGAGGCGAATCTGCAACTCGCCAACCCGGCCCCCGAGTTCAAGCTCTCCTTGGCCGCGGCCCCGATCTACTCCCGAGCCCGCTTCCTGCCTCCCACGCGTCTCGATGGAGCCATGATCCGCGGCAGCCTGATTGCCGACGGCTGCATGATCGACGAAGGCGCCGTGATCGAAAACAGCATTATCGGCCTACGCTGCCTCATCGGCCGAAACGTGGTCATCCGCAACTCGATCCTCATGGGCAACGATTTCTACGAAATCCCCGACGAAGCGGGCAATGGCGGTCGTCCACCGCTGGGCGTGGGCGAAGCGACCGTCATCGATGGGGCGATCATCGATAAGAATTGCCGTATCGGCCGCGGCGCGCAAATCATCAACCCCACGCACCTCGAAAACACCGAAGAGAGCCAGTTCGGCATGGTTCGCGACGGCGTTGTCGTGATCTCCAAGGAAACCACGCTCCCCGATCGCTGGTCGCTGGGGCAGGCCCTCGCCGACGCTCCACGCCCGGCCTGACCTCCAAACGCGCCCCAACCCCTCGCCACCCTCAACGGCCCAGGGGGCGCACCCCCTGGGCCCGCAAGGCTGGACTCAACCCAGACCGTCCTCCCGCCTACTCCGGGAACTTCGGCGGTTCGATCACGGGATACTTGCCCGTGAGCCCTCGCAGGAAGGCCACGATCTTCTTCTGGTCGTCGGCGCCGATCTTCGCCTCGCGCAGCACCCTCATTTGCGGAGACAGCTTGGGGTTGTCCTTGCCGCCTGCAGCCATGATAGCCACGGCATCCTCCAATGTGGCAGCGCTGCCGTCATGAAAATAGGGAGGCGTATCGGCCACGTCGCGCAACGCCGGCACGCGGAACTTGCCCAGATCGCTCTCCTCGTGCGTCACGTCCTTGCGACCCTCGTCGGGCTTGGGCTTGTCCATTCCGATCCCGGCGTTCATGAATCGATAGTTGCTGAACAAGGGCGGCGCGTGGCATGTGGTGCAATGCTCTTCGAACAACTTCAGCCCCTGCTGCTGCTCCTCGGTCAGGGCCTTCTTGTCGCCCGCCTGGTAACGGTCGTAGGCCGAATCGCCGCTGAGGACCGTCCGTTCGAAAGCCGCCACCGCCTTGGCAAACCCCTCTTTGGTCACCCCCGTGCCAAACACCTTCTGGAACTGCTCGCGATAACCGGGAATCTTGTTGAACTGCTCCACCACGCTCACCATCGAGTGGCCCATCTCGATCGGGTTCTCCACCGGACCGGTAGCCTGTTCTTCGAGGGTTGCCGCACGCCCATCCCAGAACTGGCTGGTGGCGTAGGCCGCGTTGATCACCGTGGGTGCATTCCGCCCGCCAAGCTGCTTGTTGATGCCGCTGCTCGTCGGCGTGCGCTCCGCCCAACCCATCTTAGGATCATGGCACGTCGCACAGGAAACCGTCCCATCCTTGCTCACCCGCGGATCGAAGTACAACTGCCGCCCCAGGGCCACCTTTTCGACCGTCATCGGATTGTCGGCCGGCACCGGCAAGGGAGGCAACCCCAACGGCACCTTGACCGCCAACGGTTCGCCCAGGACTGCGGCCGGCTTCTCCGGAGCCTTGTTCTCCGCCGCCTTCTCTTCAGTCACGGGCTCGGCAGGCGTCTTCTCCGCCGTGGCCTTTTCGGGCACCGTCTTGGCGCTGGCCGAGGGACCGCCGGAGGATTTGTCGGCAGACGGCTTCTGGCTGCTTGGCTGTCCACACCCGGCAAGGATCACGATGAGCATCGTCACGGTCACGGTGCGCAGAGTGGTCGTCCAACAACCTATCGTCATGGTTCCGCTCCTCGTGCTGAAGGAATGTCGTGGCGGCTGAACCGGTCGTCGCCGTGCGTCGCTGATTCTAGCGGAGGCGTTACCCGTCTACAAGACGCTCTCTGGACACCCCTGGGGAAGGTGCTCGAATCCGAACGCTCCTGCCCGCGTCGACGCTCCACAACCGGGAGAAAACCGCGATTCCGCTCTCGCCCCCCCGCAGACAAACGCATGAAGCACAGCTCCGCGCGCGGCCCTATCCCTGGCCGCGGATCTTCCGCAGGATGTCCCAGTACGCGCCCCGCGCGCCCTGAGCGATCGCCTCCACCAGCGGCTGATGCGCATTGTAGTTGTGATCCTGCGATCCAGATCCCGGCGACAACTCCTCACTGGGTGGGAAGAACCGCGAATCGTCACCGATCAATTCGCCAATCATGGTCGCCGGCCGGGGCCCCAATTCCGGCGCGATATAGAACGTCGGCTGCAGCAAATCAATCGGCCCACTGTAGTGCCGGCGGACCCCCGCCGCCGACCCCAGCGCCTGCTCCCCGCCAAGTTGGTCGAGCACCGGCGTGTGCGGGTAGAGACGCACGCCCAGCCCCGCACCGACACAATCCGGGCCGATACGTTGCAGGCAGCCGATCGTCTCGCGCACCGTTTCCACAGTCTCCCCCGGTCCGCCCAGCAGCAGATCGACCATCACCGCGATGCCCTCCTGCCTGCACAAGCGCACGGCCTCGGCCAGGTCCGAGGAGCGGTGCGGCTGGCGGTACCGGACCAGCATTCCCGCCGCAGCCGCATCGCCGGTGAAGTTGATTCCCACACAGCCCGCACGACGCATCAGGCCGGCCAGTTCCGCGTCAAAGGGCAGCACGGCCAGATAGCCGTACCAGCGCATGCGTTCCCCCAACCGCCGCCGCACAAGCTCTTCACACACGTCCCGCGCGTGCTCTCCCGGCACATTGAACTCGCTATCGCACAGGTGAAAGACGTCGATCCCCTGGGCCAGCAACGATTCGAACTCATCGGCCACGGCGGTGGGGCTTCGCCGGCGGTTGCGTGCCCCTTTGGCCAGGCGGTCGGCACAGTAGATACACGGCCGGTCACAGCCGCGTTTGGTCTCGATGCCGATCTGTCCGCCCCGGCGGAAGTAGGTCCGATTGTCGACGAAATCCCGCACCGTGGCCTGGGGCCACGTGTCGGACCACGCCGGCCGATTCTCGATCCAACGTTCTTTCTCCCGCCAGATGAGCCCTGGCACGGTCTCCAACTGCCGCCCTTTCTCCAGGGCCCGCACCAGTCCGAGCAGGGCCAGTTCACCGTCACCGCGAATGCCGAAGTCGACCCCCGTGCGCTGCACGATCGAGGCGGCAAAAATCGAAAAACCAACGCCACCTAGACAGAGGGGGCTGTCCGTCCCATCTCGCACGCGCCGCACCCAGACCTCCGCCTCCGGCAAAAACGACGCACCGCTCGGCCAGAAACTGTCGTCCACGTTCCGCAGGCTCAATCCGATCAGATCGTAGCGTCCACCGCTCAAGAACGCACGCAAAGCCGACTCCGGCTCCGACTCCAGGCACAAATCGATCAGATCGACGTGAATCCCCGCTCCTCCGGCCGCACTGGCCACATAGTCCAGCCCCAACGGCGCGATCGGCGGTTGCATGCGGTTCAGATTGACCAAAGCGATACGCGTCATACGTAGCACCCCTTGAAACCCACCGGAAATGTGTCACTACGCTATCCGGATCGAAACACCGCGTCAAATAGGCACCCACTCGAAGGGCATCGAGCCACAAAAGGCGGGGGGCGAATCATTCTACCTCTTGTCCTCACTCACCCTCGGCGGCTCTGCCCCGTCGCGCTGTCCGAGCTGAACTCCCAGGTACGGATGCCACCTTCTTGGCCAGACACGCGAATCCCCGCAGAGGGCCACCACGCGTTCTGCGGGTTGGGCTTGGACGGTCCTTAGGGACAAGAAGCTCATCCGGTTACGGAAAACAGGCTTTCTGGGCGCTTGATGCTGAATTCCAGGGTCACAACGATCCGATCCACTAGACAAGGGCGTCTGTTCACTCGGTGTAATTGTTCCGTCGGCAGGCAGCACTTATAATACCAATGACGCAGTGGACCCTAGCCTGTGCGACCGGGAGCCAGCCAACCTTGTCGGAAAAGCCGAAAATCTTGCTACTCAGCGATTCTCGCCAGGTCGCGGAAGAGATCTTCGGCGCGACGACGGACTCCTACGAGTTCGTCGTGGTGCAGAATCCGCTGCGGGCGTTGGCCCACCTCGCGCGCGGCCAGTTCGCCGGCGCCTTGATCGCCTCCGAATTTCTGCAACAGCTCTTCGACATCGGGCGCATGCTGCAGAATGACCAGATCCTGGAAGGCATGCCCGACGGGGTCGTGCTGCTCGATAGTGACAACACCATCCGTTGGGCCAACGACCGTTTGCGCGAGTGGTGTCACGGCACCCAAGTGGTCGGCGCCAACTTCTACAACGTACTGGGCAGTCCGGAAATCCTCGGACCGGACTTCTGCCCCTTCCACACGGCCTTGGCCACAGGGCAGGCCACCAGCTCCACGCTCCGCGCCGACGACAACCATTACTTCCAAGTGCACGCCGCCCCCGTCCGCGAAATCTCCGGCGCAAGCAAGCCGATTCCTCCTCGGCACCTGATCGTCACCGTGCACGACGTGACGCACGAGATGCTCCAACAGCAGAAGTTGGCCGCCATCCATCAGGCCGGAATGGAACTCGCCGATCTCACGCCCGACGAGTTGTTCCAGATGACCGTCGAGCAACGGATCGAGCTGCTCAAATCGAACATCCTGCACTACACCCGCGACCTGCTGCACTTCGACGTGGTGGAGGTCCGGCTCTTGGATCAGAAGACCGGACGCTTGGAGCCCCTGCTGTCGCTGGGCATGGAGCCCGAGGCCGCCGCGCGCGTCCTCTATGCTCAGCCCCAGAACAACGGCGTCACGGGATTCGTGGCGGCTACCGGCAAGAGCTACCTCTGCGAAGACACGACCGAAGACCCCTTGTACCTGGAAGGCGTGCGCGGCGCCAAGAGTTCGCTGACCGTGCCCCTCGTGCTCCACGACGAAGTGATCGGCACGTTCAACGTCGAGAGCCCCGAACCGCGCGCCTTTGCCGAGAGCGACCTGCAGTTCCTCGAGATCTTCAGCCGCGACGTGGCCATGGCCCTCAACACGCTGGAACTGCTCGTCGCCGAGAAGGCCAGCACGGCGGCCGAGAGCATCGAAGCCATCCACAGCGCCGTGGCCCTGCCCGTGGACGAAATCCTCAATGACGCCGTCAACGTCATGGAGCGCTACATCGGTCACGAACCGGAAGTGGTCGAGCGTCTGCAGCGCATCTTGCGCAACGCGCGCGACATCAAGCAGGTGATCCAAAAAGTGGGCCAGAAAATGGCCCCCGCCCAGGCCCACCCGCAGGTCCAGCAAATCGAGGAGCGGCCGCAGTTGCGCGAGCGTCGGGTGTTGGTGGTCGACGCCGACGAAAACGTGCGCAGCGCGGCCCACGCCCTGCTGGAACGCTATGGTTGCGTCGTCGAAACCGCTCCCGACGGCGGTGAGGCCGTGTTCATGGTCCGCAACCTGATCCGCGACGGCGGCTACGACGCGATCATCGCCGATATTCGCCTGCCGGATATGAACGGCTACGAATTCATGCTCAAGCTTCAGGAATTCGCCGAGTCGCCTGTGCCTCTGATCCTGATGACCGGATTCGGCTACGACCCCGGCCACTCCATCGTCAAGGCCCGTCAGGCCGGACTGCAGGCCGTGCTCTACAAGCCCTTCCGTCTGGACCAACTGCTCCAGAACGTGGAACTGGTTCTCGGCGCGCCCCGGCCCGTGGCCGAGCCGCAGGCCGGTTGAAACGCCTGCCGCCGCGCGCATTCCCCGCCGTCCCTGCCCGCCGCCCAAAATCTCCCCGCCTGCCTCTCACCGTTTCAGCTTGCTTTCGATATCGTCGCGATTGTCGGACGAGGCCCGCTGCCGGATGTGCAGCTTGATGGGTACCTCGCCGCACTCCAGGTTGTCCCGCAGAACGCCCAGAAGATACCGCTGATACTGTTGCGACAGCGCCTTGGGGCTGCTCGCGAACAGCACGATCGTGGGCGGTTGCACGGCCACCTGCGCGGCGTAGAACACCTTCGCCCGGCGGTTGCGATACAACGGCGGGGGGTTCTTCTCCATCGCCGCGCGCACCACCTTGTTCAGCCGCGCCGTGGGCGTCCGCACCAGCGACTGCTTGTACAACATCTGCGCGTGATTCAGCAACAGCTTCACGTTCTTGCCCGTCTGCCCGGTGATGAAAGCCACCGGCATATAGTCGGTCATCGGCAACGTGTCGTGCAGATACTCGGCCCACTGCGAGGTCCGCGCCTTGTCCACCAACAGGTCCCACTTGTTGACCACGAAAATACAGGGCTTGTGCTCCTCGACGATATACTCGCACAACTGCTTGTCGGTCTTGCTGATCGTCTGCTCGGCGTCAAAGAAGAACAGCACCACGTCGGCGCGGCGGATGCTGCGCTGCGCCCGGTGCGTGCTGTAATAGTCCAGGTCGCCCGACATGCTCCGCACGCGACGAAACCCGGGCGTGTCGATGGCCATGAAGGCCTTGCCGTCCAACTCGAAGCGCACGTCCACGCTGTCCCGCGTCGTGCCCGGTACCTCGCTGACGATCATCCGTTCGGACTTGGCCAACGTGTTCACGAACGTGCTCTTGCCCACGTTGCGCCGGCCCACGATGGCCAACTTCATGATCGGCTCGCCCGTCGCTTCATCCTCCTCGGCCGGCGGCAACTGTTCCCGGATCGCCAGCAGCAACTCGTCCTTCCCCCGCCGCTCCTGCGCGCTGACCACCAGCACCTTGCGCCCGAAACGGTAGAACTCATCCGCGTGACGCTCGATCGCGGCCGAATCCGCCTTGTTGGCCACGCACAGCACCGGCACGTCCAACGCGCGCAGCCGTTGGTCGATCTTCTGGTCCAGCGGGGTGACGCCTTCACGCGTATCGACGACAAACAGAATCAAGTCGGCCGCGTCGATCGCCAATTGGATCTGGTGTTCGATCTGCGCGGTCAGATTGTCCGCGTCGCGAACCCCCATCCCGCCCGTATCCACCAACTCGATGAACCGGTCTTCGATCTCCACCAATTGCGTGACTCGGTCTCGGGTCACCCCAGACGTGGGGTCAACAATCGCGATCCGACGTCCCACGAGCCAGTTGAACAGGCTCGACTTGCCCACGTTTGGACGCCCAACGATCACAACTTGCGGCATGCCCATAGAACCCCCTCAGTGGTGGCCCGGAGATCCTGTCTGAGCAGCCGGGCGGTCTCTTCAATTGCCTTCTGCCGCGCGCTCGGTCCATGCGCGATCCGCGGCGCCGACCCTCCCTGTTGCCCCAAGGCCCGACACCGCGCAGAGATCAACAATCATAATGTCTTGCGCAGAAAGCAACTAGTCGCCACAGTCCCTTCCTGTGGGGCTCGTCACTCGGATCTCCAATTCCTATACTGGACGAGCTGAGGGAACACCACGCTATAGCCGATCCAAGCTGCAGGAGAATCATCGCAAGTGGCTGCTAAGAAAGCACTTCGCATCCTAACTCAACACCTGGACAGCTTACGGCTCGCGGGCGTCACCCATATGCCTCGCGTCAAGTCTGCCGCAAAGACCGCCTCCGCGTCGGTCAAGGTTTCCCCTGCCGACACAAAGGTCCCCAAGACGCCGCCTGCGCCCACCGTCAAAACAAACCCCGCGCCGTCATTGCCCCCTGCTCCCGGCGATGAACACCAGCAGCGTTTGGCCATCCTGGAGCGCCTGGCGCAGAAGGTCCGTCGCTGTCGGCTCTGCGAGGAACTGGCCACCCAGCGCACGCAAACCGTCTTTGGCGTCGGCAATCCAATGCCCCGGTTGGTCTTTCTGGGCGAGGCCCCGGGTTTCGACGAGGATCAGCAGGGCGAACCCTTTGTCGGCCAGGCCGGCCAACTGCTCAACAAGATCATCGAGGCCTGCGGCATGCAACGCGAGGAGGTCTATATCCTCAACATCCTCAAATGCCGTCCGCCCGGCAATCGGGTGCCCACCCCGACCGAGGCCTCCAACTGTCGCCCCTTCCTCGACGCACAGCTCAAAGTCCTCCAACCGCAGTTCATCTGTTGCCTCGGGGCCACGGCGGCCACCAACCTCTTGGGAATGAACGTGCCCATCGGTCGCCTCCGCGGGCGGATCTACGACTACCAGGGAGCCAAGGTGGTCTGCACCTATCATCCGGCCTATCTATTGCGCAATCCCGCGGCCAAGGCAGATACCTGGGCCGATATGAAACTGCTGCTGAAGGAAATGGGGCTCAAACCGCCCAAGGGCTGACAGTCCAGCTCGGAAATCGAAGGAGCGTACGGTGAGTCCAACCCATCCCTTGCCGGAGTCCTTCTGCGGATACTTGGTCCAGCGCGATGCTTCCGGCCTGGCCGACTGCGCGTGGACCAACCTGCCAATCGCCGATTTGCCAGCCGGCGAAGTCCTGCTCCGCGTAGCCTACAGTTCCCTCAACTACAAAGACGCCCTGGCCTATCAAGGCCATCCCGGCGTGATTAAGGCCTGCCCCATGGTCCCCGGCGTTGACGCCGTGGGAACCGTGGTGCAAAGCGGATCCTACGAGTTCGTGCCCGGCGACCAGGTCCTCGTCACCGGCTTCGACATGGGCATGACCCACTGGGGCGGCTGGGCCCAGTACGTCCGCGTCCCTGAGGATTGGCTCCTGCCCTTGCCCGCCAATCTGACACTCTACGAAAGCATGATCTTCGGTTCCGCCGGCCTGACGGCCGGCCTGTGCGTCGACACCCTGCAAAAGCATGGCGTCCTGCCCGACAAGGGGCCCGTGGTCGTCACCGGTTCCACGGGCGGAGTGGGCAGCCTGGCCGTGGCCGTCCTGGCGCGACTCGGCTATCAAGTCGCGGCCGTGACCGGCAAGACCTCTGCCCACGACTACTTACGGCGCCTGGGCGCCAGCGAAATCCTGGGGCGCGATCAGGTCGACGATGCCAGCGGCAAACCACTCTTGTCCGGCCGCTGGTCCGGAGCGATCGATACCGTAGGCGGAAACACACTGGGCACCCTGCTGCGCAGCATGCGTCACAGCGCGTGCGTGGCCGCTTGCGGCCTGGCCGCGTCGCCGCAATTGCCCACGACCGTGTATCCGTTCATTCTCCGCGCCATAACCCTGGCCGGGATCGACGCGGCCTGGTGCCCCATGGCATGGCGGCACCAGGTGTGGCTCCAGTTGGCGGGCCCCTGGAGACCGCCGCTGCTGGCCGAGATTGCCCACGACTGCCAGCCGGAAGACCTCCCCCGACTTGTTCCGGAGATCCTGGCGGGCCGAGTCCAGGGACGTTACGTGGTTTGCATGCACCCCGAGTCCGAGGGCCAAGAGACCGGCGTTTGAACGATTGACTGCGCAGGTCCACGACACGCCGCCACCTATGTTTTCCCTCTTTGAGCACACCGCCGACATGGGAATCCGGGCCGAGGCGCCGGATCTGGCCACCTTGTTTGCCGAAGCCGCGCGCGGCCTGTCGTCCATCCTCGTGTCCGATCTGCAGCAGATTCGCCCCCAGGTCGAGGTCCACGTCTCCTTGTCCGCCGATCGGCACGACGATCTGTTGCACGATTGGCTGGCCGAACTGCTGTTCATCTTCGACAC
>CALARR010000343.1 GCA_937889015.1 uncultured Planctomycetales bacterium | reverse complement strand
AAGAGCAAGGTGACCGACGCAGGGGTGGAACACCTCAAGGGGTTGAAGGCGCTACAAGAGTTGGACCTCGGCTACGCGAACATTACCGAGGTCGGGCTCAAATGTCTCCAGGGCCTGCCCAACCTGCGAACGCTGAAGCTCTATTGCATCGACCTGACCGACAGCGACATGCGACACCTCGCGCGCTTCAGTCAACTGCAAAGTCTGAACGTGAGCAAGACCAAGATCACGGATGCGGGACTAGCGAGCCTGGTGCGCCTCCGCCAGCTTCGCGATCTCCGTATTGCCTGTACTGAGGTTACCGACGCCGGACTGGAGCACATCAAGCGTTTGCCGGAGCTCCGCAGCCTATACCTCAAGGACACAAAGGTCACCGACCAGGGTGTCCAGAGACTTCGTGAGGCGCTGCCCGATTGTGAAATAGTGCGTTGATCACGAGTTGAAACGCAGACGCAGCCGCGACTGGCGTAAGAATCCCCCTTGGGCCGACTTCCAGGCCCAGTTGGCCGCGGCCGAAGCACGCTACCAGGTCGCCACGGTCGGCGATGGAAGCGACTACCCCTCACTACCCCTCTGGCCCCAAAATACCCCTGTTTTCCGCGAAAGACGGAGGTCGTTTTGCGTTGTCTTGCAAAAGACCTTATGTGGCGGTAAACTCTTGTCGTGCTTTGATCTTCAGTGATTCGGCCGCGGCCGGAAAAGCCGCTTTGCAAGTCCGGGGTCGAGGGTTCGAACCCCTTCCGCTCCACTCGTTCTATGGAGTCCTCGTGGCTGAAAGGGCGCCTTGCCATCCCTAGCGGTACCTCTGCTCCCCGTACCACTGGCACGCTGCAAGGTGAGCTGACAATGAAACAGACGGCGATCTTTCCGGGACGTTACGTCCAGGCCGAAGGGGCTCTGGGCAGCCTGGCCGAAGAACTCCAGCCGCTGGGCTCCAACGCACTGGTCATAGCTGGCAGAACGGCTGCAGAGAGGATCATCCCCAAGCACCTGGCGGCATGGCGGGAACGGGTTTGCGTGGCGGTCGAGCGCTTCGGCGGTGAATCCTCCGACCAGGAAATCGAGCGCCTGACCCACGTGGCGCGGAAACAAGGCTGCGATGTGGTCGTCGGCATGGGCGGCGGCAAAGTCCTGGACACGACCAAGGCCGTCGGCCATGCGGTCCAGGCACGGACCGCGATCGTCCCCACCATTGCTTCCACCGACGCACCGACCAGCGCCGTCGCGGTTGTCTACACGACCGAGGGCGCCTTCCAACGATATATCTTCCTGCCGCGGAATCCAGACCTCGTGCTCGTCGATACGCAGGTCATTGCCGAGGCGCCCGTGCGCTACCTGGTGGCCGGGATGGGCGATGCCTTGGCCACCTGGTTCGAAGCCGAATCGTGCCGCCAGGCTTGGGCCGCGAATCAATGCGGCGGCCTGGCGACGCTCGCCGGCGGCGCCCTGGCGCGACTCTGCTACGACACCATCCTCGAACAGGGCCTGGCGGCGCGCCTGGCCTGCGAGCAGAAGGTCGTCACCCCCGCTTTGTCGCATGTGGTGGAAGCCAATACCCTGCTGAGCGGGCTGGGCTTCGAGAGCGGCGGGCTGGCCGCGGCCCACTCCATCCACAACGGCCTCACCCGGCTTGACGCAACCCACGCCTACTTCCATGGCGAGAAGGTGGCGATCGGGGTCCTGGCCGGACTGTTCCTGACCGACCAGCCGAGTCAGCTCATCCAACAGGTCTACGAGTTCTGCGCGTCGGTCGGCCTGCCCACCACGCTGGCCGATATCGGCCTTGGCCAGGTTCGCGATGAAGACTTGCAGACCGTGGCCGAAGCCGCCTGCGCGGAGGGCGAGACGATCCATCACGAGCCCTGCCGCATCTCGCCACAGGCCGTGCTGGCGGCCCTCAAAACGGCCGACGCCTATGGCCGACGCCGCGCCTGAGCCACGGCAGCGCCACTGTCATCCACGGTGCTGCGCGCGGTCGTCGCTGGCGGCCCGCACCTTGCGCCACACGCGCAACAGGTTGCCCCCCCAGATCTTCGTGATTGCGTCGGCCGTGTATCCGCGGCGCAGCAACTCCACCGTCACACGCAGCGCTTCGGCGTGGTTATTGAAGTCGCGCACGCCGCCCCCGCCGTCAAAATCGCTGCCGATCCCCACGTGATCCACGCCGGCCACCCGGACTGCATGCTCGATGTGGTCGCAGAAGTCCTTCAGGCTTGCTGGCGGATAGCGTTGGTCGAGTTTGGCCATCTCCCCCAGGAACCGCGTCTGCTGTTCCTTGCTGGCCGCGGCAAAATCGCGTTCGCTGACGCCGATGTCGCGCGCGAGCTCGGCGATAGCCTTCTTTCGCTCAGGCGACGGGGCCTTGAGAAATCCGCCGACGGCCACGATCTGGATCACGCCTCCGTTGCTCCGCAGCAGCTTCAACTGCTGGTCGCTCAGATTGCGCGCGTGGGAATGAACCGCGGAGCAGCCGGAGTGGGAAGCGATCACCGGTGCCCGGGAAAGAGCCACGGCATCGCGGAAAGTGCTGGCCGCCGCGTGCGACAGGTCGATCATGATGCCCTGGCGGTTCATCTCGGCCACGACTTGTCGGCCGAACGAACTGAGCCCCTCGTGTTCAGTCTCTCGGTCGCCCAGCTTGGCTGCCGGATTGCACGAGTCGCAGACCTGGTTGTGCCCATTGTGGCAGAGGGTGATGTAGCGCACGCCAAGGGCGTGGAACCGGCCGATACTCGACAGGTCCGTGCCCAGGGCATATCCATTCTCGATGCCGATCATGATCGCACGCTTGCCGGCCGCAACGATCTGCTCCACCTCCTCCGGCGTCGTCGCCAACGCGCACCGCTCGGGATACATCGTGGTCAGGCGGCGGATGGCGGCAATCTTGTCCGCGGCCGCTTGTTGCGCGCGGCGAAAGCCTTCTGCGTCGCGCGCCTGCTGACCGACGAAGGCTGCCAGGAAGACCCCGTCCACGCCTCCGGCGGCCATCTTCACCAGGTCGCACTTCAACCGCGGATGATCGATGCCAGGATCGAGTTGCGGGGTCGCGTATTGCGGCCCGACGATGTCGACGTGGCTATCCAGCGTCAGTGCCTGCGCATGGATCATCTGCGCCTGGGCCAGCAGCGACTCATCGGCGCCTGGCCGATCCAGCGGTTCCGCAGCAAGCAGGAAGTATTGCCCGGTCGTCCACGCCAATCCCGCAAAAAGGCTCTGCAACCACACCCTTCGCATCCGCGACATACGGCAACTCCTCCCACTCGCAGGGGCAACCATGGTCTTTCCCTCAACGGCCCACCCAGTCTACCCGAGCCGGACGAGGTCGCACCAGCCGTTTCCACGCCGGCTCTGAAGACAATCATGGCCGTTTTTCCCGGCGAGGCCAAGCGGGCTGCCATTCCGGGTGTGTTTCCGCTCAGCCGAGTACGTCGGTGGGTGGACATGGATCGAGTTGCCCGCAGACCGCCGATCCGTCAGAATGGTTGTCGCCAGCCGGATTCGCTCATCGATTCCATTCCCAACCTAGGCTACCCCATGACTCCACACACGGCGTTGATGGCTCTCTGGCTCTGTTGCGCTGCTGCCTTGTCGCCGGCAGCGGATTGCCCCAGCCGGAGTTGGGAGCGACTCAGCGACGCCGAAGCGGCCGCTGCAGGCTGGTCACGCGAGGTTCTGGCCCAGGCCCGAGCCTATGCCGTTACCCTGAATACCGAGGCCGTCATGATCGTGACCCAGGGCAAGATCCTGGACACCTGGGGCGAATGCGACCGGAAGTTCAACGTCCACTCGATTCGCAAGAGCTTCCTCAGCGCGCTGTGCGGGATCCAGGTCCAGGCGGGAAAACTGCGGCTGGACCACTCGTTGGCCGAGTTGGGCATCGACGACAATCCCCCTTCGCTGACCGAGGTCGAGAAGCAAGCCACGGTGCGCCAGTTGCTCCAGGCGCGATCCGGCGTCTACCACCCGGCGCTCTACGAGACCGAACGCATGAAGGCGCTGCGCCCCCAGCGTCACAGCCATGCGCCCGGCGAGTTCTGGTACTACAACAACTGGGATTTCAACGCCCTGGGCACGATCTACGAGCAGGCGACGCGCGCGAGCATTTATGAGGACTTCGCCCGCTACATCGCCGCTCCCCTGGGCATGGAAGACTACCTGCCGGCGGATGGCGCTTATGTCACCGGCGAAGATTCGGTCCATCGCGCCTATCCCTTCCGCATGACGGCGCGCGACATGGCCCGGTTCGGCCTGCTGTATCTGCGCGGTGGCCGATGGAATGGAAAGCAGGTCATTCCCGAAGCCTGGATCGAGGAAAGCCTGCGGTCGTACTCCGACGCGCGCACCAGCGGCGGCTACGGCTACCTGTGGTGGATTGCACGCGGCGGCATGCATCTCCCCCACGTCACGCTTCCCGAGGGAAGCTATTCCGCGCGCGGTGCGCGCGGACACTATATCCTGGTGGTGCCGGCGCTGGACCTTGTGCTCGTGCATCGTGTGAACACGGATACTAAGAACCCATCCCAGAACGATTCCAGCCACGTCGGGCGGCCCGACAAGACCGAACTGCCGACAGGTCTTGGGACCGGC
>CALARR010000342.1 GCA_937889015.1 uncultured Planctomycetales bacterium | reverse complement strand
ACAGCAGCCGGGCCAGCAACAGCAGCCGGGCCAGCAACAGCAGCCGGGCCAGCAACAGCAGCCGGGCCAGCAAGAGAAAGCGGGGCAGCAGCAGCCTGGGCAGCAGCAACAACCGGGTCAACAGCAGCAGCCAGGGCAACAGGATAAGGCCGGCCAACAACAGCCCGGTCAACCACGGCAGCCGGGCCAGCAGGACAAACCTGGGCAACAGCAGCCGGGCCAGCAAGAGAAAGCTGGGCAGCAACAACCCGGGCAAGAAGACAAGGCCGGCCAACAGCAACCTGGTCAACCGCAGCAACAGCCCGAGCCGCCGCCGCCGGGGCAAGAGAAGCAGTCTGGCCAACAACCGCCGAGCGAAAAGGTGCAGCCGGATCAGAAGGGCGAGCCTGGCCAGAAGCCGGACGAGGGACAAGGCTCGCCGCAGGGCGGACAGGGAAAGCCGACCAAGGACGATCCGGCGGCCGAGGGAGAGCGCGCGAAACCGGCCGACAACCAAGCCGGCGGAGGGGCCGGAACGCCATCGTCAGGCGATCCCGGTCAGGCCCAACAGATCCAGCCTGATTCGCAAGCGGGCCAGGGCGGAAAGCCGGGACCCAGCGACAAGCCCTCGGGACAAGAGACTCCGCGCCAGGAAGGCAAGATCGATCCGAAGGCCGGTGCCACGGAAACGAAGCCGGGCGAGGCGTCGCAGAAAGATCCAGGCGCGCAGCGATCGCCGGACAACGATTCGCACGCCGCGCAGACTCAGGGAGAGCGCAAGCCTGAACCGGGACAAGGCGCCTTGTCGCAAAGCCAGGGCACGCCCTCCAAAGTGGAGCCGAGCGCAGGCCAGCCCAAGCCGGATGCCAAGGGGGGCGATCCCGAAGGCAGCACCGGAGCGGCCGGGGCCGGCAAGGCGAGCAAGGACCCCACGGGCTCGCCGTCGCCACAAGAGACGAACACGCCGCGCCAGAAGCGGCCGCAGGACACGGGCCAGTCCAAGGACGACCAGGGCGAGAAGGCCGATAGCCCCTCGAACAGCCCCAAGGACTCCAATGCCCAGGGAGACACGTCGGGCGATCGCTCGGGCGGAGGCGAGAAGGGGGGCGGCCAGAAGAGCGACCAGAGCGGAACCGGCGCGGCCGGCAGCCACTCGGCCTCGGAACAAGGCGGGGCGCAGGCCGCGCAAAAGGGTGAAGGCGACCTGGGCGCCGGCGGCGGCGATCGAGCGCAAAGCCGCCAGGCACCGGACGGCCAGAGCCAGGCGGCCGCGGGCCGCGAAACGACCGGCGAAGGCCAGAAGACCGCCGGCAAGGGGGCGCAGCCCAAGGACGGCCAGCAGGCCCAGAGCGATCCCCAGGCGGCCCAAGAGCGGAGCGGCCAGCAGCAGTCCGGTCAGCCGGGCGGAGAGGCTGGCCAACCCGGCCCAGGCCGGCAAGATCCCGAGGGGCAAGGCAATCCGGTCCAAGGTGGACAGGGGACCGCGGCGGCGCCTTCTCAGACGGCCCCAGCCAGCGAGCCGGGCGGCGACGATCCCAACGAGGCCTATGCGCGCAAGCAATTCGATCTGACCTTGGAGCGGCTGAAGGACCAACTGGCCAAGGAAAAGCCGGACCCGGAATTGTTGAAACGCCTGGGATGGTCCAAGGAGCAACTCGAGCAGTTCTATCGGCGCTGGGCCGAGATGCGGCGCCAGGCCAACGAGCCGGGGCCGCGCGGCCAGGATTCGCGGCGGCGTCTGCAGGACGCGATTCGCAGCCTGGGTCTGCGTTCGGGCAGCACGGCTCTGGAGGGCGGGCACAGCCCCCAGGACACGCAGCGTGGTCTGCGCGATGCGCGGCGCGCCGCAGTTCCCGCCGGCTGGGAGGAGCTGCTCCGGGCCTACACCGAAGGCGTGGCCGGCGGCAAGTGAGCGGTTTGCGTTCGGGCGCAGCGGAGCATCACTGGGCGGCGGCCGTTCTGACGGCCGCGCCGCGCTTGCCGAGGGCCATGAGCTTGGAGGCCGTGCGGATGTACATCACGCCGTTGGCCACGGCCGGCGTGGCGCTGCTCCCCTCGCCCAACTCGACCTGCGCCAGAAGCTTGTACTGCTCGCCCGCGGCCAGAATCACCATCTGTCCCTCGCGGCTGACGCAATACAGGCGGTCGCGGACCAGGATCGGCGAAGCGAAATACTTGCCTCCCACACGCTCGCGCCACACGATTTCGCCATCGGCGGGCCGGAAGCAGGTGGCCACGCCACCGTCGCTCATGAAGTAGACCAGCTTGCCATCCGACACCGGGATCGGCACATAAGGCAGCGAGTCCTTGAGTTCATAGGCCAGTTCGGGCTGCTGGCCACTGGCCGGATCGCCGGGGCGCACGGCGACGAACTGCTTGCCACCGCCGCCGCTGCCGCATTGGGCGAAGATCAGTCCGCAGGCCACCAGCGGCGAGGCCACCACGCGGTTCTTCAAGATGGGCAGTTCCCAGTTCTCTTTGCCGGTGGCCGGGTCGAGGCTACTGACCCCGTGGGCCCAGCCGACCACGATCAACTGCTCGGGGCCCTTGGGCGCCTGGTACAGGCAGGGCGTGGCATAGGCGGCCTTGACGGTGCGCCGCGGCGCGGTCCAGCGGACCTGGCCGGTCTTTTGATCGAGGGCCACGACGCTGCTGGTCTCGTTCTGCTCGTTGGCCACGATCACCAGGTCGCCCCACAGGATCGGCGAGCTGCCGAAACCGTGCTCGGCGGGGAAGGGGCCCAGATCGCGGCGCCACAGTTCCTTGCCGGTCTTGCGATCCAGGGCCACGACCACGAACTCCTGCGGCGTGGCCCAGCAATGGTAGACGCGCTGCGCATCCACGACCGGCGTGGAGGAGCCGTAGGAATTCTGCCGGTTTTTGGGGTGCGTGTGCGAAGGGAACTTGCGCGTCCACTGCACGCGACCATCCGAGAGGCGCAGGGAGAGGACGATTCGCGTGGCATCGTCCTCGGTGGCCGAACTGAGGTAGATCCGGTCTTGCCACACGACTGGGGAGGAGTGGCCTACTCCCGGCACTGGGGTTTTCCAGAGATAGTCCTTGTCGGTCCATTGCAGGGGCAAATTCGCATCAGAAGCCACGCCAGATCCATTGGGTCCGCGGAAACGATTCCAAGAAGGGGCGGTTGGTTCGGCGCCAGTCGCCTGGACGGCACACAGAGTCGCGAACGTCAGACAGAAGGAAGCCAGGTGACGTGCGGTGGGCATGGGCGTTCCCTAAGGCAGGTGGGGGATCAGGACGCGGCGGGTGGCAGTGGAATTCGATCCTAATTCACGGCTGAGACAAAAGGAAGAGAACGCGAGGGCAAACACCACCCCCCTCGTGGGAAACAGTTCGAAAGACGGGTGGTGGCCGACGATCGCTGCTCGCAGGCCTCTGGCCCTGATTATTCATGGTCCAGGACGTGTTGGCGCAGAGTGCGTAATTGAAGCCCGAAGCGCAAGCGAGGGTAACCCCCTACTCTGCCTTCGCTTGCGCTTCAGGCTTCCATAATGGCATGAATAATCCGGGCTGGCACCGACTTTGTGGTGGTCTGCGGGGTTACCTGGCTTACCTATTCAGTATTTTCGGCAGAATTCATCGATCTTGTTCGCGTCAGAGCCGAACGGTAGTATGATCCCGGGCTCGGTGCGTGTCGCACACACGTGTAGCGTTCCCGGCGGTGCGCTTCCGAAGGCGAAAAGGCCGCTGCATGTGCCTGAGAGGCGTTCGAGTGTCCCTGCACACATCATGAGTAGACCGATCGGTATCCACTTTTGAGGGTTATTGAATGATCCGTTCAAGGGTGTCTTTGTCACCGCGGAGGTGGGTCGCGATTTTCGTTCTGGTTTCCTTGGCCGGCGTGTTGGGCGTGGCCTGGGCCGATCCAACCGGGCCCGGCACCAACGACCGCTACGTCACGCGGACGGTCATTGAAAAGCTGAAGGGCGAACACCTCACACAGCACGCCCTGGACAGCGAGATTTCGCGGCGCATGCTGACGCTGTTCCTGAAGTCGCTCGATCCGATGAAGATGTATTTTTACAAGTCGGACGTAGACGCCTTCACGCAGCGGCAGGGGGAGCTGGTGGAAAAGGCGCGCAGCGGCGACGTGACGCCGGCCTACACGATCTTCTCCATCTTCCTGCAGCGGATGGACGAGCGGATCAAGATGATCGACGAAATCCTTGCGCAGCCGATCGATCTGGCGGTGCAGGAGGAGATGATCAGCGATCCGGAGGCGGCCGTGTATGCGACCAACCCGGCCGAGGCCCTGGACCGCTGGCGCAAGCGGATCAAGTACGACCTGTTGCTGCTGAAGTCGGACAAGGTGGAAGGGACCGCGGCCGTGGAGCGGCTCACGCGCCGCTATCACAGCCTGTCGAAGCGGACGCATCAGACCAACACCGAAGAGTTGTTGGAGATGTATCTGAACGCGCTGACCAGCTCGTTCGATCCGCACACCAACTACATGTCGCCGAGCACGGTGGAGAACTTCGACATCGTGATGAAGCTGGAGTTGGAGGGGATCGGGGCCGCGCTGCAGTTGGTGGACGGCTATACGGTGGTCAACAAGCTGATTCCGGGCGGGGCGGCGGAGAAGGACGGCCGGCTGAAGGTGGAAGACAAGATCATCGCCGTGGGCCAGAATCGCGAAGGCGAGATGGTGGACGTGGTGGACATGAAGCTTTCCGACGTGGTCAAGCTGATCCGCGGCAAGCGGGGCACGGTGGTGCGGCTGAAGGCCATTTCGGCCGACAAGCCCGAGGCGCGCGTGATCGACATCGTGCGCGAGAAGATCGAACTGAAGGACAGCGAGGCCAAGGAGAAGATCTTCGAGGCGGGCACGCGGCCGGACGGCAAGCCGTATCGCGTGGGCGTGATCAAGCTGCCCAGTTTCTACATGGACATGAACGGCGCCCGGCTGGGCCTGCCGGACTTCAAGAGCACGACCCGCGACGTGCGGAAGATCCTGGAGAAGTTCAACGCCGAGAACGTGGACGCCCTGGTGCTGGACCTGCGGGGCAATGGCGGCGGCTCGCTGACCGAGGCGATCAACCTCACGGGCCTGTTCATCAGCGAGGGGCCAGTGGTGCAGGTCAAGGGGCCGGAAGGCCCGCCGCAGCCCTACAAGGACATGGACCCGGGCGTGGCCTGGGGCAAGCCGATGGTCGTGCTGGTGGACAAGTTCAGCGCCAGCGCGAGCGAGATTCTGGCGGGCGCGATCCAGGACTATCAGCGCGGGCTGATCGTGGGCGACAAGACCACGCACGGCAAGGGCACGGTGCAGAGCCTGCTGGACCTGGGACAGCAATTGTTCCGCATTCCGCACAACACGCCCAACCTGGGCGCGCTGAAGATCACCATGCAACAGTTCTATCGCCCCAACGGCGACAGCACGCAGAACCGGGGCGTGGTCTCCGACGTGGAGCTGCCCTCGCTGACCACGCACCTGGACGTGGGCGAGGCCGACCTGGAATACTCGTTGAAGTTTGACCGGGTGGCCGCGTTGCGGTTCCCCCGCTTCGCCATGGTCGACAAGGCGATGATCGACGAGATCGCCGGGCATTCGGCCAGCCGCTGCGCCGAGTCGCAGGACTTCAAGAAGGTGGCCCGGAGCATCGCGCGCTACCAGGACCAGAAGGCGCGCAAGCGGATCACGCTCAACGAGAAGGAGTTCATGGAGCAGCGCGCCGAGCTGAACACGGAGAAGGAAGAAGAGAAGCTGCAGAAGCGGGAGCAGGACGGGATCACGCGGGACTATTACCTGGACGAGAGCCTGGCGATCACTGTGGACTATCTGAACCTGCTGAGCCGCGCCGGCCGGCTGACGATGGCCGCCCCGCAACGGTAGGCGGCGGCCCAGGACGCGCTGGGCACGCTGGGTGGAGGGCGGTCTTGTCCGGTTGAACGGCAAGACGGATCGACACGAGAACGAACCAGGCCCGGCGTGGGAAGCGATTCCGACGCCGGGCCTGTGCGTTTGTGGGGCGTGAGTTCCCGCAGCGGGCGTCCCCGACGCACAGTTGGTCGGCAGCTCTC
>CALARR010000341.1 GCA_937889015.1 uncultured Planctomycetales bacterium | reverse complement strand
GCCTGCAGTCCATGTGAAACCTTACGCATTAGGCTGATTTTGCTGAAAGTTTGGACTGTGCGGGTTCCGATAAGTTTGCCGGTCAACCTATGGAGCCGTTGGAACGGCCCACACACCCCTCGTGTAAGGTACTGTGCAATGCGTCTGGGTAAATCCACATTTCGCGGCACGCTGATCGCCGGCCTGATGGTCCTGGGTGGCAGCGCCTTTGCGCAAACCAACTCCTCGCTCTCCGGCTCGACAAGCATGCGAGGCGACTACGAGCAACGCGCGGTACGGCGATCCGCCGGCCAGGGCGAGCTGGGCGCATCGAGTGGCCCTTATCGCACTGTCTGGGCCCCGACGCGTTCGACGGCTTACCAGACCCCAAGTCCGGCGTTGGTGGAGCCGTCGCCGGCACCGGTTCACCGGGAGACCATCCAAGGCGCGATGGAGATGGAGCCGATTCCGGCCGACGCCTATCCGATGGGGCAGGTCGCCGGAGTGCACGGAGGTTGCCAGGACTGCGGCGAAGGCGGCGGATGTGACGGCGGAGCCTGCTGTCCACGCGGCGGCGATACGTGGTGCGGCTGCGAAGACGGTTACGTGCGTCCTCTGGGCCCCTTGTGCTTCCCTTGGCTGCGAGGTTTCTCGCTGTTCTTCGGCGTCCACGGATTCAAGAACGTGGCCGACCAGGGGGACAACGGGAACTTCGGCGTGCATGAAGGAGTGAACTGGGGCGGTCCACTGGGCGGATTCCTGCTGGGGGACGGGGTGCGCGAGATCGGCTGGCAGGTGGGCCTCGATGCCACACAGAGCAACTTCTCGGGCAGCGAGGCGGCAGAACCCGGCGCCGACCGGAACCAGATCTTCCTCACCGGCGGTCTGTTCAAGCGCGCCACCTGCGGCGGGTTGCAGTGGGGCGTGGTCTACGATTATCTGCGGGACAAGTATTATCTGAACGCAGATCTGCGCCAGTTGCGAGCCGAGGTGAGCCTGGTGAATCCCTGCTGGGGCGAGTTCGGTTTCTGGGGCGCCTTCGCCATGGCCGGCAAGGAAGACTACTCCGATGGCGTGCAAGTCGACTCCGTCGAGGCCATGGACATGTACACGCTCTTCCTCCGCCGGTACTTCACGGCCGGGGGCGAAGGGCGTCTGTGGGGCGGCGGAACGCGAAACGGCGACGGCCTGGTAGGAGCCGACATGCAGATCCCGCTTGGTCCGTCGTTCGCCCTGGTCAACAGTTTCAACTACCTGATCCCCAAGCAGGGATCTCAATCGGGCGGCCAAGAGCAGGAGTCCTGGGCGGTGAACCTGCAACTGGTATGGTACCCGGGCCGCTCGGCGATGTGCGCCCAGCGTGATCCGTTCCGGCCACTGCTGCCGGTGGCCGACAACACGTACTTCATGCTGGACCACCGCGTACGCAACTGATATGGTTACGTTGCGCGGAGCAGCCCACGAGCTGTGTGACCGTGCAAGGGGAGCGAAACGCCGCTGGCGCTTCGCGCACGTGGGCAGACCGAGTCATCCTCGGTCGCGCTCACTTCTTGGTCCACGCTGATTGCCTACCATTTCTTCATGAGCAGCCGCATCCGAGTTCTTACCGTCGGAATGACGGAACCGTTCAACCGTGCGTTGGGTAGTCATCCGGAGGTCGAGCTGCACATAACGGCCGATCCGCAGGCGACCGAGCATGCGGCCCGGTCGCTGGCCGGAATCGTGCGTGGCGTAGTCCCCTACCGGCTGGCACGCCACAAGATCGACCTGAGCGCGGCGGCCACGCTGCGCTGGGCAGTACGCGAGTATCGGCCGGACGTGCTACAGATCTACCTGGCGCGCGACCTGGCGGCAGCCCTGCTGGCGACGACGTGCCTGCGCAACCCGCCGCAACTCGCCTCCTTTCGCGGAATCCAGCGCCGCGTATCCCTGTTCGATCCCGGCGACTCGCTGACCTTCGGGCATCCGCGAGTGGGGATCCACCTCTGCGCATCGCACGCGGTGCGGCAGGCGATGCTGGAAAGCGGGCTGGCCGCCAGCCGTTGCCATACGGTCTACGATACGTATCGGACCACGCCAACGCTGGGCCGCGCGGCGTTGTCAGCCTGGAACATCCCTCCCAACGCCTTGGTCGTCGGCTGCATCGCCAACATGCGGCGAGTGAAGGGGGTCGATCTGCTGCTGCGTGCGGTGCTTGAGTGCAACGACCTGGAGATCTGCCTGGTCCTGATCGGACAGATCCTCGATCGCGAGGTGCAGACGCTGGTCGAGGACCCGCGACTCCGCGATCGCGTGCGCTTGCTGGGATTCCAGGGGGAGGCCGCATCGCTGATCAGCGGGGCGGACCTGTTCGTCATGCCCTCACGATCTGAGGGGCTGTGCGTCGCCTTGCTGGAAGCCATGTCCCACGGCGTCTGCCCGATCGTGAGTGAGGCGGGCGGTATGAAGGAAGTGGTTCGGGACGGCCAGGATGGAATCGTCGTGCCGCGGGAAGATGTGGCGGCTTTGGCGAAAGCGATCCGCACCCTGTGCCTGGACGCGGACCTGCGCCGCTATTACGCCCAGTCGGCGGCAAAGCGCGTCGCCGGGGAATTCTCCGGGCGGCGGCTGGCCGAGCGGGTCGTGGACAGCTACCGGGCGGCGATGGCCGCTGCGCGACCGGAACGAAACCATCTCTGGCGTACGACTCTGGGGCGTCACCTGTGGAGACGCGGTTAGCCTGCCACTCCCGATCGTTGCCGGGGCCCTCTCACTTTCGGAACCGCGAAAACGCCGCCGGCAACGCCCGGAGCGAGTGCGCCACGCACTGGTGAGGCGGCGTGCAACGCGCTGCGGACTCACTCACACGATCTTGGGCACCACGAATGGAGCGCGGTACTGCCGGGTGAGCAGCGCATTGGCCGCATCGTCGCCGGGGAAGCTCTCGGTCTTGGGATCGAAGTTCACGGTGCGTTTCAGGCGGTAGGCGATGTTGCCCAGATGGCACAGGGCCGAGGACAGATGGCCGTCCTCAATGTCGACGCCCAGGTCCTCGATCTTGCGGCTGCGCACGCCGGCGATGAACCGCTCGTACTCATTGGACGGGGCCTTGGCGCTAGGCCCGAGCTCGCGTTTCTGCCCGAGGTAGGTCTGATACTCGAAGTACTTCAGTTGCAGATAGCCCTCGGAGCCATAGAAGGTCACGCCCACCTCGTTCTTGGGACCGTCGGCGAGGCCTTCGTGGTTGGTCAGCCAGTGGCGGACCTCGAACACGAGCATCTTCTTCTGCTCGGGGTATTCGAAGGTCGTGACCAGCGTGTTGGGCGTTTCCTGATCGTCGTCGAACAGATAGTGGCCGCCGGCGGACTGGATGCGCGTCGGCAGGCCCATGCCGAGGCCCCAGCGTGCCATGTCCATCTCGTGCACCCCCTGGTTGCCCAGGTCGCCGTTGCCGTAGTCCCAGAACCAATGCCAGTTGTAGTGAAAGCGGTTGGGATTGAAGGGCCGCTGCGGCGCGGGGCCCAGCCACAGGTCGTAGTTTACGCCGGCCGGCACGGGCCCGTCGGGCTGCCGGCCGATGGTGGGCCGCCATTTGAAGCACAGGGCGCGCGCCATATAGACTTCGCCGATCACGCCCTGCTGCAACTTCTGGATCGCTTCGCGAATGGCCGGCGAGCTGCGTCCCTGGGTGCCGTGCTGCACAATGCGGTTGTGCTTGCGCGCGGCGGCCACCAGTTGCCGCCCCTCCCAGATGTTGTGCGAGCAGGGCTTCTCCACGTACACATCCTTGCCCGCCTGAATGGCCGCAATGGCGATCAGGGTGTGGGTGTGATTGCAGGTGGCGATGCTGACGACGTCGATGTCCTTGTCTTCCATGAGCCGGCGGTAGTCGTCGAAGCGTTTGAGCTTGCCGCCGTCTTTCTTCTCGATGGCCTCGGCGCGGCGGTCGATCTGCGCGGCGTCGATGTCGCACAGGGCCACCAGCTTGACGCCGGGCACGGCGCGCAGGCCGCCGATGTGATGCCCGCCCTTGCCTTTCACCCCGACCGTGGCCACGCGCAGATCGCTGTTGGGCGAGCCAGCGCTGAGGATGGCGGGCACGCCGAAAGTGCCGGCGGCCATGGCTGCGCCGGCCAGTGAGGAAGCTGACGCCAGGAATTCACGACGGGTAAGGGAGTGGGGCATAGGGGGATTGGGGATGTGGGATTTTGGAAGTGGGGTTACGACGCGGAGACTTCGCAACCGGGACCGACTGGACAATGTACCCTAGGAGGAATGGTGCCGGCAAGTTGTTGCTGCGCCGGCGACCATATCCACGACCTTCAGGGCCAAGACACAAACCAAGACAGCCGTGGTCATGAGGGCGCCCGGCGGGAGGGGTTTGTCGAACGTCTGCCACCATTTCAGCCAGCCAGGCATCTTGCCCAGAAGCAGGATGTGGCCCAAGGCGAGCCCCAGGGCGAGCCAGCTCAATTTGTGCAGGCGCAGCCAGAGGTGCGGTCCCAATTGGCGGAACCCTCGCGGCCAGGAGTAGACGACCAGGACCGCCAAGACCACAATCGCAAGGCCGGCCAGGGTGATGGACAACCACCGGGCGGCATACCAGTCCCAGGGGAATTTCTCGGGAAAGGCGAACAGCGAGAGGACAACGTGCGGAATCACGGCCACCGCCCCGACAATCCCCAGCGATCGACGCCATGGCAGAAGCCCAGCCAGGCCTTGTCCGGTCAAGCGGCTCCCCGGTCCGATCGCCAAGGCAATGCCCACGGAGATGACCGCAGCAATGGCCAGGCACTTGTTGGCCGTGAACCAGGATACTGGATTAGCTCGCGCCAGGTGATACCAAAACGCGGCACCGAACAGGGCGGCGTAGATTACCCCTGCAGAGCACCATTGCCAGGCTGAGTTGGCAAAAACATGGCGGTCGCGAGCTGAGAACCGGTATTCGTCTGTTGGGAGGCTTGCAGGCGTAGAGCAACCTGCTTCGGCTGAAGGCATGGCAACCACCGCGAGTTCGAGAAAAGCGAGCGAGGGCTCACACCGGCCGGCAGCCCTGCCACCTTGTGCATGATGCCACAAGGGCCGGCTCAAATCAACGTTCTTCTTGCCATACCGCTGAGGTGGAGGGTAGCGACCGGATGCATGCGTGTAGCATGCAGGGGGCGATGGGATGCGGTCGGCGTGCGGGATGCGTCGGCACGGCCTACGACTGCTGAGGAGCGCCGTCAAGCCGTCTTCTCCTGAACGGGACCGAAGTGGGGGCCCCACTTGGCCGCCAATTCCTGACCCAGGGGCGCAAGAGCGGCCATTTCCTCGGACGAGAGGGGTTTGAAATCGCGGACCATCTGCACATTGTGCCGGATCTGCTCGGCCGAGTGCACGCCCAGGTTGGCCGTAGTCACGCCCGGCAGACTCAGTGCATAGCGCAAAGCGACCGGGATCTGTTCCAGGGGCATTTGCGGTCCTTGGGGCTGCTTGTAGTTCATCTTGGCGGCGCCGCCAAATACCTTCATGGCCACCACGCCGACATTGTGCTTCACCGCGACCGGCAACACGGTCTGCTCGAAGTTGTAGGTGTGGCAGTCGACGAAGTTCAGCACGGCCAACAGGACGTCGACCTGGCCCGTTTCCAGGAAGCGGGGGAAGCGGCTGGGAATGCAGTGTCCGGAGATGCCGAGAAAGCGGCACGTGCCGGCCTTCTTCTGTTTGAGAAGCCAGGTGAACACACCGTCGGGTTCCAGGGCGCGCGAGACGTCGAGGTTTCCCAGGCTGTGGTAGTAGAGCAGGTCGAAGTAGTCGGTCTTCAGCAGCCGAATCGACTTGGCCAGGGATTCTTCGGCCTCGGCGATGGTGTTGGCGAAGACTTTGGTCGAAAGAAACACATCCTTGCGTCGCGGGCCCAAGGCCAGGCCCACGCCCTCTTGCGAATTCTTGTACTTCTCGGAGGTGTCGACCGCGTTGACCCCTTCGTCCAGGGCGACATTCACCAGTTTGGCGATTTCCGGAGGGTCCATATGTCCGCAAGGCGCCGTGCCCAAGGTGAACAGAGTGATTGGGACTTGCGTGCGGCCCAAGACACGGCGTGGAAGCTCTCCCGACGCGGGGCGGGACGATCCGGCCTGCTCGGCGATGGCTTCGCGGCCCAGCAGCACGGCCCCAGCGCCGAGGCTCGAACGGCACACAAAGTCACGACGCGAGAGGGAATAGTTTGGGCTATGGGTGATCGTCATGGTGATCGTCTCCTGAATGGAAATCGTTGCCACCGGGCGCGACCTGTCGCGCGGAATTGCGGAGGGAGTATGCTGGAAATTGTAGCGGGAAACCATCCCCAGAGAATGGCCGCTGCCTGCCGGGGGGGCGACTGACTGGCCGTTGCACCCAACCGCGCTTTGCCGTAACACTTGACAGCGGCTCGTCTGGCAACAAGACTCACGGTTCTCCGGTTGCTCGACCGCAGTCTTTCGCGGCCACGAGGCCGGCATGCGCCCCGCCAGCCTATGCCCCCGCCTGGACGATGTCGCCACACACGAAGGGAGGCTTGTATGAGATCGGCGTTCCGCGATTCCGTCCGGGGCTTTCTCGTGGCGAGTTGTGCCTGGCTGGCGGCGGGGGGTGGCAGCCTGCAGGCCGAGAGCTGCCAGCCCAAGAGCCACGTGACGCGCGGCATGTATGCCGACCTGCGAAAGGCGATGCAGACGTCGGTGTGGACACTTTCCGGCGGCGGGTGTTCGCTGAGCGCCGAACAGCCGCGCAGCGGCGACACCTGCCTGCAGGTGGTGAGCATGCCGGACAAGCCGGTGCAAGGCGCTGGCCAGCGAGTGACCTTCTCCCAGACCGAGCCCAAGCCCGTGAAGATCGCCGGCTGGAGCCGCGCGGCGGGCGTTAAGGCCGCCAAGGGCTATCACTACTCGATCTACGTCGATTTTGTTTTCAACGACGGCACGTCTTGGTTCATGAAGCTGGCCTCTTTTGAGCCCGGCACGCACGACTGGCAGTACGCGGAGACGATCCTCACCCCGCCCAAACCCTTGGCACGGGCCGAGGTGCATGCCTTCCTGCGCAACGCCGAAGGCACGGCCTGGTTCGACGACCTGTTCGTAGGCGAGGTTGACGGTCCGAACCTGCTGAAGTGCCCCGGTTTCGACCGGGACGCCCAGGTGGAATTGGCCGAACAGAGCCAGTTGTTCGCCGACTTCGCGGCACTCCATGCCAATGCCTTGCACGGCTACCTGCACAGCGACTACGAAGGCTGGGAAAAGCCGTTATCGGCCGACAACCCGTTGTGGACGTTCCTTCAGGCCGCGCAGCGCCGCGGGATCGGCGTATGGTTGACGATGGGCCTGCGGTGGCCGGCGATTCGCGACGCCGAGGACCCCGCCTTTCCCCAATATGCGTGCGTCAACGGCCCTTGGGGCACGCGTTGGATTGAGGCCCTGGCCAAGGCGGCTCGCTACCCGCTGGCCGGGATCGCCATGGTCCCCGACGAATACAACTGGGACAATGGCCGTCTGCGCGAGGCCTACGGCAAGCATGCCGACGCCAAGGTGCGAGAGTTCTACGAGAAGTTGCCCACCTACTGCGACTGCCCAGAGTGCCGGAAGCGGTTTGCGGCGCGATTCAAGGAGCCCTTTCCCGAGGCTTTGCCGCGCGTGTTGCCCTCGACCGACGCCGTGTATCGCCACTGGCTGCGGTTCCGCTACGACAGCACGACGGACTGGGTCGCGCGAAGCGTGAAGGCGGTCAAGCAAGCCAACCCGGCGATACGCACGGACAGCCTGATCTGCGTTTCGCCGATCTGCTCCGATTTCTGGTACGGTTCGGGCGTGGCCTGGGAGCGGCTGGGTTATGAGGCCGGTCTGGAATATCCGACCACCGATCCTTACATCCTGCTGCACAACTACCGGGGCGACAGTACGCATTGGTACGTGACGGAGACCACCGAGCACCTGGCCGCATGCGGGCCGCAACGCACGTGCGGCGTGGTGCTGGAGGGATCGCGATTGCGGCGCGAGTATCGCGAGTTGGACCCGGTGGAGATTTACGGCGCGGCCCTGTCGGCCGTGTGGCACGGAGCGGACGAGCTGGCCTGGTTCCATCATCACTGCATCTTTGGGGCGAACCCCTTGGCCCCCAAGCCCGAGATGAACAAGGCGGCCATCGGCGGCGTGTATGGCCTGTTGGAGAAGATCGATCCCTGGCTGGACGGCGCACGCCCAGCCCCCGGCGTGGCCCTGCTTTTCTCGCGCGCCAGTTGCGACGCATGGCGATTAAACGTCGAGCCGCGTAACGCCGCGCCCCTCTTCGACACCCAAGGCATCACCGAACCGCGGTTTGCGTCCCAGGTGCAAAAGGAAGCCTTGTACCTGCTGCTGCGTACCGGCACGCCCAGCACGCTCTATTACCTGGAAACCGTGCGTAAGGAGGAATTGGCGCCACATTCGGTCGTGCTGGTGCCGTTTGCTCTGGCGATCGACGCCAGCCGAGCAGGGCTGCTGGAAGAACTGGCACGCGCGGGAAAACGCGTGATTGTGTGCGGTCCCGACGCTCCCCTGGACGCTGACGGCGCCCCTCATGCCCGGCCAGCGCTCGAGAAGCTGTTGGGCGACCTGCCGCGCCTGGCCGCGAAGCAGGAGTTTGCCCAACGGGTGCTGGGCAAGGGAGAGTTGGTCTACGTTTCGGGCCGGATGTTGCAGCGCCAGGCTGAATCGCGAGGGACGGAGAACCGTACGCATACCGAGCGGGTCCAGCCGGCCACGATCGATCCCGAAGCGGCCGGGGCAATCCTGCAAGCGATTGCCGGAAGCGAGAGGCACACGGAGCGGCCTCGCGCGCTGCTGGCCGGTCGCTTGCCCGAGGGAGATGACGTGGAACTGTGCCTGGCGGTCAACCGGCAGGGGGAGCATCTGCTGCTGGCCATCAACTGGGACACGCAACCGCGCTGGGTCACGTTGTGTGACGATCCACGTTTGACACGCGCGCCGGACGAAGCCTATGTGCTGAACCCCGACGGGCGTTGGACACCAAGGCCTGGAGCGGTGCCACGTACCTTGAAACTCGACGGCCAACAGGTGTTGGTGGCTCGATACCGATAGCCGGCAGGGCTGTGGATGACGTTCGCAAAAAGCCAGAAGAGCCTCGTAACGGAAGGGAGAAGAGGATGCGTCCTACCCTCGATCGTCTGGTCGTGATGGCCGCTTTGTTGACCGTGGCCTGCTCGCGCCTGCAGGCCGGTGAATTACGCGTGGAGGATTTCTGCTTCGATGGGCCGCTGGGCTCGGAGGGGGCCAAGATCGAAAAGGCAGGCGACAACCACTTCCGCGTGACGCTGAGCAGTGCTCCAACGCATGCCGATTGGGCCAACAATTGCCAGTTCCATATTGTGCGCAATGCCCAAGGGAAGGCGCTGCGATTGGAGGTGCGTTTCGAGCACCCCAAGCCACGCTTCGCTTTCGACGAGTACTTTCACTCCTGGTCGTACGACGGCCGGGAGTGGGAACCGATCCGCTGGGAGAAGAAGACCAACGGCAAGCAGAACGAGCTTGTCTTTCCGGTATTCGCACGAGACGAAGTCTGGTTCGGGCTGCAAGTGCCCATGTCCTATGAAGATACCACGGCCCTGCTGGTCCAATGGAGCAAGCATCCGGCCGTGGTGATTCGGGAGGTGGGCGTTTCGCTGGGCGGACGCAAGCTCCAACGGCTGGAAATCACGGAGCCGCAAAGCCCACACGCGCGTGACAAACGGTGGGTCCACTACTTCGCCAACCAGCATCCGGGCGAGCACAACTCGCAGTGGCGGATGGTGGCCATGATCGACTGGCTACTGAGCGACAGCGGGGCCGATTGCCGCCGCCGCAGCATCTGCCACTTTGTGCTGATGATGAGTCCGGACGGGCCGTCCAAGGGGTGGTATCGCGTGAACGCGCAGGGCGTGGACATGAATCGCTCGTATCGCGTCGAAGGGGCGGATGCCGCCAGCCAGGCGCACGAGGCCTATTTGTTCCAGAAAGACCTGGAAGCGATCATGGCCTCGTCCTCCCCGGTCACCGACATCTGGTCGATGCATACCTGGGGCGGCGTGGTGGACCCGCTGCTGACTGCCGGGCCCGAGTTCGGCGGCGTGCTGGGCACGAAAGAGGCGTTCGCCGAGATCCTGGCCAGGCACGATACACAGAAACTGGTCAAGCCGCTGCAGTTCTGCGCGGATCGGGGAGAGACCACCTGGAGCGGCGGCCCGGGACGACAGTTCAAGATCACCGCCGTACTGTGCGAAGGGGCGGGAGCGATCTTGACCAAGAAGGAGAATCTGCAGTCGGGCGAGACGCTGATCAAGGCGGTGGCTGAACACTACCGTGGGCTTCGCCCGTGAAGCCAGGAGGCCGCCAGCCTTCGTGCGGGCCCAGGCTCAGGATCCGTGCGTGAGAGGATCGGCGGTGTGTTGACAAACAGATCTCGGAGTATGCGTGATGCAGCGGAACGAAGCACAGAGTCTTCTCGGCGCGAGTCCGTGGGCTTTCAGGCCGGCGGTGGTATGGGCGGTGGCCCTGGCAGGTTTGGCGGGGTTGCCGGGGCCGGGCGTCGGCGGCGAGTTGCTGCAACTCACTTCCGGCCCGGGCAATGACACCGAGGCCGCCTGGTCGCCCGACGGGAAGCAAATCGTATTCCAGTCCGACCGCCAGGGAACGCTGGATCTGTATGTCTTGGACGTGGCGAGCAAGGCACTGAAGCCGCTGGTCGAAGGGCCGGGCCACGCGGCTTTTCCGGCCTGGTCGCCCGACGGGAAGTGGATCGTGTACAGCTACGCGCATTTCACGAAGACGGCCTTCGAAGGGATCGAGGAAGGCTACAACCTGTTCCTGGTCCCGGCCGAAGGGGGCGCGCCGCGTCGGCTGACGCAAGGCCGATACCGCGACTACGCGCCAGTGTTTCTACCCGACGGCAAAACGATCTGGTTCTCGTCGGATCGCGGCGCCAACGAGAAGACCAACGCGGTGAGTCTGTGCGAGGTAGCGGTGGAGGGGGGCGAGCCCAAGGTCGTATTGCGGCGCGAAGGGAAAGACCACGCCGCGGTGCAGGCCAGTTTCGCGGCGGATGGCCGATCGTTCGCCTACGGTGCGATCGCCGGGTTTCGCGACAATTGGCGGATCAGGATCGCGCACCGCGACACGCCCGAGGACGGCTATACGCTGACCAGCGCACAGGGTTGTTTCTACGGACCACGCTGGAGTCCCAGCGGGACGCTTTTGGCATGCACGGGATTCGAGGTCGGCGACGCGGGCTGGGGAGTGTGGCTGCTGGACGCGCGCAGCGGCCAGCGGACGCGGCTGGAGGCGGGGCCGGGCAACTCGCGCAGCCCGGCCTGGGCCCCGGACGGACGTCGCCTTGTGTGGGAGAACAACCGCACGGGGGCGTACAAGTTGTATTGCACGGAGGCGCCTGCCATCCCATCGGCGGCAGCGACCGTCACGCGGCCGGCCGACCAGAAGCAAGTCTTGCACTACTCGTTTGCAGAGCGGCCCGGGCCGACGGTCACCGACTTGAGCCCCCAGGAGAATGCCGGGCAGGTTCACGGCGCGCCGACCTGGCTGGAAAGAGGCGCGAGTTTTGCCGCGGCTGAGACGTGGATTGCGATTCCCAAAGCCAAGGGGTTCGACTTTGGCGCAGGGCCGTTTGCCGTGCGCGCGGTGGTGAAACCGGTCAAGAGCGGCAAGCTGGCGATGATTGCGATGGGCGAGTATGCGGGCAACCGGTTGGGGTGGCAGCTCTACGTAGGCGAGGACGGCCGGGCCTTCTTCAACTCGCGGACTACGGATCTGCAGTATCGCGGCGCGCGTTCCCACCAGCCGCTGCCCACGAGCCGACCGGTAACTCTGACGGGCATGCGCGATGCTGACGGGCGCGTGCGTCTGTACGTGGATGGCGATTTGCAGCAAACGACGGCGGCGGACGCCTTGTACTGCTACGGCGCGCCGATTCAAGTCCGCATCGGAACGCAATACAACGGTTCCGCCTCTTTCCCCGGCTGGATTTACGATCTGGCCGTTTTCGGCCGGGAGGTTTCGCCGGAGGAGGCACGCGGCGATGCCCTGGAGTGGTTCTGGGCGATGCGGTCCAAGTAGGTCGTTGGTATTCAGCGCACGGAAATGAAGTTTGAGGTCAATGGCATGCGAAGACTGGTGCGAAGGTGGCGTGCGGCAAGGATGGGCGTCGTGGTGGCATTGGCGGGGCTGGCGACCGCAAGTGCGGCGTGGGCCGCAGCGCCCGAGCGCTTTGAAGTCGCGGCCTGGGTCGATCATTTTGACTTCTCCAGGCATTTCGACACGGAGAAGGCGGAGGGTTGGGCCCAGATTCTGGACCATGTGCAGGAGACCGGGGCCACGACGATCTTGTGGCGGAACTGCGGCGGATCGACGATGCGCTATCAGAGCCAGATCGAGGCGCATCACCATTCGAGCCAGATCGATAAGCGGCGGATCGCCGACAACCGCCCTGTGGGCGGTTGGGTGCGCTACGGCGAAGCCCAGCCCGACATCATTCGCGAGGTGGTGCGCCTGTGCAAGGAACGAGGTCTGCGGCCTGGCATCCATTGGCCATTCGAGGAGACGCACTGGGCGGGCTGGACCATCGGCCAGTATAACCTGGAGCATCCGCAGTTCTGGGGGCGGAACGTGTCGGGCCAGCCGTGGTGGGGACGCGTGAGCCTGGCCTACGAACCGGCGGTCCAGCACAAGTTGGCCCTGGTAGATGAACTGCTGGCGCGCGGGGTGGAGGTCTTGTTCGTGGATTTCTGGCGAACCGGCGCGTGGGGCCCGGGCTACGAATATGTCGAGCCGGTGGTGTCTGCCTATCGGCAGAAATACGGCACGGAACCGCCGGCGGATCCCAAGGACCCGCGCTGGTGCCGGCATGTGTCGGAATACGTCAGTGGGTTCCTGCGCCAGTTGCGAGCGCGGTTGCAGGCTTCGGGCCGGCGTGTGGAACTGGCCGTGGGCATCCCGGAGATCGCCCCGTTGAGCGACGAGCCTCTGATCCGCAGCGCGGCCGACTGGCGGCGGTGGGTCGAGGAGGGGCTGGTCGACACGCTGGTGATCAACTACGTCCGATGGGACAAGAAGTCCCCCTTGGAAAGCACACGCGCCGCTTATCGCCAGGTGCTGGACGCCGTGGCGGGGCGCTGCCGCGTGTGGTGCCCGGTGCAGCAATACGACTTCACCGGTTGTGGGTTGCCGGCGTATGAAAAGGCCACGGGCCAGAAGGGGGAAGAACTGGCCGAGGCCCTCACGCGGCTTGCGCACCGGGAGGGGGCCAGCGGCATCAGCCTGGAGTGCGTGGACTACAACAACTACCGTCCGGCGGTGCGCGAGGCCCTGCGGCGGCTGACGCACGGCGAATGCCGCCAGGTGCGCCAGGCCGGGGAGTAGCCGATTGCGGCCGCAGGCTTACAGGCCAAGACGGTATTTCTTGGCACGTTCGACCACCGCGGGATCGCGGCTGATCTGGCTGACTTTGTCCAGCAGAGGGCCAAAGCGGTCCATGTTCGGGTGGCGCAGGAAGCGGTGATGCGCCAGGTCGACGAGGGAGGCACAGGCCGCCTGGGCGAGATCCGGCTGGTCGAGGTAGCCGGCGATCCAGGCAACGGCCTCCATGGTGCGCACGGTCGAGGCGCGCGCGAGCACCAGTTGCCGGTCCTCGGGTTGCTCCGCCTTCTGCATGGCTTGCTGGAGCATGGACAAGGTCTTGGCCTCGGGCCGATCGCTCTTGAGGGTCACCACGCGGATATACGCGCGAAGCGCCGCACGCTTGGAGTTGGGGTCATCGGCGGTGGTGGCCAGTTCCCAGAGCTTGTCGGCCACGGCGGCGTCGGGCCAATTGCAGAGGGCGCGCACGGCGGCTTGCTTGATCTGCGGATCGGCCTGGCTGAGCGACGCCTGGACGGTCTGCAAGGCCTTGGCGCCGCCCAAGCGTCCCAGCAGAGGGAGATACTTGGGCGCCTGGTCCGCGGAGACCTTGGCCAGCGCGGCCAGCACTGGCTCGGCGCGATCGGCCTTGGCGGGCAACTTCTCGCAGACCAGCATGATGGTCTTCTCCACCTCGTCGCGCTGCTTGCCCGGCGGCACGTTCAGCAGCAAGCGGACCAGGCGCGGAATGTCGGTCTTGTCGGGATCGGCAATGCGGCGCAGGCCATCCAAGGCCATCTCGTAGACGGCCGGATCTTCGTTGGCCGCCAGGATCAGCAGTGGGTCGATTGCCTCGTAGCACCGCAACTGGGCGAGGAGATCGATGGCCGGAGCGCGGATTTCAGGGCGTTTCTGGAGCGCGGCCAGGAGCTCGGTCGTGAGGGCTTTGCGCGGCAGGCGGCCCAAGGCCTCTTGCACGGCCTTGGTCACTTCGCCGCCTGCTGACAGACGCTCAAGCAGAAATGGCAGGGTGGAAGTGTCGGCCAGGGTGCCCAGGCCGCGGATGCCGGCCAGGCGCAGCTCAGGCTTATCGCTCTGAGCGGCCTTGAGCATCAGGGCCAGTCGATCCGCGCCCGGACGCAACGCCAAGACCTCCAGGACCACGGTTTGACTCACTTCCGGAAGATCGGCCAGGCGATCGCTCAACTGGTCGAGTTGCTTGTCGGAGAGGCAGGCCAGGTGGCCGGCGGCGATCCGGCAGCGCACGGGGTCGGAACTGGCCATCCAGGCAAGCACGGCGGCCGCGCGGTCCTTCTCCAGGCGGAAGAGTCCCTCCAACGCGGCCTGACGGATGCCGCGCGCCTGCCCGGGTTGGCACAGCGCGTCGTAGATGGCTCGCGCCTTATCCACCGCACCGGAGGCCGCATAGGCGTCGGCGCAGCGCAACTGGCCCACGGCCAGGGTCGGGGTGGCTGCTTGGGCAGCCTGGGCCGCCAAAACGGTTGCGGACTGTTCGTTGGCGATGTTGCCCAGTGCGCGGCGTGCGGCTTCGGCCACGGACGAATCCGGACTGGCGGTGAGTTCCTGGAGCTTGGCTGCGGCCCGGGTGTCGCGACGAGCACCGAGCGCGTTGATCGCGCCCACCAAAAGCGGGCCACGCAAGGTCGTCAGCGCGGTACGGAGCGCGGCGGCCGATTCGTCGCCGGGAATGGCTTGCAGCGACTGGCGTGCGCTTTCCGCGAGTTGCGTGTCAGCCAAGAGTTTGGCCAGCACGGGGACCTGAGCGGGAGTGCCCACCTGGCGGAGTTTTAGGCACGCATACTGCCGAGCGGCCGGCGTCGTTTCGGCGGCTTCCAAGAGCCTGGCCAGACGCACGGCACAGGCCGAACGAGTCTCGGCCGAGGCCATGGCCTGAATCACCTCGCGATCGATGGTCAACAAGGGGGCCATGTCCTGGCCATATTCGTACTTAGGCAGGACCTTCCAGGCCTCCTCGGCGGAAAACTCGGCGGCGGCCAGGCGGAAGGCCAATAGCAGCCAGACAGCCAATACGCTTGCCAGGCACCTTGCGCCGTGCCAAGCAAACGAGCGCGCTAGGCCAAAGACCGGCGTGCTGGTTCGCGCTTTCTTCGCTTCAGTCTGCACAAACATGACGGAAAACCTCATATGACAGTGGCGTGGCTTCAGATGGTCCAGGGGCTGCGATCGGCCTGAGTCAGCATGGCGTTGGCTTCGGCGTCGCCAACGAACCGATCCTGCGTGGGATCCCACTTCAGGCGCCGGCCGAGGCGCAGGGCGATATCCGACACGTTCCCCAAGGTGCTGGCCGCGTGCCCTGCTTCGACGGGCGAGACGGGATCCTGGCGGCTGCGCATGCTGCGGAAGAAGTCGGCCGTATGGCCCGTGTAGGGATTGGGATAGTCGGGACTGGCGTGCAAGTGCGTGTCGCTGGGCTTGAGCTTGACGGTCAGCAAGGACGCCGGCTCGGCCCAGATGCCCTTGCGGTCAGCGCGGACCCAGCCTTCGTCGCCGATGAACTTGCAGCCCGACTCGCAGGGATTGCCGATGTTGGAGTAGTTCATCTTCAGGCCGCTGGCCCAGCGCAGTTCCATCTGCCAGGAGATCCAGGTGTCGGTCATGCCTTCGGCCGGCAGGACGCCGGCGCCCTGGACTTCGAAGGCCTTGTCGAAGACTTCGGGGCAGCCCCAGCCGGCGATGTCCAGGTGATGCACGCCCCAGTTGGTGATGAAGCCGGCGCAGTAGTGCGAAATCATGTACATGGCCAGCCATTCGCAACGCTTCTTGTCGAAGGGAATGAAGGGGGCCGGGCCGGTCCAAAGGTCGTAGTCGAACCCGTCGGGCGGATCGCAAGGAGGCTCGGCCGGATAGGCGCGTCCGCCGGGCGCGCCGACGTCGATGGTGTGCACCTTGCCCAGGTAGCCGTTGCGCGCCAGTTCGCAGGCCTGGCGGAACTGGACCTGGCTGCGTTGCTGGGTGCCGGTCTGAAATACGCAGCCGTAGCGCCGCACGGCGTCGCGTACATGGACACCATGGGCGATGTAGCGCGTGATCGGCTTTTCGCCATAGATGTCCTTGCCGGCCTCGATCGCCCGGCTGTAGACCACCGCGTGCCAATGATCGGGCACGCAGCCCCAGACGGCGTCGATGTCCGGGCGAGCCAGCAGGTCGCGGAAATCGTTGTAGATCTGGCAGCCGGAGAAGGACTGCTGGCCGACGCGATCGGCATAGAAGCCGTTGACCTGTTCCTGGGCGCGCAGGGCGCGCTCGCGGCGGCAATCGGCGATGGCCACGACCTGGTGTTCGGAGAGGGGACGCATGGCCGAAAGGGAACTGCTGCCGCGGTTGCCGACGCCGAGCATGCCGATCGTGATGCGATCGCTGGGGGCAGTCTGGCCATCCTTGCCCAGGGCGGAGGCGGGGATCACTTGGGGCACGGCGACCGCGGCCATGGCGCCGGCCAGGAAACCGCGCCGCGAGAGCGCCAGACGCGAAGCAGGTTCTGCAGCTATTCGACAAGGCATGTGCGAATCGCTCCTGTGGTTGGTGTGTGCGATAGATTCGGTGTGGCCCGGTGGTTCGCGGACTCTAACCCGAGACGCAATCGCGGACCGCCGCGACCGGAGTCCCTCATCATCAGCCGAGCTTGGTGGTGCCGGGCAGGAAGGCGGGGTAGTGGCCGTCGGGGCCGGGTTTGATCGGTGCTTCGACGTCCCAGCCGTAGCGCGGCAGAGCATAGCTCAACTGCGACTGCTGCATCTGCTGCCAGGTCATCTGCTGGCCCGTGCAGCAGACCATCTCGCCCATGATGGAGAGCAAGGTGCTGTGGCACATGCGCGTGCCGTTGTTGACGGGTTTGCCGCTGCGGATGGCCTCGAAGAGCACCTGGTGCTCGCGATCGGTCATGGCCACGGGCGTCTTGGGGGTCGGGAACTTCCAGGGGTTCTCGCCTTCGATGTAGGGCCGGGAAGGCATGAAGGCCCGGCCCTTGGTGCCCAGGGCCACGACCGAGGCGCGGTTGTAGCAGCCGGGGATGTGGCGACCGTGGGCAAAGAAGCGTTTGCCGTCGGCGTACTCGTAAACGATGGCGTGATGGTCGAATTCGTCGCCGTACATGTTGGGGTCGGTGCACACCTGACGTCCGCCCAAGCCCCAGGCCGCGGCCGGCTCGGCATCGCCCAGGACCCACGACCCGTTGTCAATCTGGTGGACCAGATTTTGAACGGGATCGCTGCCGGAGAGCCAGTTGAAGTGGTACCAATTTTGGAATTGATACTGCATTTCGTTCCATTCGGGCTGGCGCGCGCGGAGCACATAGGACCCGCCCAGGCGCGCCCCGTGCACGGCGATCACCTCGCCGATGGCGCCGTCGCGGATGCGCTCGATCGTCTCGCTGACGCCCTGGTCGTAGCGCCAACAGAAGCCGGACACGACGCTCAGGTTCTTCTTCTGGGCCTCTTCGCAGGCGGCTGCGGCGATACGCACGCCGACCGGATCGACCGCCACCGGCTTTTCCACGAAGACGTGTTTGCCCGCAGCAACGGCCGCCTTGAGGAACACGGGATGGAAGTGCGAGGTGCAAGCGATGACCACCACGTCCACGCCGCTCTGGATCACCTGCTGATAGGCGTCGAAACCGACGAAGGTGTGCGCATCGTCCACGACGAACTGGTCGGGATACTTCTTTGACAGTTGCTCGCGCGCCGTCTGGGTTCGTTCGGCAAAGACGTCGGCGACGGCGACCACGCGCACGTCCTTGCCGGCGTTCATGGCGTTGGCGGCAGCGCCGCTGCCGCGGCCGCCGCAACCGATCAGGCCCACCTTGATGACGTCGCTGCCCGCGGCGTGGACGCCGCGCTGGAGCGACAGGGCGCTATAGGTCGCTGTTCCCAGGACTGCCGTCTGCTGCAAGAACCGCCGCCGCGATACGTGTGAGGTCTCCGCCGCTCTGCTAGTGACCGCCATGAGAATCGTCTCCATGAAATCAGGAACTGGGTAGGGGTTGTGTGCGGATCTGCATTGCCGATGCCCGGGCGCGCCGTGCGCAAAGCCGAGAGGGTCGGCATTGGGGGCTCGCGTCTGGGGGTGAAAGTTTTGCAGAACGAGGCGGGGGGGCCAGGCGCGCAGTATAGGGCACCGCCTGGCACAACGCAAAGGCACTGCCGCGGCCACCCTTCTCGCTTCTCGCCGACTTCTGTGTAAGAAGGAGAAAAGGGGAAGGGGCAAAGGGACAAAGGGACAGGTGGGCTGAGATGCTGTCGAGGCTCGGAGCACAAGCGACGGTGAGTTGCCGGCGCTGCCTCGCTTGCGCTTCGGGCTTCAAGGTAAGACGGTGGCTGGCTGGCTTACGCTGCGGGTTTCGGTGGGGTTGGTGCGCGCACGAACCGCGGGACGACTCGAATCAACGCAACATGCAACGCGTTTGGTCGGCGCTGCCTCAGGCAACAGGGTGTTGCATAGCCGCAACCATATTAGCTTCAAGAACTTACGGCGTTGCCTGCAACGGCCGCCAGGCCAGTCCTTCCAGGTGGGTTGTTGCATCCATGTGGGTGAATGCGTGTGCTTGGCCCAATCCGATGTGCTGGGCAGACCCCTAGTATGGCTGGAGTACAGCCAAAACCACGGAGCGGTGCAGGGCCCATCCGTTTTTCAAGATGGGGAAGACCGTGGGCTGGGGCGTGGCCCCACCTTTTCCGAGAAGCAACGTGAAACGGTGGGGCTTGGCTGCGCTGTGCCCCAGCCTGCATTGGAGAACCGATCCGCCCCCTGACATGGGAGCGGCGACTGGCAAAGGCGCGTGAGCCGTGCTATTCTGGGCCCTTTCGGGCGGTTGTGGCGAATGACCCTTTTCTTGTCCTGGCGAAGTGTCCTATGCAAGTTGCGTGGCGATGGTGGATGGGGCTGGCGTTGGCGGTGTGGATGACCTCGGGCGGTCTGGCCGAGGAGGCCCTGGAGCGCGGCAAGCAGCTTCTGGAGAAGGGGGAGATCGACGCGGCGATCGCCCAGTTCGATCAGGCGGTCCAGCAGGCGCCGAAGAGCGCTCAAGCCTATTTCTATCGGGGCAACGCCTATCTCAGCAAACCCGATCTGGACAAGGCCCTGGTCGAGTTGAACAAGGCGATCGAATTGGACGCGAATTTCGCCGACGCCTACGTGAATCGGGGCGTGGTGTACGACCAGAAGGGGCAGGCGGCTAAGGCCTTGGCTGACTACGACCGGGCGATCGTGCTGAACCCCAAGGACGCCGACACGTTTGTCAAACGCGGCGCGTTGTACGACGAGCAGGGAGACATGATCAAGGCCCTGGTCGACTACAGCGAGGCCCTGCGTCTGAACCCCAAGGACGCGGAAGTCTACTACTACCGCGGCAACGTGCTGCGCAACCTGGGCAAGGATGACAGGGCGATCGAGGACTATACCGCCGCGATCCGCCTGGACCCGAACTACGCCGACGCCTATCTCAACCGGGGCGCGGCCTACGACGATCGCTCGGAAACAGAAAAGGCCCTGGCCGACCTGAACGAGGCGGTGCGTTTGAACCCCAAGGACCCGCTGGCCTATTTCAACCGCGGCAATGTGTATTGGAGCAAGGGCAATCTGCCGCTGGCGATCATCAACTACACCGAGGCCTTGCGTCTGAACCCGAAAGACGCCGACGCCTATGTGAATCGCGGCATCGCTTATCGCAAGCAGGGAGAATTCGACAAGGCCCTGGCCGACTTCAACGCGGCGGTGGTCCTGGATCCCAAGAACCCGGAGACATACACGCTGCGCGCCTGGGTCTACGAACAGAAGGGCGACAAGGTGATGGCCCTGGCCGACCAGGAGAAGGCGCGCCAACTGCGCGCCGCAAGCGGCGCGGCTGCGCCAGGGCAGCCGTCGGCTCCGCCGCCAGTCCAACCTTCCAACCAGCCCCCCGCCAGGAGGCTTCCGCCGCTTCCGCGTGTGTATTGAGTCAAAGGATAAAGCCATGCAGCGACGCGAGTTCCTGGAACTTTTGGGCAGCACGGCTGCCGGATGTTGTTTGCCTGCCGCGCTTGCGGCCGATTTGCCGGCGGCCCCGGCGGCACGTCCCCGAGACGGATTGCCGCCGTTGTACTGGTCGTGGTGGGCCTGGGAGCCGCTGGACCACTATCGGCGGATGAACGGCGTGGTGGGCGCGGTCGACGCGCACGCCCCCTGGCTGCCCGACTGGTACAACCGCATTCACTCCGAGGAGCTGGTGCGGACGATGACCGGCCTGGGGGTGAACCTGGCCGTGACGCATTTCTTCAAGGGATTTGGGCTGAAGCACGAACATGCGGAGCAGCAGCGCACGGCGGAGCTGGTGCGGATAGCGCACCGCCACGGCCTGCGCGTGCTGGGCTATTGCCAGTCGCGATCGCTGTACTACGAGGCATTTCTGGGCGAGGAGCCGGGCGCCGAGGACTGGATCCAGCGCGATCAGTTCGGCAACAAGAACACCTGGGGCAGCTCGTATTTTCGCTGGGCGCCCTGCGTGCTGAGCAGCGAGTTCCGCAATTACATGAAGCGGGTGATCAGCTACGGCCTGCAGGAGATCGGGCTGGACGGGCTGCACTTCGACAATGACTACGCCAATCCCTGCTACTGCGCGCGGTGCGAGAAGAGTTTCCGCGAGTGGATGGCCAAGAACTGCCCGAACGCGCGCGACCGGCTGGGGATGGACGACTACGAGCACGTGCGGCAACCGCCGCAGCAGGCGTCGGTGAGCCGCATCCAGGACCCGCTGGTGCAGGCCTGGGTGCGCTGGCGGTGCGAGACGCTGGGCGAGTATCACCGCGACCTGACCGACCACGCGCGGAGCGTGCGGCCGGACGTGATCCTGCTGGCCAATCCGGCCCATCCGCGCTCGCAGGATTCGCCCTACAAGCGGAGCGTTTGGGCCCCCATGGTGGGCCGGCACCTGACGCTGATGTTCGCCGAGAACAGCAACTGCGCGGGGATGGTGGACGGCGCGCTGGTGAGCCAGATCCGGGCGTACAAGCAGGGAGAGGCGATCGGCTACGGCGTGGTGTCGACCACGTGGCGCAAAGACAGCGCCACGGGGATCGGCTTGCCGCGCGAGGCGGCCGACTTCCAGCTGCAAGTGGCCGAGGCGGCGGCCTTCCGCGGGGTGCCGGGCACGAACTGGGGACTGCGGCCCAACGGCGAGGGGGCGGGCATGCAGATCGACCGCGACGATCTGCGCGAGGGATTCCGGCGCTACATGCAATTTGCGCGCGGCAACGAGAAGCTGATGGCCGGCGCGCGGCCCGTCGCGGACGTGGCCGTGCTGCAGACATTCGCCTCGCAGGCCCTGGACAATGTCTATGCCTGGCCACTGGTCCTGGGCGTGGAAGAAGTGTTGATCCGCGCGGGCTTCAGTTGGGAGACCGTGTTCGGCGACGACCTGAAACGGATGGAGCAGTTCGGCACGCTGATCGTGGCTGGGCAGTCGCACTTGACCGACGCGGAGTGCGCGGCCTTGTGCGCGTTTGCCCAGCGCGGCGGAGGCCTGGTGCTGGCCGGCGCGTGCGGACGCTATACGGAGACCGGCCGGCTGCGCACGGCCGATCCCTTCGCCGGGTTGACCGGGGCGCGCGTGGTGCGCCTGGAGGACAAGGCGGCGCGGAGCAAGGTGAGCACGACCTCGATGCACCTGGTGCCCTTGCCCAAGGGGCACAAGGAAGTGGCGGCCGGCATCGCGCAGGCCCTGGGCAGGCAGTGGTCGGCGCGGCTGTCGGGCAGCGACACGGTGGCCATCGCGGCCTATGACCTGGCCGACGGCCGGCGCGCGGTACACCTGGTGAACTACGCCGGCAAGCCGGTCGAGGGGCTGAAACTGGCCCTCGGCCCCAAGTGGCAGGCAGCGGAGGCGCGCCTGCTGACGCCCGACGGTCCGGAGCAGTCGCTGGCGGTGGCACGCGGCCAGGCGGCGACGCTTGGTTTGCCGCTGCTGGACACGTACGGGGTGGTGGTGCTGTCGCCAGGGTAGCCCATGTTTGGCTATTGGACATCGCTGCTTGCTTCAGCCGTGTTGCCCGTCAGTGTCACGGGGCCTGTGCTCTGGCAATCGCTAAGCCGATCCGTCTTCTGTTTGTGCGGTTTCTTTCAGGTTGTCGGCTTCGGGGCTGTGATTCTCGTGGGACTATGTCTCCATCGGCGTGTCAGGCAAATGGGCTGTGTTGCTCGCTGCGGCACAGGCGCAATCGTGGGAGGGCTGGCGATCCCGTGCGGCTACGCGACCCAATTCGTGGCAGCGATCCTGGTGCGATTCCTGGAGGCGCGGTGATCCCGCAGGGAATCGAAAAGACGCGGAGGGTCGAGACGCGCGGCAGGGGTCGGATACCGTTTGCATGCATTCGACTTCCGACCTCTTTGCGCGTTCCCAATGGGCGCTTTGTGTCCGGGACAGAGAGGGGACTGCCTTGGAATACTCGAAATGACGGCAGGAAGGAGGGAAGCCGATGGGACGTGGCACATGGTGGTTCGCTTGCGGAATCTTGGTGCTTTCCGGCGCCGTGGCCTGGCCGGCCTCTTGCCATGCGGCGGAT